>NZ_JAQQPS010000013.1:0-192897 GCF_036688685.1 Massilia sp. S19_KUP03_FR1 | reverse complement strand
CCAGGCACTGAAAAACTGGCACGATAAAAAGCCAGAATTATTCGTTAAACGCGTCTATAACCAAGCGGGTCTTGACATCTAGGCTCTATGTCTCCCCCAAGAAAATGTCGATTTCGTTTTTCAATCGTAATCAGTCCCGGATGAATTAGCTTCATCTACTCACGTTAGAGCTTAGAAGCAGTCGCGTTGCCAAGAAGCCTTTACCATGCCAAAATCGTCAAGTTACCAGGGCAACCATAACTTATCTTAATAACCCTAATAGAACGCGCGTTAGCGCTGTACCCAATCGTAGCAAGGGGAATTGCACATCTTATGAGGATAATGTACCCATTTTTAGACTGGGATCTCAAATTGTTCTTCGACCCCGACGAAAATCAAAGCCGCCTACCTGTTTAATGGCCAGCTGGCACCGCCGGAATCATGATTCAACGACGTGCTGCGCAAGGGGCCAAAAGCTGTCGGTTTCGTGATTAAAAAGGACGACGGAAAACTTGGTACAAAAACGACCGAGGAAGGCGTGCGCAACGGTCGGTCCCGGCTTACCCGCTCAACGCGTCACGCAAAACGGGACTTCTGTCGTTGCATGTAACGAATTAACCTTAGGGAACCGCTGATTAATTCAGGATTTCCCGGAATTTCGCCTGTAAGCCCTTGATTTATAAGAGCACAGCTTCCCTGGATGCGAATAAATCAGCGCCTCCTTAGCGATGATAGTCAATGTTTAAATTGAAGCCTTCTTCGAAAAAATGCATAACCCTTTCGACATCATCAACGCTTTCAATAGTAAGGTCGTCAAGCATTACCATGACTTTGACATCGTCAGCTTCAGGATAGTGCAGTACGTGAGTAACTGCGAGTGCCCCGGAAAAACCCTTTACACTTAACGGTTCCGTATGGAAAAGCGGATAGCTAAGTATAACCGCCGAGCCAATCTCAGGGACGGCAGCTAACGCAAGCGTTCCTGTAACAGTACCAATAGAACTTGTTTCGGTGAAAACACTAAAATCGATATAAATTTTCATTTTGGAAAAGGCCTATTAGGAATCCAGATTTCTGTTGACATTAAAAATTCTTGAGACATATCACACCCCATTAGTTGGCCTAGCGACAAAATTGCATTGATGCTTTTAATTCTTCCAGCGAGACCGTCGACATGATTAGTCCACTTGATTGTACCAAACATCTCTTTATCATCGACGAGCATCTCATTTTTTTTGACTCTTGCGGCGTCTATTACCTTCCTAGCTTCCTCCTTAAGTGCTCTACAAGGATCTTCAGATTTAACGCATACTCTATCAAATACAGATTCCTGATCGGGTGTCATTCTTTTTGGACGCTGCACTGAAAACATGCCATCAAATGGATTTTTTAGATTGGGCCATGGCAAAGATGTAGTGGTCGGGAAGGAATTGTCTCCATCTATTACTGGTGGCGGAGCATTCGAGCAAACTATAAAGAAACCGGCAATTTTGCATCCAGACAATCCGCTCGGATCGACCATCGATAGTGGATTTGACGAGGCATATGCATAGGTATTTAGGCCGCCTTGAATTCCAATAACATCACTTTGAACGAATCGCCCAGTGTCAGGGTCGTAGTCGCGATGAAGATTGTAGTGGAGTCCGCTTTCCACATCAAAGTATTGACCTGGGAATCGTAATCCATAGGAAAATCTTCCTACGCCGATGGGATCTTCAACGGCCAAATTATTTCCAAAAGGACTAGAAGTCCAACTCCACTTAGGCCGATTTAATGTGTCCGTGATCAGCCTCGGTGTGTTAATTTGGTCGGCATAAACATAATTGATGGTTCCATTTGCGAATACTGCAACCGGCTGATCACCCAGCCATATGTGTTCAGCGAGAGTAGCGCCTGTTTGATCAAGCTCAGCAATAAGATGGCCTCGCTCGTCATATGTGTAGCGACTCGTGGGATCATGTACCCATCCGCAGCTGGCCAGTCTTCAAGGCCAGGCACGTTTTGCGTACACTGCTAACTACCGACAAGCCTTCGCTGATCTCATGACCCAAGCCCTGCATAGCCAAGCGCGAACGACGCACCTAATTCGCGAAGAAATCAAGAACTCCAAGCTCTCCCAAGCAGAGTTAGCAAGGCTCTACAACGTCACGCGGCAGACGATCAGGAAGTGGCAAGATCGCGAAACGCCGCTTGATGGTTCGCACTGCCCCAAGACGATGAATACCACGCTGACACCGGACCAGGAACTTGTCGTTGTCGAGCTGCGTAAAACGCTTCTGCTGGCCACCGACGATCTGCTCGCGGTAACACGCGAGTTCATTAATCCGGCCGTCTCTCGTGCCGGTCTCGGCCGTTGCCTGCGCCGTCACGGCGTGTCGGACTTGCGCGATCTCGTTCCTGTGTTGGACGGCGAAAAGCCCATGGCCAGGAAAACCTTCAAGGATTACGAGCCGGGCTATCTCCACGTCGATATCAAATACTTGCCGCAAATGCCGGACGAGACATCCCGGCGCTATTTGTTCGTCGCGATCGATCGTGCAACCCGTTGGGTCTTCATGGAAATCTATGCCGACCAGTCTGACAGCAGCAGCACCGATTTCTTGATCAAGGTAAAAAATGCCTGCCCGATCAACATCGTTAAACTACTGACCGATAATGGCAGCCAGTTTACGGACCGCTTCACCAGCAAGAAGAAGGACCCCGTCACCGGCGATCGCATCCCGTCTGGCAAGCACGCCTTCGACGTTCTCTGCAAAGCCCTGGCGATCGAACATCGGCTTATTCCACCTCGCCATCCACAAACCAACGGCATGGTGGAACGCTTCAATGGCCGCATCAGCGAGATCGTTGGACAGACCCGTTTTGGTTCCGCTGCCGAGCTCGAATCGACGTTGCGCAACTATCTAAAAATCTACAACAACAGCATCCCACAGCGCGCTCTCGAACACCAAACGCCGATCCAGGCACTGAAAAAATGGCACGATAAAAAGCCAGAATTATTCGTTAAACGTGTCTATAACCAAGCGGGTCTTGACAGGTAAACTGCTTTGGCTACCGTTTCTCATAGGAGAATTCGACAGACACCGCTTCAGCCGGTAGCAAAAAAACAATCGCCTTCGGGCGATTTTTTCCTTGTCCGAAGCGAGCAGGGCACCCGAGGAAACCGCACGACGCACCGTTTGCGCACTTTTCTACTCACCCTGATATCGCCTGTAGATCCGCAAAGTATTCCAGGCGACCGGCAGGGTCGCGTCGGTACTGCCCAGTTGCAGAAAGAAGACAAAACGCCCGTCAACGTCAGATCCAGTGAATGCACCCCGATGATTGCCCCCGGGCGTTGAATGTCCCGATGTGTCACGCCGGGCTACGCGCCACTCGTGAACTTTTCGTTGACAGAAATCTTCCAAAATGCCCGTTTGCGATGGTACCGAACCGGACACCACTTTCGTGCGCGTGACCGCCAATTGGCGCCCCACCCAGCCACCGAACCCAAATGATTGAAGTGTCAAACGAGGCAGACGAATGACGTTCGAGTTTCATTGCAAAGGTTGCGGCCAGATCCATCAAGGCATGCCGGCACTCGACGCGGCCGCGCCGTTGAGCTTTTACGCTGTGCCGCAGGACGAGCGTGCAGCGCGCTGCCAGCTTGATACGGATGCCTGCATCATCGACGGGCAGCAGTATTTCGTCCGTGGCTGTCTCGAGATCCCGGTGCACGGCGAGTCCGAGCAGTTCTCCTGGGGCGTGTAGGTGTCGCTCAGCGAGCAGAGTTTCCAAAAATGGGGCGCATGTTACGCGTCCGAGCAGCGTGCGCATATTGGTCCTTTCTTTGGCTGGCTGAATGCCGCGCTCCAGCCATATCCGGACACGGTGAACCTGAAGACCCAGTTTCATCTCAGGAACGGTTTCATTCGGCCATTCATCGAACTGGAACCGACCGACCATCCGCTGGCGGTCGAGCAACGCGAGGGGATATCAGTCGAACGGGTCGCACAGCTCTACGCAATCGTGGTGCATGACGGGGAGGGCGGTAACGATGCTGTCTGAGTCTGTCTCCGCCTGCGATGACTTCTCCTCGCTGATTGGGAAGCGCGTCGACGCATACTTCCACGCCGATGGCTAGTGGCACTTCTTCGTGGCGCTGCGCGCCGAGGAGGGGCGGAGCATCGTGTTTTCGACCGAAGATCGTGGTTTGGCCAGGTATTTCGAGGTGTTCCCTCTGAAGTTTGCGGTTGAAGCCACCGAGGGGCGTCAGGGGTGTCGTTCGAACCGCTCCTCATCGAGACGGTACGCCCGCTCTGGCGGCTGGAATGGCTTGAGCCCACGCCAGACGATGGCCAGTTCCTTGGCACCGGCCCCATCATGTTCACCATGCGGGTGCAGGCCCTGCTTCACTATCGGCAGTGCATGTTGCGTGCGTTCTGGCAGGCGTTACGTTGTCGGACAGCGCGGGGCGGACTGTCCTCTCGTCCGCTTCGGACAGCGCCCCCTTCAACGTCGACATAGCGGTCGAGCCCGCAGCTGTCGCGCTTCTTCTCGAGGGCTTCGCGGGCGCTTGAGATTGTCGCGAGCGCATTGCATCGCGGCGCTCGCGACGGTGGTGCGTGAGCGTCCAGCTGTCGGGATCGGCAGCGCGACACGCGGGAACTTTTCTTGCAATCCCGGCTGGCAGCAGGCCGCCTGAGCCGGTTCAACGCGTTCCAGGCCGTATCTTCCTTCAATAGCGCCTCCATCCGGCGCGCATCTTCTCCGTCCACGTGGCCATTGAGGAAGTCGGGCAGTCGCACCAGCAGGCGTTGTTGTTCATCCATGGCTATTGCCTTCCTGGGCGAACCAGCGCGCCATTAAGAAGAAACATTTCCGGCTAAGTCTTGTCGAGATTTTTTACATGTGCGATGAAAAACGTTGCTCGGTACACCATAAGTTCTTGTTTCTAAACTGCAATTTATAGCTGGCGCGAAAATTGCTTATTCACAATTATTTTGATTGATGATTATGAAAAAGCTTTACTTCAGCCTTTGTGCCCTTATTGTTTCTTTGGCCGCCATCAGTGGTGGCGCTAGCGCAGGGGTTGTCGATTTCGAAGATTTTGTGGTCCAAATTGGAGCGCCACGTCCCCTAATTATCGACAAGGGTCTAACGTTTAGCGGCACCAATATGGACGTCTACGGTCCGTACGTCGGCGGATTTTTTGTACCAAATGGTACCTTCTGGCTGCATACCAACCATTATTTCATTACCACTATTACTGCCACCAGTGGCGCTGATTTCTCGATGTCGCAGCTGGACATGGAATTGACCAGCCTTTTTGATTTACAAGCCCAAGAGTACGCCACGCTCGTCGGCCATAGGGCGGACGGCCTTACCGTGACCACAGATATTCTGGTCAGCGCATCGGGTTGGAACACATTCATCCTGAGCGGATTTAACAATCTGACGTCTCTTGACATCTTCAAGCGCGAACTTGGTGAAGGTTCCCTGGGCTTTGATAATCTCGTGTTCAACGAGCAGGCCATCCCGGAACCAGGGTCGATTTTCCTGCTAGCACTGGGTTTGTTCGGACTGTCAGCGGCGCGCCGTCGTCAGCGCTAACGTTGCATTGCGGGCATTCCGATGCAGGCAGCCGTGCTTGGATTGTTCGTGCATTGACGGGCTGTTAAAATTTGCGCTCCACTTTCCATGATCCATTTGCAGGAGCATACAAATTTTACGTTTTCTACTCGGCGCGGTGATGGCACGGCCAAGGCTGACAATCGCTGTTGCCTTACTGGTGCTGGTGGCCCTGGCCGCCACGATCACCTACACCGGCTTGCTGGTCGTAGGCGTATTGGCCGAATATCTCGGCACAAGCCGGTTCGTCGCGGGCCTGCTGCTGGGCGCTCTGTTCGCAAGGTTGCCCTGGATTAGCAGAGGCAAGCTTCGTATCGTCGGGCTGTTGCCGAAGCCGGTTCGTCTGCCATTGATGGCGAGCCTGCTCACACTTTGCTTGTTGCGCTTTTTGATGCAAGGGGACGCCGTGTCGGCCCTTTGCGCAGGCTTGACGATGATTTTTGTGCTCGCCTTTCCCTTGTGGAAAAAACGTCTGTTCGCGCGACTCTCGCCTTCTGCATTCAACTTTGCAGCGGGCCGAAATGCGGCTGTCGCCGCCGATAACACAGTGATTGAAGGTGACTTCAGAGAAAGAAAAGACTGATGCCGTCGTTCGAACTTTCCACAGGCTGTTCTCCTTCGTTTCAGGAAAAAATCCACATTCAGCGGTCTGTGGCAGTGTAGTTCCTTGCGCCAACTGTATGACCGCGTGCCTTGAGGCCTGGTGTAGCGATCATTCAGGCCAACGCACAGGCACCCAGCATGCTGCTCTGATACCAGGTGTCAACGGCGATTTAAAACTGATACGTTTTCACCACCAGCATGCGCTCGATTTTTCTCTCTTCTCATAACCCGTTCAGCCAGCCTTGCCGGCGCCGATGCACTTGACGGTACCGGCCTGCCGCGGGTGTTTAATGCGGTAGTTTTCGCCGGCGATCGGCACGACATGTGCGAGGTGCAGCAACCGGTCCAGCAGCGCTGCCTTCAACGTCGCGTCCTGTGCAAACGTCGCATCCCATTGGCCGAACGGCAGGTTGCTCGTCACGATCAGGCTGCCTTTTTCGTACAGCGCCGCGATCACTTGGAAGAACAGGTTGGCCTGCTCGCGCTCATTGGAAGGTAAGCAATTTCATCAATGATCAGCAGCCGGCGCCGGCGCCGCTTCGGCGATGCGCTCGATCACGATAGCGGGACGCGGTGCGGGTGGTTCCGGCGCCGCTGCCTGCGGCCGCGCGGCAGCGATGTCGCCTCGCCATGGCTGCGCCAGTACCTGCAGGTAAGCCACTTCATTTGCCATCCGTTCGGACGGTTTCTCCTGCGTCGTGCCGTGCACACGCGCGTTGGCGACCTCGCGCAGCGAGCGTGTCACCTCCACGTTGGCCGTGATGACATCGAGCTGCAAACCGCTCTGGTCCAGGCGGCTTGCCAGCGGCACGTAAAACGACCTGCGCAAATAGCCGTTGAAGCGCTCGACCTTGCCCTTGGTCTGGGCCCGGTACGGCTGGCACAGTTTGATCCTGAAGCCGCTGTGCCTGGCGAAGTCGAGGAAGCCGGCGTGGTTTCAAGGCTGCTCCGCAAAGCAGCTATCTTCTCAAATCGGTGTATCAGTTTTCAATCGCTGCAGACAGCATGGGCGTCGAGTCCCAAGTGAAGCAGCTTGGTGTAAGCACACCCCCTTACCTTGCGCGACCAGCCCTGATACAGCGTATCGAGCGCGCGCATCGCCACCGGCCATTTCGGCCAGCAATGCACTGGGCGCCATCGATTGCGTACTCAAAGGCGCTCGCCTACAAGCAGTACGAGCGATGGACCAGCCAGAAATTGTGTCATGAAAATATTGTCGTGAATGCATGGGTTTTTGTCGAGAGGAATCGACGCCGTCGCGGCCTGGAAAAACCGGCTGAAAAAAATTAACGATATTTTGAACCTGACGCCAGACGCCAGCGAATAACTCGATGAAATGACAGAGGCCCATCGCCCCTTTAAAAAAACCAGCAGATTTGCGCGCCGATTTTTCAGCAGCGTGATTTGAATAATTCACAAAAACTTAGTGACTTGAAAGACCTTATATGCGTACGACATGTAGAACTTTGACTCTCCTTGCAGCGCTTTCCAATGCGTTGGTCGGTTGTGGCGGATCGACAGAAGGGCCGCCCGCCGTTTCGACGGTTCCAACGCCGGCACAAACGCCGGTACAAACGCCGGTACAAACGCCAGCTTCTCCGGTGACGTCAAGCACCGACCTGCAGTCCTTCGCCGCTGCCTGGATTTCGTACAACATGGTGCAGACCGCGCCCCTGCTGCAGCTCACATCGGGCGCATCCGGCTCGTGTCCTTCGGGCGGCAACGCGCGCTTCGACGCCTCGACACAGATTGAGACGCTGGCAGCCTGCGGTAGCAAGCAATTTCCTGAACATCTGTATTCGGGAAGCTTTACCGTCAGTAACCTGAGCAAGAACAACGCTTCCGGGTTGACGACGATGAGCATCGGCACACCATCCATCACCGTGGCAAACGCAAGTAGCCAGACGGAATTTTCCCTCGAGTCCGGCGATATCGGCGGCTACTTCACGGACAGCGATACGGCAGACAGCTACTTTTTCGCTTCGAATTCACTCATTTTCAAAGCGGGACAGGTCAGCCGTTACGTACTGAGCAATGCGGGGTCGACTTCGATCGTGATCGCCATTCTCAACGGCCAGCCTGACCGGTCCACCAATAATCTCGTCTTCACGACCAATAATGGCAAGGACACCTGGCAGGTCCAGGTGATGAGTCCCGTTCATGAAGCGGGCACGGCGCGACCTGACCGGGGCAGCCTGCTCATTACCCGGCTTGGAGCGACTCAGGCTCTGAGCGTTTCGTTCGGCACAAATAATAATCTGACACTCAGTGGCGGCGAGGATGGCGCCGGCAGCCGCACGTTCAACTGGAGCGACGCCGTGGTACAAGCGGCGCTCGAAGCCGGACGGAAATGACCGCGGCGGCCCTGATCTCCTTGCGTGAGGCCGCGTTTTTCGATTCGCTGGAAACCAATTTTCAAGATGGAAGATATGAAGAGCTCATTTAACAAGCAGTACGAGGCCAACCCACAGGCCGACGGGTCCATTGAACTGATCGTCAAGGCAAGCCGTTCGGGCGCGTTTGGCAAAGCCAGCGCCCCCGGCGCGACGGCAATTTTCCTGATCGCCGTGTATGTCGGCCTGTTCATCGGCATGCTATTTCTCGGTCAATCGATGGTGGGTGGCCGCTTTCTCGACCGGCACATGGGAACGGTGGCAGTCCTTGCCCTTGCAGGCCCGGCACTGGTGCTGAAGTTCGCCTTCGGCGCCAAAAAAACCGTCATTCTTCTCCAGCCGGCCGGGCTCAGATTCGCTAACGGATCGAAGCAACTGGCGTCGCACGATGTCAAGAGCTTCGGGGTCATGACGGAGTCGGTTAGCAGCAATAACGGGCATGTCCAGTCGGCGTATGTGTACGCCGATGCGCTGGGACAGCGGATCAAACTGACCGGCCATATGAAAAACGAGTTGGCCACGGCAATCCGCGATGAGATCGTCGAATTTTATAGTCGGGGGTAGTTACCAGGTCAGCGGGACAAATATGCATGAGTTCGGTCGCTTTCGGGGGGCAAGGAGCAGCAATCTTGTTGGCCCGGGGGCGGAATCGAACCACCGACACAAGGATTTTCAATCTTCGCGCCGTGCCTGCTAACACACTGTCGATCTGCCGGACCAGGGTTCTTCTATCGGCCGGCAGCTTAGCGTGGATTGTTATTCGTACTATCCATGGCAGACCCGCTGGCGTCCCACAGCGCGGTTCTGCCTGCCATACCGTATTTCCGGATCAACCATCATGCTTGTATAGAACACGAAACCCGCACATTGAACCGGCGACGGACCGGCCGATTTCGGAGGATGGAGAGGCGTTTGATGAGGAACTGGCTTGAACTGATGCAGAAGGACACCGTCGAGAACATCGATTCCATTCGCACGACGTACCGCGAGCAGAATATCTATTTGCAGTCAGGATGGCAGTCGGCTCGCCACTAGCGGATGCGCGAACAGTTGTTGAAATCGGTAGGGCCGGATCCGACCCGAACCGGAACTTCAAGCGTCTCTTAGTGGAAGGCCAGCAATAATCGCTTCCACTGCATTGACAAGGATGTCACAGCTTTGCGCCTGGGTTGCATCGGATACGTCACCTGCCGTGTCAACGATGGTGCGGACAGTTCCCAGCGCCGCACCAGCGCCGAAGTGGCCTTGCGTTCATCAATGAGAAACAACCCGCTTCTGCAATAATGCCCGACGACGTCCCCCTTCCAATGCGAGTATGCCCGCCAGCATTAGTAGGGCAGTAGTCGGTTCCGGCACGACTCCCGTCGCCGTATAGTCCGTACCTGACTCTGCTGTAACACTGAAATCTTTCACCAGATTCCCGCGCTCGTCTCGAACGATAATTTGATTCAAAATAGCTGTGTTGCTGAAATCGGCGACCGCCTTGCTGTCTGGCTCCCAACTCCAGATCTGTGCCAGTGCGTAGAAACCGATGATGAATTCAGTGGGCCGGTTGAATTGAAATGGCACAGTGACAGTCGCAACGCCGTCTCGCACTTCGAAATTCCGCTGTTGATCCCACATTTCGTACCCGCCAATCACGGGAACATATTGAAATAAACTGCGGGCAGTCGCGCCGCCGCTACTGTCAGCGATGCCGTCCACGGCAAAATTGAATTGCGCAGTTCCAGTTCCATTGCCTCCATGAAATACATACACGTCACGGAAGCTGGTACGTGCGCCGACGGAAGCGAAGGATGGGAACTCGCCTTGGCTGGCATCGCCTGTCAGCTCGACCTCCGCACGCGCTTTCAGGATTCCATATCCACCCGTGCCCGAGGCCTTGAAATTCAGAGTCCAGTTGGTTTCTGGCACTGCAACCGATCCAGCGCATCCCGCCCCTGTGCGGTTCTCGCAGGCATACCAGCCAGCAGGGTCGTTCGACCCATAAAATCGAACATAGTCGAGCGATTCGAGCAACGGCCCAGCTTGCGTCACCGCCGACACCAGTAAACCTCCGAAAAAAGCAATCAAACGTTCCGTTTTCATGGCGAGCTTTCTTTATGGTTGGATTCACCATTGCAAGCAATTTCGATGCCAATAATTATTCCTCTGTGTTTACAAAGCCTTAGCTAATCCAAAATCGTTACCATGTAAATATTATCGACAGTTCCCCCTATGTCAGGATAGATGTCGCGTCACTTGAATCAATTTAATCCATGCGGGGCGGAGCAAAGACGTGCAGTGAACCAGTATCGAGCAGAACGCAAGGAAGCCATTCTTCGGCAGATGATGCCGCCGGAGAACAGGTCGGTGTCGGCCCTGGCGAAGGAGAATGGCATCTCGGAATAGACACTTTATAATGGGATCGGAGCGCCACTTCCTGTACAAGCTGCGGCGTTACCGGGAGGGGGGCGGAACGTTTCCGGTCGAGGGCGTCGACATGGTGGAGCGCTTGGTCGACGCGGTTGCTGCCGCCGAACCGTTCGCCGCCGATGCTGGGCGCGGTATGGCGGCTGCACAAACGGGGCAGGCTGCGCCGACGCGATTCGACCGGGAAACACAGCTGGCGCCGATCGGGAAGGGTTTTATTTGTTAAACGAGAAAATGCGCCCGACTGACTTGACGTCTCAGGCACAGACCCGGGGTGCGACGGCCGCTGGCCTGGCGCGGCCGTCGTGCCTGTGAGGCGCTTCTGATACGTCGCATCAAACACCGAGTCCGTCAACCACCGCTTGCAGTCCGGGTTGTCGCCGAACTGCTTGAAGAGCGCGGTGTAGTCTGTCAGCAGGGGCAAGACTTTGCGCCCCGACGCCTTGTCGTGCGCCAGCTTCGCGTTCTTCCGCAAATGGACAAAGTCACCCTCACAACGGCCTATAACAATAGGCCGCTATTTTTCCTTTTCCATACCCTTTGTATTTTGCATCCTTCAAAAAAATCACTGTGCCTGATTCCGACGAGCCAAAATAATAGAAGATTAGAGATCATCGGGATGAGCGAAAATGAAAAGAAAATAACTATATCTTGATCAAAATGTCCACTGCCCGAACCAGTCACTATTTCGAGATATATAACGAATTCACCGATGTAGATGAAAATAGACAAGAGGAAAGCGATGATGAATGGCCGGTCTTTGAGTACCCTGCAAATCACAATATTGGTAAGGCAATGTGTGATAAGCGGAATCCCACTAATCAGTACCAGATACACGCCAATACCTCTGATATCGGCATCGTTTTTGCCCAAGTCTACGATTAAAAACCATATAAGTGCAATCGCAAGCTGAGACAAAAGTGCAGTGAATGTATAAAATATCATCGTTTGTCCATTGATTTGAACTTCTCACTTTTCGTTCACATCACTTGGATTAAGTCGACGGCGCATTAACTGGATACCATATTATTTCTACCTTGGCCAGTCAGGCTGCATTACCATCGTGGCCCCCCACGAGCGCCCGTGCAAACAAACCCGCAAGCCAGTAGATGACGGCCGCAACCTCTTACCCGACACACCAGTCAATGATGCGATGAACGCAGGCGCAGCCTTTGACGGGACTTGCCCAGCGTCAATGTGACGATCATTCCTCCATGCAACTATCTTCACGCCGGATCTTGCAAGCCAGTCAGCACTGCGACAGCTTTTTTCGACGTCACCGATCAGCATATTGAGCGCGACACACGCGCTGGAGCAAGGCGGCATGCCATGACCCTCTATCAGATCAAGCCGCAGTTCCAGGCGTGGCTTCGGCCCTTGGTGCGACGCCTTGCCAGTTGCGGGGTGCGCGCCAACCAGGTGACCGTGCTTGCAGCAATTGCCTCGCTGGTGGTCGGCGCTCTGGTCGCGGCGCTGGCACAGCGGCCGGCGCTGTTTCTGATCCTGCCGCCATGGCTTTTCATGCGGATGGCGCTCAACGCCATCGATGGCATGCTGGCCCGGGAGCACGGGCAGCAAAGCACACTGGGCGCATATCTCAACGAGCTGGGAGACATCGTTTCCGACCTGGCCTTGATCGCCCCTTTTGTTCAGACAAGCGCGTTTGGCGGTGCCGACGTGTTTGTGTTTGCCTTGTCGGCGGTCCTGGTCGAATGCGCTGGCCTGATAGGGCCACTGGCGCGCGCCAGTCGACGCTACGACGGGCCGCTCGGCAAGAGCGACCGTGCGTTCATCCTTGGCGCGCTATCGCTCTGGATCGGGCTCGGAATGGGCCTTGGTCCGCTGGGTCACATTGTGTGGATCGGGTTGTCGACTTTGTCGATCCTGACCATTTTCAAGCGGGTGCGCGGCGGAATCATTGAATCCAGGCAGATCTCAACGCAATCTTCGGAGCCGATCTTATGACACGCAATCCGTCAGAGTCTTCTTTTGTCACCCATGATGGCCAATCGCTGTTCTATCGCTACTGGCCGGCCGTCAGCTCGCATGCGCAAAATACGCAAGATGCGGTCATTCTGTTCCATCGAGGGCACGAGCATTCCGGCCGGGTGGCCCACCTGTGCGATGAACTGGACCTGCCTGACCACGCCTTTTTCGCGTGGGACGCGCGCGGTCACGGCCGTTCACCAGGCGAGCGCGGCTACAGTCCGAGCCTGGCGGACTCGGTGCGCGATGTCCAGACCTTTGTCGACCATATCACGGACACCTATGGTATCCGGGTCGAGCAGATATCCGTCATTGCGCAAAGCGTCGGCGCCGTGCTGGCCACCACCTGGGTGCATGACTACGCGCCGCGCATACGCTGCCTGGTGGTGGCCTCGCCCGCCTTCAAGGTGAAACTGTATGTGCCATTTGCCCGCGCGGGACTGCGCCTGCTGTATCGGCTGCGCGGAACGTTTTTCGTCAACAGCTACGTGAAGCCAACATACCTGACGCATGATCCGGCGCGCATCGCCAGCTATCGCCAGGATCCGCTCATCACGCGGCCAATCGCCGTCAATATCCTGCTCGATCTGTACGACACCGCGCAGCGCATTGTGGAAAACGCAGCGGCCATTACCGTGCCCACATTGCTGTTGATCTCCGGGGCAGATTGGGTGGTCCATCGTGGACCCCAGGACGCATTCTTTGGGCGGCTCGGCTCGCATGTCAAAGAGTGCATCGTGCTCGACGGCTTCTTTCATGACACGCTGGGAGAACGCGATCGCGCGCCAGCGGTGGCGGCGATACGGCGCTTCATTGGACGCGAACTGGCGTCGCCAGCGACACCGGTGTCGCTGCGCCAGGCGCACCTGCGCGGTAGTTTCAAGGATGAAGCCGACCGCCTGGCCAAGCCACCGGCCACTGGTAGCCCAGCCGCCTTGTACTGGGGCATGACGCGCGCCGGCTTGCGGCTGGGAGGTGTTTTGTCCGATGGTGTCAGGCTCGGGCATCAGACGGGCTTTGATTCCGGCTCAACCCTGGATTACGTCTACCGCAACCAGGCGGCGGGGCGTTTCGGGATCGGCCGTATGGTCGACCGCAATTACCTCGATGCCATTGGCTGGCGCGGTATCCGCCAGCGCAAGCAGCACGTCGAGGAACTGATCGGGAATGCCATTCTTCGGCTGCATCATGCCAGCGTGCCAGTACGCATTGTCGATATCGCGGCCGGTCATGGCCGCTACGTGCTCGATGCGCTGGCCTCGCAGAAGGCGCGCATCAACGGCGCGGAGGTACAAGATATTTTGCTGCGCGACTACAGCGATATCAATGTGCAGCAGGGGCGCGCGCTCATCCGCAGCAAAGGACTCGAGCGCCTGGCGCGTTTTGAGACAGGCGACGCGTTCGATGCGCGCAGCCTCGCCACACTCAAGGCGCCAACACTTGCCATCGTATCGGGCCTGTATGAGCTGTTCGGCGACAACGACATGGTCGCCCGCTCGCTGGGCGGTCTGGCCCAGGCAGTCGGTGCGGGAGGCTATCTGATCTACACGGGCCAACCGTGGCATCCGCAACTGGAATTTATCGCCCGCGCACTGACCAGTCACCGGCAGGGTTCTGCCTGGGTCATGCGGCGCCGTCCGCAAGCAGAAATGGACGAGTTGGTGCGCGAAGCGGGTTTCGAGAAGATCGCGCAGCGCATTGATCCATGGGGTATCTTCACCGTCAGCCTGGCACGGCGGATTGGACACGCAGCGTGACGAACGAGCGGCTACGCATCCGGGCGGATCAGCTGCCTTTGCCGCCAGGCCCGAAACCGAATTGGCTTGCGCCGTTGCTGCTGGCCGGCATGGGCGCGCTGTTTTTTACCTCCTATGCCTGGTCAAACTGGCTTGCCAGCCAGCGCGTCGATATTCCGTCCCTGTACTTCGCGTGGGAGCGGCACATTCCATTCATTCCCTGGACGATACTGCCGTACTGGTCGATCGATTTTTTCTACGCCGGTTCCTTCTTTCTTTGGTCAACACGCGCGATGCTGTTGACGCACGCAAAGCGGCTGCTGGCGGCGCAATTGATTTCGGTCGCCTGCTTTGTCGCCTTTCCGCTGCGTTTCGCCTTCGAGCATCCTCCTGCCCATGGATGGGCCGGAACGCTGTTCACCTTATTGGGCGGATTCGACAAGCCATTCAATCAGGCACCGTCGCTTCACATCAGCCTGCTCTTAATACTATGGGTGGCTTACGCGGCGCGCGCGCGGGGTGGCTGGCGGTGGTTACTCCATGGCTGGTTTGCGCTGATCGGCGTGTCTGTGCTGACGACCTATCAGCACCATTTCATCGACGTGCCCAGCGGCTGGCTGGCAGGCTGCCTGTGCGTGTTTGCGTTTCCGCTTTCCGAACCGACGGGCAGGGCACTGCGGTGCGAGCAAACCCGTCGGATCGCACGTTGTTATGGCATCGGTGCAGCGGCAATGGCGCTGCTATCGCTGGCCATCGTGCGCGACACCCTCGCCGCAGGCTTGTTGCTCGCCTGGACCGCGCTCGCGCTCGCCTGCGTCGCACAGCAGTATCACGCCGGTCGACCAGACGGCCTTGGAAAACAGGCCGATGGCACATTTCCAATGGCAAGCTGGTGCCTGTTGGCGCCCTATCTGTGCGGCGCCTTTTTCAATGCCAGGTGGTGGACACGCGGCCAGCCAGGCGCGTCGCGCGTGGCAGAAGGACTTTGGCTGGGCCGTTTTCCGACCGCTGCCGAGCTACGCCGCACCGGGGCGAATGCCGTGCTCGACCTCACAGCGGAACTCCCGCGGCTGGTTCGTCCCAGCGTGTATCGCTGCATACCGGTACTTGATCTGACCGTACCAAGCGAGAGCGATCTGCGCGTCGCCGTGGACACCATCCATGCGTGGCAGGCGGATGGACGCACGGTCCTGGTCTGCTGCGCGCTCGGCTATTCGCGCAGCGCGCTGGTGGCAGCTGCATGGCTAGCGGACCAATCCCCGCAGCCAGTTGCGCCGTCGCAGTTGCTGGCACAGCTGCGTGCCGCCAGACCTGGCGTCACGCTCGGGCCGCGCAGTATGGAGGGGCTGGCGGCTTATATGTCGACGAAGCGGAATCAAACGGAACATCGGCCTTTAAGCGGAGTGGACGATGCCATATAAAGACACATGCAACCTGGCGGATGGCGTCAGTAAATGGCTCGCGTGTGTAACGGGTAGCAGCTTGCGCGCCGCCGCGCATCTGAATATGGCGGGCTTGATTTTGGCGGCCGTGCTTGTGCAGCGTACTGACGTCAAACCGATGGCGACTGCGCTGGGCGCAGCGACGTTGTTTCTGGCGGCCATCCAACTGTATCTGTTGCTTCGCATCGAAATCGACCGCCAGTTGTTTGACGTCCTCGCAAGCGCCCATGGCCCGCACGATCTTGCCGCACTCGACGACGCGCTCGCTGTTTTAGCCCTGTGCACTCGAACCAATGCCAGCCGCTCGTTAACAGCACGCTCACTCGGCGCATTTCGCTTTGTCAGGATCACCGTCGTGGTGACGGCACTGCAGTTGCTGGCAGCCGGCATGGGTTTACTCCTTCAACAACCATGAATTGGCTCGCCCGACAAATCGCAGATGCCATCGTCCTGTCGGCTCGTCTGCTGACAGGGGCAAAAGCACGCTGGCGCGGCTGCCTGCCCAGCGCAGCCCCGCGTGTTTATTTCGCGAATCATCGCAGTCATGTTGATTTCGTGCTGATCCGGGGTTGCCTGCCCCCGCCACTACGCCTTATCACCCGGCCGGTCGCTGGCGCAGACTACTGGAATGCTTCCCGCTTGCGGCGCTTCATCGGTATCGACGTGTTCAATTCACTGCTGATCAGCCGCTGTGACTGCCGCGAAGTGGGTGACGATCCCGTCGCGCAAATGACGCAAGCTGTGCAAGAGGGCGACTCATTGATTGTCTTCCCTGAAGGCACGCGCAACACCACCGACCAGGCACTGTTACCGTTTAAAAGCGGCGTCTACCATCTTGCGTGTGCGTGCCCGGATATCGAGTTTGTCCCGGTGTGGATCGACAATCTCGATCGCGTGATGCCGAAGGGTGAATGGATTCCCGTGCCTTTACTGTGCACGGTGACATTTGGCGCGCCCATCCTGCTGCAGGAAGGTGAGATCAAGGATCAGTTCTTGCATCGCTGCCGCGCAGCTCTGCTGGGGTTCGCCCCCAGCCTGGAATAGGCCATGCCAAGTCCAGCGTTAGCGCCTGAATTCTGGCTCCTGTGCGGCGGCACTGTTGGGGTCTTGCTGAGCGCGTCACTTGTTACCGCTTTATTGCGCTGGCGCACGCCGGATGCTCAGGCGCATGCGGTGATCGATAACCTTGCCTTGCGGGTCAAAGCGTGGTGGTGGATGGCGGGCGTGTTGGGGCTGGCATTTGCGCTGGGACGCACGGCAATCATCGTCCTGTTCGGCCTCATGTCTTTTTTTGCCCTGCGCGAATTCGTCACCATCACCGCAACGCGGCGCGGCGACCACCGGGCGATCGTTGCGGCGTTTTTCCTGGTCCTGCCCTGTCAATACGTCCTAATTTATATGAACTGGCATGGACTGTTCGCCATCTTCATTCCGGTGGTCGTCTTCCTGATCATGCCCATCCTGTCGGCACTATCATCGGACACCACGGGTTTCCTGCAGCGCTGCGCGGGTCTCCAATGGGCGCTCATGATCTGCGTGTTCTGCCTGTCGCACGTACCAGCCTTGTTGATGCTGCCTGTTTCGGGCTTCGAGGGCCGCAACCTGCTTCTGATCGCTTTCCTGGTGATCGTTGTGCAGGGCAGCGACGTGCTGCAGTACGTATGGGGCAAACTGATCGGGCGAACCCAGATCGCGCCACGGCTGTCGCCATCCAAGACCCTGGAAGGCCTCGTCGGCGGCGTCGCCAGCGCCACGGCGTTGGGCGCAGCGTTGTGGTGGATCACGCCCTGCGGCTCGCCACTGAAGGCGGCCTTGATCGCCTTTGTCATTGCATTGATGGGATTCCTCGGCGGGCTCGTCATGTCAGCCATCAAGCGTGACCGGGCGATCAAGGACTGGGGCCAGATGATCGAGGGTCATGGCGGTATGCTTGACCGGCTCGACTCAGTGCTGTTTGCAGCACCGATTTTTTTTCATATCACCCGATATTGCTGGGTAGCCTAGAGATGGTCCAGTCGTGGCGTCGGAAAGATATGGGTAATTGCGAAGACGGGACGACGCTTACCGTTGTTTTTTGATCGATGAAGGAAAAACAGGCGTCCAGAATGGTTCTTCAAGGAAATAACATGGACAGCTTGGATTAAATCACCGAAGATCAAGCCCCCTTGGCAAACACGGCCGAGCGTGCAGCTGAACGCGCCTTGCGGCGTGCATGCACCATCTGGCAAATCCAATCAAAACTGGCTTACATTCCGCGTTTGCCAGAATTCATCGCATAGCAGGTGCGCCGGTCGGGCGAAGTTGGCATCCTGCGAACATCTGAACAAGCTGGAGCGAACGATGAATCTGAGCACGCAAGCAATATCTGCCGGCGCAATCGACATAAGTACCTTGGCCATGCTTGATGCTGTTGGCATCGACACATCGGTATTGACAAACGACAGGGCGGAAGGAAAGCGGATCCGGGCGCATCTTGAGTGCGCGGAATCGGCGGTCCTTGCATGAAAACATCGACGCGTGTTTGGCGGCTTGCGGACCTTCCCTTGCTTCTCCTGATTGTGATAATCCCGTTGCTGACGGGCCGAGTCTATGGTTCGTACATGGACAGCGCGTCGATGCTGGTCGATATGCGCATTGCGCTGGCGTTTTTTGTGGCGTATGCCGGGTTTGAGGCGGCGTTTCTCTGCTGGATGACTCACCGCGCGCGCAAGCCGGTTTTACCCCGCACCGCATGCGCCTTCGCTTGGCGCATCCAGTTGCAGGTCGCGATGCAAGTCGTCACGCGTGGCGCCGTTATCTTGTTTGTGATCTTTGCGTTTGACGACCTGACCTCTGAGCCAGCGCCAGTAAGCGCCGATTTGCCGGCGCAATTCTCATGGCCTGTTTTTTTATTTTTGGCGCAATTGGCCATCGTCTACTCGATCTCGATTTCGTGGTGGCGGTGTCTGTCGTTGAAACGCAATGGCGCCGATTTCAGTGCCTTATTTGCTGGTACGTTTAACGAAAAACGGATTGCCATCCAGGCCGCCTGCGAGCATGTCGCCATGGTGCTCGACAAGCACGTCGAGAGGTTGATGAGCGAGATGACCCCACGCTTTTCCAGGATGTTCTATCAAGCCAATGTCAACATTATTCGCAGTCAGCCAGACCGGCCGCAGTCCTATTCGTTGAGCTGGGCGCTGTTGCCGATTCGCGTCGTTGTCACGCTCGCCGCGCACGGCGCCGCCGCCGCGGAGCTGCGCGTGCGCTGCGAACTGCGAGGCGGAATCCACCGGCTTGAATTGTTTCCCAACCCGGCGGTCGTGCTGGCCGTGATGCGCTACCTCCAGACCAACCTGCTTGAGCCCCTGACCAGCGAGCTTGCCCTGTCCGTTGCCGTACGCAAGCAAGATGAGCTGCGGCATCAGGCAGTGGAGTCGCAACTGCGGATTTTGCAGGCGCAGATTGAGCCTCATTTTCTGTTCAACACGCTGGCGAACGTGCGCCATCTGTATCGCTCCAGTGTCGAGCAGGGTGAATCGATGATGGACCACCTGATCGTGTATCTGCGCAGCACCCTTGAAGAGCTTAGATCGGATGTGTCGACGGTCAGCAAAGAACTCGATTTGGTCTTGCATTACCTCGCCATCATGAAAATTCGCATGGGCGAGCGGCTTTCGTATTCGTTCATCAACTCGGCCGACGTCACGAGCATGGCGTTTCCGCCGGCGATGCTTATCTCCCTGGTCGAGAACGCAATCATGCATGGTCTGAACAACAAGCCGGACGGCAAGCTGAGCATCAGCGCCGTGCGGGAACAGCAGCACTTAAGATTGACCGTACTCGACAACGGCGCCGGCTTCTCAAGCGTGCAGGGCAGTGGCGTGGGCTTGAGCAATATCCGGCAACGTCTCGAGGCAATTTACGGCAACCGTGCGTGGCTCGAGGTGGGGGCCATGGCGGCCGGCGGCTTCATGGCATGCATCGTTATTCCCATTTCAGAAAACGAGTAGACATGTCAACAGCAATCCTCGCAGAAGACGAGCCCATTCTTCGCGCGGAACTTCGCGAGGCGCTGTCAGCCCTTTGGCCCGAGCTGAATATTGTGGCCGAAACGAGCGACGGGGTCGGCACGCTGCGTGCAATTCAAGCGTTGGCGCCCGATGTCGTCTTCCTCGACATCAATATGCCGCAGCTGACTGGCCTGGAAGTCGCCAAGGTTATTCAGGGCAGGACGGCCGTCGTGTTTCTGACGGCTTATAACCAGCATGCGCTTGAAGCGTTCGACCTCGGCGCCTCAGACTACCTGGTCAAGCCCTTGCATCGTGGCCGGCTGATGCAGACCATCGAGCGCTTGAAGGCGACGCTTGGCCGTGACCGGGCGCCCGTCCCGACTGCCGTGTGGGAGGCGCTTGCGGTGCCGAAAACCGAACCGAAATATCTGCGCTGGATTCAGGCCTCTGTGGGCAGCCTTCTGCGCCTGATTACAACGGATGAAATCTATTTTTTTCAAGCCGATGCAAAGTACACGCGGGTCGTCACGGCGCATGCAGAGGCCTTGATTCGCAAGCCCATCAAGGACCTGATGGACGAGCTTAATCCGGACGATTTTATTCAGGTTAACCGTGGCGCAATTGTGAACCTGCGCCGGGTCGAATCCATCTATCGCGCTGATGGTCACATGGAGGTTCGGCTGCGTGACCGCGATGAGCGCTTGAATGTCAGCGTCGGCTATCAGGCCGCGTTTCGGCAGCTGTAACAGCGCCGGCGTTGCCAATGCAGGCGCCGGGGGATGTGCGTCCATCACATCATCGCCACGGATAGCGTAGCCGATCGGTTCGCGATGTGCCGCAGCGTCAGCGTTGGAAAATGATGTCCAATGCCAATTTTTCCTTCACTCATTCCGGAAACCCTTTGACTCGTCGCACGGCTGTGGCGCAACGCGTTTGACGCCAATAGGATGCTTCTAGTGCAGGGAAATTGCTGCTTGGCAATCTCGGCTGACTAACAAAGGTTATCCATGAAAAAAATCGCTCTCGTCATTCTTCCCGTCATCGTCGCACTCACCGGTTGCGCCACGGGCAATAGCTACCTGGCCAACCGAAATACCACCGTCGAGATGTACCATATTTTCGATTTCAAAACCTCGGCTGGCACAAGCGTCGTGACGAATGCCGCCGCTGACGGACTGGCACAAAATACGAATGACCTTAACCAGATGTCGCCGCTTCAGATGGGCAAGACGGTTCCGGTCGAACCGGGTCGTTTTGTCATCGACGACATCGGTGCGACGCTGGCAGGGTCGAACTCTGGCATGGGCGCCATGATGCAAATGGCAGCGATGCAGAACGGTGGCGTGAGCTTGAAGGCGGCGCGATGCGACGACGCGGTATGGACATCGCGCGCCCAGCGCAGTATCTCTGGCTCCAGTAACTTGACACTGTACAGCTGCCTGTACAAATACCAGGCCGGCTATCGCCTCAATACATATGCGGTGTTCAAAAAGACCGAAGGCGGCGTGTATCAAATTTCACGCACTATCGCCAACTCGCTGGTCGGCACACCAGAACAGTGGGTCAACAAGACCATTCTCGATACCGTCCGCTCGATCGAAAAGGCGACCGGGGCGAAGAGTGTGCGCCTGGAAGGTCAGCCGGAACTCACCGAGCTGCCAGTCGGCATCCTCTTCGGTAACAACTAACGAAGCAATCTGCAAAGGCTCGGGGCCGACATGTTAGCGGCCAACGCAGTGATGGCGTGAACGGGCCCTGCCACCTTCCCGAACTCGGGTGTATTCAGCCTTGCCATTCTAGAAAGCCTTCAATGAACCAAAATTTTTCAAGAGCACTCGCTGCTGCAATGATGTCGTCCAGTGTCGTCTTGTTGACGGCATGCGGTGGGGGCGGGACGGAGTCGGCATCGGCCATTGCATCGCCTGCGCAACCAGCGAGTTCTGCACCAGCGCCCAACGCATACGGCCCGGTTGAGGCCAGCTTCACGATCGCCGCGCTATTTCAGGGAACGCCGACAAATGCGAATGTCGCCGAATTTAAGGGGTCGTCGGCAATGTGCAGTACGACCGTGGCCGGCGCCAATATGTGTCTGGGTGCCGCCGCAGGCCAGTTCGGCAATGTTGTCCCAGCTGTTGGCGGTGGCAAATGCACCTACTTCAGTCTCGGAGCCGCACAAATGCCGCGCGGCTTCGACATTATATTTCGTGCCAGTGACGGCAGGACCATCCAGCTGACATCCACGAGCAACGCGCAAGCGCTCACGGTTGGCCAGACGATTAACGCCGGCTTTGGGGACTGGGGACTGTATCAACCGGATGGGATGCAATGGCTCAGCAGTAGCAGCGTCGTTTCGTCTGCCATCAAGGTGTCGGCCATTTCGCACGGCCAGATTGTGCTGACCATTACCAAGCTGCCGATGCCAGCAAATACGGGATTTGGTTCGACGGGAAGTATTGCCCTGAGCGGCACTGCAACAATTAACTGCGCCCAGAACCTTGAAAGTCTCAAGTAAACCGGCGACATACACGCATAAAAAGAAAATATGAGGGACGATGCTGAAAAAATCGCGCCATATTTTCGCGCTGTAGGCATCTGCCCTCATGATCGCTTGTGGCGGTGGCGGGAGACAGATCGCCAGGCGCCGTCAGATCAGCGCTCCCAGGGCTTCCTGGAACGCGGCGATATTTTCTTCGTGCCGCTTGTAATAAGTCCATGGCCCGATACGCTGCGACGTCACCAGCTTGGCCCGCTGCAGCGTCGCCAGGTACAAGGACACCGTCGATTGCGACAGCTTGGCGCGTGCCTGGATGATGCTGACGCACACGCCGACCTGGTCGGCGTCGACCGCTTGCTCGGGGAAATTCCTGGCCGGTTCCTTGAGCCAGGCGAGAATGGCCAGTCGGGCCGGATTGTCCAGGGCTTTTAATACTTCGCTGACGTCAACACTCATAGATCCCACTATATCGATTTTTCTACATATTACGATATTCGCGATGCCAACAACAAGCGCTGGTCGTCTGCACTAACGCTCAGGTGCCGAAACGGGGGTAGTCGGTGTAGCCGACGCTGGTGCCGCCATACATGGACGCCGGATCGGCCGGGTTCAGCGGCCAGCCGTTGGCTATGCGCTGTGGCAAATCCGGGTTGGCGATGAATGGCCGGCCGAATGCGATCAGGTCGCCCCAACCCTTCTCGATAACGCGTTCGCCGCGCGCGGCCGTGTATTTGCCGGCATAGATGATCAGGCCGCTGAACGCCTCGCGCACCGCGACGCGGAACGTTTCCGGCAATTCCGGCGCATTGTCCCAGTCCGCTTCGGCCAGCGACAGGTAGGCGATGCCGATGTCTTCGAGCACCTTGACCGCTTCGACGTAGGTGCCGTGCGGATCGTCCTCGACCAGCCCGAGATAGACGCGCGCTTCGTCGGTGCCCTGGAACAGCGGGGCGAAGCGCACGCCGACGCGCTCCTTGCCAACCTTGTCGGCCACGGCCTGCGTGACTTCGCGCAGGAAGCGCAAACGGTTTTCAAGGCTGCCGCCGTATTCGTCCTCGCGCTGGTTGCTGTGCGCCGAGATGAACTGGTTGATCAGGTAACCATTCGCGGCATGCAGTTCGACGCCGTCGAAACCGGCCGCGATGGCGTTTTCCGCGGCCTGCGCATACAGCGCCACCAGCTCGCCGATTTCTTCATGGCGCAGGGCGCGCGGCATGGATGGCTCGGCCAGCGCGCCGACGCCTGGCGCCGTCTCGATGAAGACGCTCACGCCCTGCGCCTGGATGGCCGATGGCGCCACCGGTGCGCCGCCGTCCGGCTGCAGCGTGGTGTGCGAGACGCGGCCCACATGCCACAGCTGGGAGAAAATGACGCCGCCTTCGGCGTGTACCCGCTCGGTTACCTTGCGCCAGCCGTCGACCTGGGCCGCGGTGTGGATGCCCGGCGTCCAGGCGTAACCCTGGCCGCGCGGTTCGATCTGGCTGCCTTCGGTAACCATGAAACCGGCGCCGCTGCGCTGGCCATAATAGGTCGCCATCAGGTCGTTCGGAATGTTCCCGGGCTGCGTGCTGCGCGAGCGCGTCAAGGGCGGCAGCACGATACGGCTTTTCAGGGTGAAGGGCCCGAGGCGGATCGGGTTGAAGAGTGTCGAATATTCCAAAATAGGGTCCTTGGCATGATTGCGGGATGCCGCGGGACGGGGTCGTCCAGGCAGCGAGAAGGGCATCATAATCTACATATCTCGATATCGCAATATCCACGTATCGAACTTTTTGAATGTCGATGGCCAGGTACAGCGACCTGAGCGCCGCCTGCAGTACCTGATACGCCTTCTTCGAGCGGTTTCTGAGCCTACCCGGACCGACGGCGGCGCGCCACTATTGGGTCGTCAACAGCGCTTGCCGGGACCGACGCAGCGCCGCGCCCGCACTGCCCACGCCGAAACATTGACCAATCAAAGCCATGAACACCGTCGCGCTTTTGCTCGCTTCGTTCGTACTGTCGATCACCGGTTTGTTTGTCTTCATCTGGTCGCTGCGCAAACGCCTGTTCGACCCGTCCGCCGCGGCCGCCAACGTGATTTTTTCAGAGGGCGAAATCGGTACCGTTGAAGAGCCCGCTGCCACACCCGCGCAAAAGGCCGGACTGTCGGGGCAGGGCGAGCACGGACCAGCAGGCGCGCCTGGCACAGCGCACGATGCGGTTCTGCAGCAGCAATTGCGCGAGCGCGTGGAAGCCGACCGGTCGTCCGCCTTTGTGGTCTTCCTTCTCTTGTCATGCGCCGTGATTTGGCTGATCGTCGCCTCCCTTGCAGGCCTGACCAGCTCCATCAAGCTTCACCAACCCGACTTCCTCGTCCAGCAGGCCTGGCTGACGTTCGGCCGGCTACGCACGATTCACCTCAACGCGGTCGCCTACGGCTGGGCGCCGATGGCGGCACTCGGCATTGCAATCTGGTTGCTGCCGCGCCTGTTAAAAACCAGGCTGGTCGGCGGCAGAGTCGCCATCGTTGGCTGCATGCTCTGGACCGCAGGGCTGATCGCCGGCCTTGGATGCATCGCTGTGGGCTTGAGCGATGGTATGGAATGGCTTGAAATCCCATGGCAGGTCGACATTTTGCTCGTCGCTGGCGGCGCGCTGGTCGGCGTCCCGCTGGTCTACACGCTGCAAGCGCGCAAGGTCGACCATCTCTACGTTTCCATCTGGTATATGGGGGCTGCGCTGTTCTGGTTCCCCATTCTGTTTTTGATCGCCAATCTGCCCGCCGTTCACGTTGGCGTCGAACAGGCAACCATGAACTGGTGGTTCGGCCACAACGTGCTCGGCCTTTTCTACACGCCGATGGCGCTGGCATCGGTCTACTATTTTCTGCCGAAAATCATTGGCCGCCCGATTCAGTCCTACAACCTCTCCCTGCTGGGTTTTTGGACCCTTGCGTTTTTTTATGGACAAGTGGGCGGGCATCACTTGATTGGCGGCCCGGTTCCCGGCTGGCTCATCACCCTGTCCATCGTTCAGAGCGTGATGATGCTGGTGCCGGTGATCGCGTTTTCCATCAACCAGCATATGACCATGCGCGGCCATTTCGGTAAACTGGTCTATTCGCCGACGCTGCGCTTTATTGTTCTCGGCGGCATGATGTACACGCTGAGCTCCATCCAGGGAACCGTCGAAGCGCTCCGGAGTGTCAACACCATCACCCACTTCACCCACTTCACCGTGGCGCACGCACATCTTGGTGTGTATGGATTTTTTACGATGGTCATGTTTGGCGCGATTTATTTCGTCATGCCGCGCGTGATGTCATGGGAGTGGCCGTACCCGGGCCTGATCGCGACGCACTTCTGGCTCGTCGTCGCAGGTTTCTCGGTGTACTTCATCAGCCTGACCATTGGCGGCTGGCTGCAAGGCCTCGCCATGCTCGACGCGTCCAGGCCGTTCATCGACTCGGTCATCGTGACGATGCCTTACCTCAGAATGCGCTCGGTGGGTGGCTTCATCATGACGCTGGGCCATCTGGTTTTCGCTGCCCACTTTGCCGCGATGGCGTTGCGGCATGGGCCGGCGCGTACCGGGGCAGCGCTGCTGCATACGCGCCACCTTGCTGCGCACAGCGCTGAAGCCTGACCATGGAAGACGAACTCAAACTCCTTGGTGGCGCAATGGTGACGCTTGCCTTGGCCACTGCTGCCTTCATCGTGCTACCGTTTTTTCAAGTGAAAAACCTGGCGGCGCCCGCTGCCTTGCATCCCTACACTACGGCGCAGCTGCGCGGACGCGCGGTCTACATCCAGAATGGCTGTGTGTATTGCCACTCCCAGCAGCCACGCGACAAAGCGCAGGCTCCGGACGACAAGCGCGGCTGGGGGCGCGCGTCGGTCGCGGCGGACTACGTTTTTGACAAGCCGCATTTGCTGGGCACCATGCGCACCGGCCCCGACCTGTTTAATATCGGCGCGCGGCAACCCAGCGCCGACTGGCACCTCGCCCATCTGTTTCAGCCACGGGCGTACACGGCGGCGTCCATCATGCCGGCCTATCCCTTCCTGTTCGACGTGAAAGGCGCGGCGGAGCCGGGCGACAGAGTCGTGCAAATGCCCGCGGGCTTCAACCCGATCGGCAATGTGGTGGTTGCGAAAGCCGAGGTGCTCGATCTGGTCGCCTATTTGCAGGCCCTGGATCACACCTATCCGGTGCGCGCAGCGACCCAACCATGACAAGGGCATCGGGCGATGGCTGACCAACGCAAACAGCAGGTTCGGGCGCGTGAAAATCCGGATCCCGAGGAAATGAACAGGCCCGTGCCATGGATCGTCATTGCGCTCGTGCTCGGGGTGTTTATTTGGGCGGTCGCCTACATTTTCATCAACCAGCGCGACGACGACCCCACGCTTGGGGACCTGCGCACAATCTCCACCCTTGAAGAGAAGGTCAAAAGCGTTTCGTCGGCCAACGGCGCCGAGCTGTATGCTGCCAACTGCGCAGCCTGCCATCAGGCAAGCGGCGCCGGCGTGCCTGGCGCCTTTCCTCCGCTGGCCGGGTCCGAATGGGTTGCTGGCCAGGACCGGGTGCTGGCCAGCATACTTTTACATGGCATCACGGGAAGTCTGACGGTCAAGGGAACCACCTATCACGGTGCGATGCCGTCGTTCAAAGCCAGGTTCGACGACAATCAAATTGCCGCGATTCTGACTTTTGTACGCGGTAATTTCGGCAATGCTGCGGCGAAAGTCAGCCCGGACGTGGTCAAGGCCGAGCGCGAGGCCAGCAAGGACCGGAGTACGCCCTGGAACGGCGATGACGACCTCACCAAGTTCAAATAGCACATGGACGCTCGCGGCGCTGCTGCTCGTGAGCGCGCTGGGCATTGCTGCGCTATACGAGGCGACGCTGGGCTTTCGCATCGTCTCCACCGAGAGTGGCCGCCGCCTGCAGATCAGCGCGCATCCGCTGCTGCTGCCGCCCACCGCGCTTGCGACGCCGCGCGTGATGGCACTGCAGGAGAACCTCCGGCATGATGGCCGGGTGGCGATTGTTACCTTCATTTATACCCGCTGTAACGCGATCTGTTCTGTACTGGGAAGCCAGTACCAGCAGATGCAGTCCGAGATCATTGCGCGTGGCATGCAACATCAAATACGACTGCTGAGCATCAGCTTTGACGAACGCGATACGCCTGCAGTGTTGCAGGACTACGCCAAACGGCAACACGCGCAGCCGGCCGTATGGCAGTTCGCCAGCGTGCCCGACGCCCAGCAGCGAAGCAGGCTGCTGGCAGCGTTTGGCATCGTCGTCTTGCCTGCGCCGCTGGGTGAGTTTCAGCACAATGCCGCGTTCCACATCGTCGACCGCGCCGGACGGCTGGTCCGCATCATTGACCTCGACGACCAGGACGGTGCCCTGCGCTATGCCGTTGTAACGCGGGACGGATCATGACCGGCAGCCGAACGATGCGCGTCGTGACGGGTTCGCTTTGCCTTCTTGCGGCCGCGCTTGCACATCAATGGCTGGAAGCGACCATGCTCAGGCACATGTTGCTGCAGCTACCGTGCAGCGCGGCCGCAGGGTGGCTCCTGTCGGGCAACCCCCGCTGGCGTCAGCGCGCCGCCGCGTTCGACCGCCATGGCTTGAGTGTGTTCACTGCGGCGCTGTTTGTCAGTGCTTACTGGATGATCCCGCGTGCCCTTGAGCGCAGTACCACCGACGCGCTGGCGGAAACGCTCAAATTTGGCACCCTGTTTGCGCTTGGCGCCGCGTTGCCCGGGGCAATGGCAAGAGCCAACGGCATCATCCAAATTTTTTTCATTGGGAATTTTTGCGCCATGACCGCCGTCGTCGGCATGCTGTACCAGGACCAGTCCACGCAGTTATGCAATGCCTACCTGGTTGACGACCAGGCCGCTACCGGCATCGGCCTGGTACTCGCCTCCGGCGCGCTCGCAATCTGGTGCTGCCTGCGCCTGGCTATGTCCCGGAGCGCGCACGGTTGCGATGCACGATCTCCCCCAGCACCTTGAACGATGCCTCGCTGCGCAGGTCGCCGGGATAGCCGTGATTGATGCGCAGATGATGGCTGTAGCGGTGATCGGCCGAAAATAAGTGGCCCGGTGCGGTGCCGATGCCCTGTTGTCCGGCCTGCTGATGAACGGCGAGCGCATCAATGTCGGCCGGCAGCTCGACCCAGACGAAATAGCCGCCCTGGGGCTGCGTCACCTTGGTGGCGGAGGGAAAGTACTGCCCGATCGCGCGAATCGCTGCGGCCTGCTGGCGCGCCAGCGCGTGGCGCAGCGCGCGCAGATGGCGCTCGAAGCTTCTTTTTTGGAGGAAATCAAGGATGGCCAACTGCGAGGGCAGAGCTGTGGCTAGCGAACTCATCATTTTGTGGCGGGCCAGCCGTGCCGTGAATCGACCCGCGGCCACCCAGCCGATCCGGTAGCCCGGCGCCAGCGACTTCGAGAAGGAACCGCAATGCAAGACCCAACCCTCGCGGTCCCACGCTTTGGCTGGCGGCGGGTGGCGCGGGCCGTGGTACAGCTCACCGTAGACGTCGTCCTCGATCAGCGGGATCTGGCGCGTCGTCAGCAGGCCGACCAGCGCCGCTTTCGCCTCGTCAGGCATGGTGCACCCCATGGGATTCTGGAACGTCGGCATGAACCAGCAGGCCTTCACTGCATGGGTGTCGAGCACCCGCCGCAGCGACGCCAGTTCGACGCCGGTGCGCGGGTGCGTTTGCACCTCGACTGCGCGCAGGCCACGCCGTTCAAGGGCCTGCAGCGCGCCGTAGAAGGCCGGCGACTCGATCGCGACCAGATCACCTGGCTGCGTCGTCACCTCGAGTGCAAGATTCAAGGCTTCCATGGCGCCGCTGGTGACCACCAGTTCGGCCGGCGCGAGGTCCATTCCCAAGGTCCCGTAGCGCATGGCGATCTGGCGCCGCAGCGCCGGGTTGCCGGGCGAAAGATCTTCCACGGTTTGCCACGGGTCCATGCGGCGCAGCGCGCGCCCCATGCTCATGGCCAATTGATCAAACGGGAACAGTTCTGGCGAGGGAAATGCCGACCCCATCGGCACCAGGTTGCGCTGTCCGGCTTGTGCCAGCATCTGGCACGCAAGCGTGGAGAAATCCAGCGGCAGGGCGTGCGCCTGCGCGACCGGGGTGGGGCGTTCTGCCAGGCCAGGCAGCGGCATCTTGGCGCTGACGTAGTAGCCGGACCGGTTGCGCGCCTCGACGTAGCCTTGCGTTTCCAGCAGGTAGTAAGCCGAAAACACGGTCGATGCGCTGACGCCCCGCTGGCGCTTGACTGCGCGTATCGACGGCAAGCGGTCGCCAGGCTTGAGGTGTCCGGCCTGAATTCGCTGAGCAAGTTCATCGGCGTACTCCTTGTATCGGATCACCTGTCCCCCTCACGTTAAAGACTGACACACGCGTTGTCGACAATTAAGACTCTGTATTTACGAACAAGGTTAACATGAATGCCACATTGCTTCAATGACGAGCATGGACTGTCCGAGGCGGCTGATACGCCTTCTTCGAACGGTTTCTGAGCCTACCCGGGAAGATCGGCCCACCCTACTATTGGGTACGCAACAGCGGCCGCCGGCACTGTCCGTGCACCTGCACTCCATGGAAATACCGCCATGTCACCAGACCTTGCCAGCGTTGCCCGGTTCGACCCGGCGCCCGGACTGCCTGCCCCGAAAGCGTTGCCGTTCGCGCGCGCAACGGCCGGCATGCTGGTTGGACTGACCCAGGGCTTCGGGCTGTATCTGGTCAACAACAACCTCGCTGACCTCCAGGGCGCGCTGGGCGCGACCCTGGCCGAAGCGAGCTGGCTGACGACCGCTTATTCTGCGACCGGCTTGTGGGCCACCTTGCTGGTGACGAAGATGCGCCTGCAGGTGGGACTGCGCGCGTTCTCGGTGGCCAGCCTGTGGCTGTTCCTGGCGATCAGCGCGCTGCACCTGCTGACCGACACGCTCGGCTCGGCCATCGCGGTGCGCGCCGCGCTCGGCGTGGCCGCCGCGCCGCTGAGCACGCTGGCGGTGTTCTACATCATGGAAGCACTGCCGCAAAAGCTCGCCCCGCTGGCGCTGCTGGCTGGCTTCGCCTGTTTGCAACTGCCGGGGCCACTGAGCCGCGTCATCTCTCCCGATCTGCTTGCGGCCGGGCGCTGGCATGGACTGTTCCTGCTGGACGTGGCCCTGGCCGCGCTGAGCGTGGCTGCCATCCACGCCGTGCCCCTGCAGCCGCAGCCACGCCAGGCCGCCTTCGAGGCGGGCGACCTGCTGCCCTTTGTCCTGTATGCCAGCGGCCTGGCCCTGCTGTGCGTGACCATCTCCCAGGGACGCCTGGCCTGGTGGACCGATGCACCCTGGCTGGGCTGGTGCCTGGCACTGGGCATCGTCTGCATCGCGCTTTACGCCCTCATCGACCTGAATCGCCCGTCGCCACTGCTCGACCTGCGCTGGCTGGCCAGCCCTTACATGCTGCGCTTCGTGCTGGCGATGCTGCTGTTTCGCATCATTCTGTCGGAGCAGACGGTGGGCGTGGTCGGGCTGATGCTGGCGCTGGGCCAGTCGAACACGCAAATGCGCACCCTGTTCGCGCTGGCCAGCGCGGGTTTGCTGGCCGGCTTCGTGCTGGCTGCCGTGATGGCGGCCAGGCGCGCGATCCCGCTGCTGTCGGTCGTCGCCGTGGCCCTGGTGCTGTGCGCCGCATGGATGGACAGCCACGCCACTTCCCTGAGCCGGCCCGAGCAGTTCTACGTCAGCCAGACCCTGCTGGGAGTTGGACTGGGCCTGTTCTTTGCCGCCTCGCTGCTGCAAGGCTTCGGTCCCGTGATGGCGGACGGCGGGCGCCATCTGGTGAGCTTCCTCGCCGCGTTCAGCGCGGCGCAGTTCCTGGGCAGCCTGCTCGGCGCGGCGTGGGTCAGCACCTTTGTCGCGCGGCGCCAGGCGTTCCACTACGCGGCACTGGTCGCGCATCTGGCGCTGGGCGATCCACAGGTGGGGCTGCGCCTGGCCCAGCTGACCGGCTCGCTGGGGCGCGTTGTGACGGATCCCGCCGCGCGCGCCCAGCAGGGCCTGGTGCTGCTGCATCAGCAAATCAGCCGTGAAGCGATTGTGCTGGCCTACAACGAACTGTTCGCCTGCACCGCCTGGCTGGCCGGCGCCATGTTGTTATGGCTTGGCGTGCTCGCCATCCGGGGGCTGCGCCGCCAGTCCGCCGACCTTTCCTGAACCCCGGCCCAGCATGCGAAAAATCCCGCATCTTGCCAGCATCGGCATCGTGGCCGCGGCCGTCGGCGCTGTCATCCTCGTGCTGTATGCGTGGCAATTGCCGCCGTTCCGCGGCGACATCGAAGCGACCGACAATGCGTATGTGCGCGGCAGCGTGACGGTCATCGCACCGAAGGTCGACGGGTATGTCGCCGAGGTGCTGGTGCGCGACTTCGCGACGGTCGACCAGGGACAGCTGCTGGTCCGGCTGGACGACCGCAACTTCCGCCAGCGCCTGGCGCAGGCCAGTGCGGCGCTGGCGGTGCAGCAGGCCAATCTGGCCAATGTCGCGCAAGCCCGCCGGGCGCGCGAGGCCGGCATCGCCAACGCGCAGGCCCAACTAGCGGCGGCGGCGGCCCAGCAGGCGAATGCAGCGGCCCAGGTCAATCGCGCAAAGCCGGACGCGCGCCGCACCCTGGTGCTGGTGGTCGATGGTTCGGTGTCCCAGCGCGAACAGGAGCAGGCCGAGAGCGCCCTGCGCCAGGCCGAGGCGGCGCAGCGCCAGGCCGACGCCCAGGCCGGCCAGGCCCGCGCCGCGATCGAGGTGGCGCGCCAGGAACTGCGCTCGGTCGACGTCAACCAGCAGCTCATCGAGGCCGCCATCGAGGGCGCCCGGGCGGCCGTCCAGCTGGCCGAGATCGATCTCGAGAACACCCGCATCCGCGCCCCGCGCGCGGCCAGCGCCGGTGAAATTGGCGTCAAGCTTGGCCAGTACGTGACGCCGGGCACCCAGCTGCTCGCCCTGGTCCCATCCCAGGTGTGGGTGGTGGCCAACTTCAAGGAAGCCCAGACCGCGCGCATGGCGCCTGGCCAGGCGGCGCAGCTGCAGGTCGACGGCCTGGGCAATGCGCGCCTCAAGGGGCGGGTGGAGCGGCTGGCGCCGGCCACGGGTTCGGAGTTCAGTGTCATCCGCGCCGACAACGCGACCGGCAACTTCACCAAGATTGCCCAGCGCCTGCAGGTGCGCATCGCGGTCGATGCGAACGATCCGCTGGCCAGGCGGTTGCGCCCCGGCATGTCGGTGATCGCCGAGGTTGACACGCGCGCGCCCACGCCATGAAGCCAGCTTGCACCGCACTGACCCTGGCAGTGGCGCTGGCGCTGGGCGCCTGTGCCGGGCACGCGCCGAAGACAGTCACGGCGCCAGCGGCGCCCGCCGCCTGGCGCCATGCGGCCGGGAGCGCGGCGCTGCAGGAAGACTGGTGGCAGGGCTTTGGCGACGCGACGCTCGCCGGGCTCATCAACGAGGCGCTGGCGCGCAACCAGGACCTGCGCCAGGCCGCCGCCCGCGTGGCCGAGGCGCGCGCGCTGGCGGCGGCGCAGCACGCCGCCTTCTGGCCCAGCCTGGACGCCGGCATCGGCGCCGAGCGCGCGCGCAGTATCAGCGACGTGACCCTCAAGCCCTACCTTGCCACCGGCCACCAGGAACTGTTCCAGGCGGCCTATGAGGTTGACTTGTGGGGCCGCATCGGCGCACTGGCCGGCGCCGCCGATCTGGGCGAACAAGCCAGCCGTGCTGCCCGCGACAGCGTCGCCCTGAGCGTGGCGGCAAGTGTCGCACAGGCCTACATCGGCCTGCTTGAGCTCGACGCGCAGCTGGACCTGGCCAGGCGCCTGCTGGTCTCGCGCGACCGTACGCTGGTGCTGGCACGCCAGCGCCGTGAACAGGGCTATGCCAGCAGCCTGGAACTGATCCAGGCCGAGGCGGAGCGCGATGCCGGCGCCCAGGCGCTGCCGCAGCTGACGCGCGCGCTGGCGCGCCAGGAGGCGCAGCTCAATCTGCTGCCGGGACGTGCGCCGGGCCCGCTGGAGCGGGGCGGCGCCCTGGCTGCGTTGCGCCTCTGCGCGCTGCCCGATGCGGGCTTGCCCTCGGCGCTGTTGCGGCGGCGCCCCGACATTTACAGCGCCGAGCTACAGGTGGCGGCAAGCGACGCGCAACTGGCGGCCGCGCGCGCGCAATGGCTGCCGTCGCTGCGGCTCAACGCCAGCGTCGGCCGGGTCGGCTCCACCATCTTGCGCGGCGACCCGTTCACGATCTGGAGCCTGGGCGGCAGCGTGCTGGCGCCGCTCTTCAACGGTGGCCGCATTCAGGCACTGGCGCGCGCCAGCCAGGCGCGGCGCGATCAGGCCCTGGCCGCCTACGAACGCACGGTGCTCGGCGCGTGGGCCGAAGTCGAGGTTCAGCTCGACAGCCACGCCCAGCAGCAGCTGCAACTGCGCGCTGCGCTGGCCCAGCGCCAGGCACTGGCCGAGGCCTTGCGCATCGCCGGGCGGCGCTTGCGCGAGGGGTATGGATCGGCGCTGGACGAACGGCTGGCCGAGCGCAATCTGTTGGGCGCGGAGCAGGGCGTGGTCAGCCTCCAGTCGGGCCTGCTGCAGGCGCAGGTCGCCTTGTATCGCGCGCTGGGCGGGGGCTGGTCGGGGATGTCGCCCTGAGCTGACCCACGGGCATTGCAAACTGTTAATATCGATCCAGAAATCGGCTTGCGCGCGGCGCGTCATGGGCCAGCCCCGATGTGATCACCCCAAGGTCCGAACATGCGTATAAAAATTGTCCTCGTGCTGTTGTTTTCCTTGCTGGCGCCCTGTCAGCAGTCCTGGGCGCAAACGCGCGCTGCCAACACCGCCGAAACGGTCGAAACACTGACACCGGAGATCGGCGCAATCAAGCAGTTCATCGAAATCAAAACGGACGATCCGAACAAGCCGGTTCTGCTCTTTCTGTCGGGCGGGCCGGGCAGTTCCATGCTGAGAAGCAGCGACAATTTCACTTCGATTCTGAAGACCAGATTTACGCTGGTGCAATGGGATCAACGCGACGCGGGGAGAACCCTGAAACTGAACGCGTCGCCGGTGCCGCCGTCAGTCGCCCGGATGGAAAGCGACACGCTCGAGGTCATCAACTTCATCATCAACAAGACTGGCCAGAAGAAAATCTATTTATTGGGCAGTTCATGGGGCAATGTGCTGGGGTTTTATATCGTCAAAACCCATCCGGAATTGTTGCACGCCTATTTTGCGTCGAATCCCGTGGTCAGCCAGCTCGATAGTGAAAAAGCCTTGCTCGACAATCTAAAGGCGCATTTCAAGGACAACCCGGCGGCGGCCACGGAACTGTCCAGCGTGCATATTCCGTTCAGGACCGACGAAGACCTGTTCTTTTTGCGCAAGTGGCTGTTCTACAAGGAGGGCAGGACGAATGTGACGAGCAATCAATTCAAGGACGGTTTTCTGCAGTGGTCAAAAGTCTGGTCGCCGGTCTGGAACGAGGTGATGAACATCGACCTGCCAAAGACCTTGACGCAAGTGCGCTGTCCGGTTTACTTTTTTGTTGGCAGGAACGACATCCAGACCTCCACCGCCATCACGCAAGCGTATGCCGGAACCTTGAAAGCGCCGCAGAAGGGACTGTTTTTATTTGAAAAATCCGGCCATCAGATTCACCAGGATGAGCCTGAACGGTTTCAAAACACCATCATCAACATTGTTGACAGCCAGCTCGCCGGCAAGTGAGGGGGCGCCAATTGCACATGTCGACACCCTGCCGGGTTCACGCGTATTCGCCAGCCGCTTCTATTTAATCACTGACCTCGAATGCGGCCGGATCGAGTTCGCTCAGCGTGACGATGACATGCTCGGCGCCGCGCGGCAAGGCTGGTTGTGCGGGGCGCGCGCGCAATTGCGCCAGGTAGTCGGCACGGCAGCGGCGCAGCACGTAGTCGCGGAAGTTGTCCTGTTCCAGATCGCGCCAGGCGCGTGCGCGGCCGGCGTCGGAGCGCGCCACGGCGGCGGCCCGCGTCGCTGGCGACAGGTCGGCCGCGCCCGGCGTCAGGCGCGCGTAGCCGTAGCGGTCCATGTAGTCGCCGGTCAGGGTTTCAATCAGCGCGATTTCGTCCATGCTGAGCTGCTGCTTGAACTTGTCGATGTTGGCGGCAATTGGCGCGAAACAGTTGGATGACCACAGCGCCGACAACTGGCTGATCTGCCGGGCTTCCTGCGAGGCGCCAACGTCGAGCATCTGCGGCAGGTAGTCGATGCCGAGGAAACCGCACAGGGTTTCCAGCGTGGCTTGCTGGGCCGATAAAAAATCTTCGTAGCGTATGGTCAGCACCCGCCCCGGATAGCGCGCTGTCACATGGTCGGTGGCGCGGTGGGCGGCCAGCCAGGTTTCGGCGTTCAGACCGGTGTCGAAGTCGTGGATGATGGCGCGGTTCATCGACGCCACCTGGGCGCGCGGGTCGCGCACCACGTTCACGAACAGCATGTCGGGAAACAGCGTCATCAGCTCATCGGCGTGGTGCACGTTGTCGAGTGACTTGTCCATGGCGACGCTGGCGCCTTGCTGTTCGGCCGCGCGCAGCAGCAGCTCCCAGTGCACGCGGTGCACGCTGCGCGGCTGGTGCCGAATGGCTTCGAAAATCTGCACCGGATCGAACGCCATCTGCGGCCATTTGACCATGCTCACCGCTTGCAGCCCGCACAGGTCGGTGACCAGACGGAAGTAGTGGCGGTCGTCGCGCAGGTCGCCGTAGTGCGCCAGCAGCGGCATGAAATCGACGATATGCAGCGGATAGGGCGAATAGAACTGCGGCGCCATGTTCAGGCGCAGGCGCAGCGCGTGGCTGCCGCAGCGGCGCAGCGGAATCATCATCACGGGCCGCGGGCGGGGTGGGCTTGCAGTCATCTCATTCTCCTGAAAAATCAGCCGCCGGCCGACAGGGGTGCAACATCAGGCGGCATGGGTGCGCGCCGCGTCAGCGCGGAAATAGGCGTCGAAGCGGGCGATGAAGTGGGTCAGTGCGGCCGCCGGCAGGTGGTTGATGCCGGCGGCGGCATGGCGACCGCCGCCGCTGGGGAATTCGCTGCACAGCCGGCAGGCACTGTGTGTGTGCGGCTGTCCCGAGCGCACGCTGACCAGGTAATCACCATCGCTGCGTTGCACCAGCACGGCAAACGCGGCGCCGTCCTGGCGCGCGGCCAGCCGGTTGGCCAGTACACCGTTGACACGGCGTGCCCACGCACCGGACGGCAGCAGGTACACCGCGTTGCCGTGCTGCTGCCAGTGTGGTTGCAGGTGCAGCAGCTGGGCGCAATCGGCGCGGTAGCCGTCCAGCAGGGCCGGGTACAGCCTACTGGCCATAAAGCCGGCCGGCGTCGCCTGCGCGCTGATGGCGAGGTACAGATCGGCTGGCGCCACATGCAGGTCGGCCTCGCATTCGCCATACGCGTTGTAGTTAAGGACTTGCCCGAGTTGCTGCAGCGCCGCGGTGGCGTCGTGCTCCAGCCCCAGGCTGTGCGCCAGTGCCCGCGCCGGCTGGTCGAGGTTGTCGCCAAAGGCGGCCGTCACTGCCCAGGGACGGTAACGGCCGCCCAGATGGCGGTCCACCAGGATGCTGGTGCACACCTGCGGCGCCGGGTCGCAATGCAGCGTCAGGTGCGGATGGCGATGGGCCGGCGCGCAGTCGGCGCCGTGATGGTCGAACCAGGTCAGGTGCGCGCCACCGTCCAGCAAACGTTGCAGCTCGCCGGCATTCGCGTCCAGCGACACGTCCAGCACCATCACTTCCATGCCGGGCCTGGCCGGCACCCGGCGCAACAACGCAATGTCGCGCTTGACGCCGGTGATCAGCGTGCGCCGGGCCGGCGTATGCAGGCGCAGCATGTGCAGCGCACAGATACCGTCTGCATCGCCGTTGAAGACGTCGTAGTCCATGGCGTCACAGGAAGCGCGGCGTCAGGTGGCCGAACAGCTGGTCGCAGGCGTGTTCCAGCGTCAGCACGCCGGTGTCGAGTGTCAGTGCCGACTGCAGCGGCGCTTCGTAGGGCGCCGACACGCCGGTGAACTCCGCGATCAGTCCAGCCCGCGCTTTCTGGTACAGGCCCTTGGGATCACGTTCCTCGCACACCGTGCATGGGGTGCTGACATGGGTCTCGATGAAATTCCCGGCGCCGATGATGGCGCGCGCCAGATCGCGGTCGCTGCGCAGCGGCGAAATGAAAGCGCAAATCACGATCAGCCCGGCATCGTTCATCAGGCGCGCCACTTCGGCGGCGCGGCGGATGTTTTCCTGACGGTCGCGTGCTGTGAAGCCGAGATCGCTGTTCAGGTGGTGGCGCAGGTTGTCGCCGTCCAGCACGAAGCAGGTGCGGCCGGCGTGAAACAGGCGCTGCTCCAGTGCGTAGGCCAGCGTCGATTTGCCGGCGCCGCTCAGGCCGGTCAGCCAGACGGTGGCCGCCTGCTGACCCAGCTGGCGACAGCGTTGTTCGGTGGCGACGCCGCTGGCATGCCAGAACACTTGCGGCGCCGCCTTGTCCTGCCGTTCCAGACTGACCATGAGGTGCTCCTGCTGCACTTAGAATTGTTCCCATTCGTTCGATTCGGCCGCCGCCATCTGCTTGGGGGCGCTCTTCACACTGGGGCGGGCCGGGGCCCGGACCGGCTTGGGTGGCGCCGCCAGCTGCGGTGCAGGTTTGCTGACGCGGGCGATCGGCTTCATGCTAACGTGCATCACGGGGGCAACCCCGGCCGTCAGGCGGAAGGTGCTGACGACGTCGTTCAGGCTGTTGACCTGTTCCTGCATCGCCTGCGCCGCCGCCGCCGCTTCCTCGACCAGCGCTGCATTCTGCTGGGTGACGTCATCCATTTGCGTGACGGCGTTGTTGATCTGCTCGATGCCGGCGCTTTGCTCGCGTCCGGCCTGCATGATCTCCGACATGATGGTGGTCACCCGCTTGACGCTTGCCACCACTTCATCCATGGTGTTGCCGGCCTGCTCGACCAGGCGGTTGCCGGCCTGCACCTTGTCGACCGAATCACCGATCAGTTCCTTGATTTCCTTGGCCGCCGCCGCACTGCGCTGGGCCAGCGTGCGCACCTCGCTGGCGACCACCGCAAAGCCGCGACCCTGCTCGCCGGCCCGGGCCGCCTCGACCGCCGCGTTCAGCGCGAGAATATTGGTCTGGAACGCAATCCCGTCGATGACCGCAATGATGTCGACGATTTTGTGCGCCGAGACATCGATGGCGGCCATGGTGTGCACCACTTCGGCCACCACCGAGCCGCCCTTGGTGGCCACGCTGGAGGCCGATTCGGCCAGGCCGTTGGCCTCGCGGGCCCGGTCGGAGTTGATGCGCACGGTGCTGGTCAATTGTTCCATCGACGACGCGGTTTCCTCCAGTGTGCTGGCCTGCTGTTCGGTGCGCGAGGACAGATCGAGGTTGCCGCTGGCGATCTGGCTGGCGGCGCTGGCGATGGTGGCGCTGCTGGACTGCACCTGGCCGACAATCAGGGTCAGTCCGTCGCGCATGGCTTGCATGGCGTAGAGCAGGCTGCTGGTATCGCCACTGCGCGGATGGATCGGCACACTCAGGTTGCCGGCTGCGATCTCCGCCGCGATGCTGGCCGCTTCATCCGGTTCGCAACCGAGCTGGCGCACCAGCCGATGGGTAATCAACCAGGCCGCTGCGATGCTGCACAGCAATGCCAGGCCGCCCATGATGAGCATATTCTGGCGCGCGCTGGCATACGCCGCGTCGGCGTTGTTGACCGACTCGATGTTCTGTTTTTCTTCCAGTGCGATCAGCTGGCGTAGCAGATCCCACCATTTCCGCTGTACCGGACGGAACTCGGCGCGCAGCAGCTGGTAGGCCTGGTCCTGATGCTGTTCCAGCGCCAGGGTCTGGGCGCGCTTGATAAACGGCGCTGCCTGTTCACCCTGCTGGCGGATGCTTTCGAGCAGCGCCCGTTCTTCGGTGCTGGTGCCGCCCTCGGTACGGAACATCTGCGCCAACTTGTCGATGGCAACGGCGTACTTGGCTTCCTGGTCGCTGATGCGCTTGACTTCGATCTGGATATCCTTCTCTTCCTTCAGCAGGATCAGGTTACGCAGCGCGAGTGCACGCTCGGTGACGGTCAGGTCCATGGTCTGGGCCAGCCGCATTTCGACATCGTTGACTTTGGCAATCTCGACCATGCGTCCCTGAATCTGGCGCATGCTTGACAGTCCCAGTGCAATCACCAGAAGCAGTAATACTGATACCAGGCCGAATCCAACGCTGAGTCTTTGGGCAACGGTCATATTTCGCAAAATCATGTCTTCCCCTTAGTCGTAATGAGACAAATGCATAAACTTATGCTGTTTATGCTGAATTTTTGCCTTAAACGATCTTAGTTCAAATATGTCCTTACGAATATTTCCGTAAAAAAATACTGAATGCTTACAACAGTTTAATAATCTTGAGCAACCGCACCAATTTAGTGCCCCGCGCGCAAGGCTGGATTTGGAAGAAACAGCAGTTTGCTGCGTCAATGGCAATTGCAACACGGTGTTTGCCCACGGCGGCGCACGCAAGTAAGCAATCGGCCTGTTGCCTGCTGTAAAAATGGATTTGCAGTAAAGTAGGAAAGTGCCCGCTGATGCGGGCGCTTTTGCTGATTTCCAGGACACCTCATGATCTTTCGCTTCACGCCGCTCGCGGCCACCGTATGTTTCTCGCTCGGCCTTCTCGGTAGCGCCCACGCAGTCTCCCCACCCGCCCTCGAGGCCAAACACGGCATGGTGGTGTCGTCCCAGTACCTGGCCAGCGATATCGGGGTCGCTATCCTGAAACAGGGCGGCAACGCCATCGATGCGGCAGTCGCGGTCGGTTACGCCCAGGCGGTGGTGAACGCCTGCTGCGGCAACATCGGCGGGGGCGGCTTCATGACCATCCACCTGGCCGATGGCAAAGACACGTTTATTAATTTCCGCGAAAAAGCGCCGGCCGCCGCCAGCGCCGACATGTACCTGGACGCCGACGGCAAGCTCAAACCCGGCGCCAGCCTGCACGGCTACCTGGCGGTCGGCGTGCCGGGCACGGTGGCCGGTTTCGAGCACGCGCAGAAAAAATACGGCAAGCTCACGCGCGCCCAGGTGCTCGCGCCCGCGATCAGGCTGGCGCGCGAAGGCTATATTCTGAACCGCGCCGACACCGACATCATCGACACCACGGTGGCCTGGTTCAGGAAGGACCCGGAAGCGGCGCGCATCTTCCTGCGGCCGGATGGCACGCCGCTGCAGCCGGGCGACCGCCTGGTCCAGACCGACCTGGCCAACACGCTTGAAGCCATCGCAATCAAGGGCCCCGATGCGTTCTACAAGGGCGCCATTCCCGCAGCCGTGGAAAAGGCCGCCAAGGCGGGCGGCGGCATCATCACCGCGGCCGATTTCGCCGCGTACCACGTGAGCGAAATGGCGCCGTTGAAGTGCACCTATCGCGGCTACCAGTTCATCGTGGCGCCGCCGCCGAGTTCCGGTGGCGTGACCATGTGCCAGATCCTGAATATTCTCGAGGGCTACGACATGAAGGCGCTGGGCTACCATTCGGCCGCCTCGGTGCATGCCATGGTCGAAGCGATGCGCCATGCTTACATGGACCGCAACACCTTCCTCGGCGACCCGGATTTCGTCAAGAATCCGACCGCACGTTTGATGAGCAAGGACTACGCCGCCGCCATCCGCAAGCAGATTCAGCCGAACCAGGCCACGCCATCGTCTGCCGTCCAGCCGGGCAGCATGCCGCACGAGAAGCCGGAGACGACCCACTACTCGGTGATCGACAAGGAAGGCAACGCGGTCTCGACGACCTACACCGTGAATGGCCGCTTCGGCGCGGTGGTCATTGCGCCGGGCACGGGTTTTTTCCTGAACGACGAGATGGACGATTTTACGAGCAAGATCGGGGCGCGCAATATGTATGGCCTGGTGCAGGGCGCCAGCAATGCCATCGCGCCGGGCAAGCGGCCGCTGTCGTCGATGTCGCCGACCGTGATCACGAAAGACGGCAAGACCTTCATGGTGGTCGGCTCGCCCGGCGGCTCGCGCATCATCACCATCACGCTGCAGGCAGCGCTGAACGTGATCGATTACGGCATGGCGCCGCAGGAGGCAGTCGATGCGCCGCACATCCACCACCAGTGGCAGCCCGACCTGGTCAACTACGAGCCGCGCACGCTGTCGCCGGATACCTTGAAGTTGTTGACAGAGATGGGCTACACGATGAAAGAGCAGTCAACCTGGGGCGCGACCGAGATGATCCTGGTCGGTCCGCCGGTTGTGGCGGGCGCGGCGCCGGCAAGTTCAGGGAACGACTCGGGCGTCTCGGGCAAGGTGCTGCCCGGCTTTATTTACGGCGCCAACGACAACCGCCGGCCAGCTGGCTCGGCGGCTGGCTATTAATACTTCCAGTTGAGACTCACGCTGGCATTCCTCGGCGCCGCATAATAGCCCTGCGTCCACAACAGGCTCTTCAGATAGCGCTTGTCTGTGACGTTGTTCACATTCGCGGCCAGGGTCAGCTTCGGCGTGATGTCGTACTGCGCCATCAGGCCCACGGTCGTGTAGCCGCCCTGCGTGATCGTCGCGCCGTTTTCCTGCGTGTAGATCTTCGATTGCAGGTTGATTGCCGCGCCCACTTTCAGCTGTGGTAGCGCGTCGAAGCGGTAGGTGGTGGCCGTTTTGATGGTCTTGCGCGGGATGAAGGTGCGGGCAGCAGCGCCGTCGTCGCCGGTCACCGACAGCTGCGAAACGCCGATGCTCGCTTGCCAGTTACGCGCCAGCTGGCCGGCGAATTCGATCTCGAAACCTTGCGACTGGGCCTCGATACCTTTGTAATAGGCGTCGACGCCGAGGTAGCCGATCAGTTGCGCGGCATTGCTCTGTTTGGTTTTGAAAATCGCGCCGGACAGATTCGCCTTGCCGCCAAACAGTTCGCTCTTCAGGCCCAGTTCATAGGTCTTGCCTTCGACCGGCGCCAGGGTATGGCGCGTGACATCGATCTCGCTTTGCGGATTGAAAATCGACGTGTAGCTGCCGTAGGCCGACAAAACGGGGTTCATCGTATAGACCAATCCAACGTAGGGCGTGGTCTTGCTGGCGGCGCGATAGCTGCTCACACCGTAGCTGGAACCCGCGGTATCGACCTTGGCGTGGTTGGCGCCGGTGAGCAGCTTGACGTCGTCGGCAAGGTTCCAGCGTACCGCGACATACGCGTTCTTGCGCTTGTCGTTGTAGCCGCCGTTGTCGGCGGCCGCCGGGAAGTCCGGCTTCGGATAGCTGCCATCGACGGCCGCGTTGCCGGGCAGCGCGGTGCCGGTATCGGCGCCCGTGGATGAGTTGGAGCTGATGCGCGAATCGGCCCACGCGCCGCCCAGGCTGACGTCATGGCTGCGTCCTGCCAGCGCGAATTTTCCGGACACCTGCGCATCGACCATTTTCTGTTTGAAATCCGAGTTGTACAGGGACGTATAGCTCGACAGGCCGAGGCCGGTGACGCGGTCCTGCGTACCGGATACAAAAAGCATCTGCCAGCGGCTCGGCGCCACATTGTAGGTGGCCGTCACCTTGCCCGACCAGCCGTTGGCGAACGCGTGCGTCCATTCGGCGAAGCCGCTGTGGACCTCGGCGTTCGAGAACGCCCAGTCGGTGCCGGTGCTGGCCGAGCCTGCATAATTGGTCGGGCTGCCGTCGCTGAAATACAGCGGGAGCGCGCCGTACATCGCGCCGGTGGCGGCGCTTTTTTGATAGGTGTAGCCGAGTGCGAGCTTGTCGTCGCGCGTCAGTTTGCCTTCGACGATGGCCGACGCCACGGTTTTGTTCAGGTGGTAGCGATCGAGCCAGGAATCGCCCTGGTCGCGCGCCAAGACGAAGCGGGCCGCCCAGTTTTCCGACAGCGGCGTCGAGACGTCGACGTCGAGGCGCTTGTTGCCCCACGAGCCGAGGGTGAGGGTGCTGGAGGCGGCCAGTTCCTTGCCCGGGCGTTTGCGCACGAAGTTGACGGTGGCCGATGGATTGCCGGTCGAGGACATCAAGCCGTTCGCGCCGCGCACGATGTCGACCTGTTCGTACAGGGCGGTGTCGAAGTTGCCGGTGACATTGCCGAACACAAACGGCACGCCGACGCCGTCGTACTGGAAATTGGTGATATCGAAGCCGCGCGCGGTGTAGTAGACGCGGTCGGTTTCGACGGATTCGACCGACACGCCGGGCGTGCTGGCCAGCATGTCGCTGACCGAATTGAGCTTGAAGTCGTCCATCTTTGCGCGCGTGACGACAGTCACCGATTGCGGCGTCTCGCGCAGCGACAGATCGAGGCGGGTGGCCGAACTGCTGTCGCGCACGGTGTAGCCGGGTTTGTCGGCGGCGCCGGTGACCGTGACCGTCGGAATGGGTTCGTCGAGGTCGTCCGCGAAGGCGGGGGCGCTGGAGGCCACCAGCAGGGAGCAGGCCAGCGCCAGGGGACGCAATGGAAAACGGGAAGGACAGTACTGCGGCATTGAAACTCCTGAATGTGCGTCTAAATGTTAATGCGAATCGTTCTCATTATAAATGCTGAGGCGGATTTTATCTACCTATAGCCGCAGGTACTTTGTAAATAGGGGTCAGGCGTGGAATCGGCGGCCCGGTTTGCAATGCGGATTGCATGGCATATGCAGATCAACAAAATGATGGAATGCGCAAGATTTTCATGCCACACTGGATTGGCAGTCCGAGCGCCTGATGATGCAGCGAGCCGGTTGATGCAATGCTTGATCGCTCTTCGAAAAGGTGCGGACGCGTAGTCTGGATCGCATCGTTTCGTCACTTTATGAGGGAGTCAATCATGCCTATCGGTACGCTTTTTCTCGGCGCAATAGGGAAGGACGTCGAACTATTGCAGCAGGCACTATTTGAAAAGAAATTTTATGCCGGTTTGATCGATGGTTCGTTTGGTGCCACCACCGAACAGGCCGTGATCGCCTTCCAGCGCAGTGCGGAATTGAAGCCGGACGGCGTGGCCGGGCCGGTCACGCTGCGTGCGCTGGGGCTGCTGGGCGACGATGCGGCCGCGGATCCGGTCACCCGGCTGTCGGTCGACCTGGTCAGCCAGATGTGCGTTGGCGCTCCCTTGCAAAATATCCGCGAGCATCTGCCCAACATCCAGCGCTCGCTGATTGCCCGCGGCTTGCAGGCGCCGTCCACGGTGCTGATGGCAATCGCCACCATTCATGTCGAAAGCGGCCAGTTCAAGCCGGTTCCTGAAGGGGTGTCGCAGTTCAATACGGTCCTGCCGAACGGGCCGCATTTCGCCAAATACGACAATCGCAAGGATCTCGGCAACCTGGGGCCGGACGACGGACAACAATTCCGCGGCCGCGGCTTCGTCCAGTTGACGGGACGGGCCAATTACCAGCGTTTTGGCAGCTTGCTGACGCCGCCTTTCAAGCTGGAAGATGCGCCGGAGCGGGCGCTGGAAAGCGCCATTGCCGCCGATTTGCTGAGCTTGTATTTGAAAGCGAATAGCAGCCGCATCAAGGCGGTATTGACGAGCGACGCAATGGCGCCGATGGACAAGCTGGCGGCGCTGCGCCGCATCGTCAATGGCGGCTTGCATGGCTTCGACGCGTTTGCAAAGTCGTGGGCCACCGGCGCCGGTCTGATGGGCTTGTCGTTGGCAGACAGTTTGAAGGCGGCGGCACTACAGCCCGCGTAGAACCGGCGCCGCTTCGCGTGCCCGTGCTTCGCCAGCTGCTGTCTGCGCAGCTGGCAGGCGGGAACGTCGACCATTCACGCGGCCACGACCTCGGTTTCGCCTGGCGCGGCCGACTTCGGAACCAGCCTGATTTCCATGCCGAGTGCGTCGAGCAGGGCCGCCAGGGTTTCGAAGCGCGGCTTGCTCGACGGGCGCAACGCCTTGTAGGTGCCCTCGCGCGTCAGTCCGGCAATGCCGGCGATAGTCGTCACGCCCCTGACCCGGATGACGTTCCTGAGCGCCTGCTCGCCACTCGAAATGACGTCGTTGATGCAGGCGGCAATGGCGGCGTCGCTGGTCAGGCTGTGCGCCACGTCGAAGTCGTCTAGGCCATCGAGGCTGTCGAGGCGACAGGCGGTATCGGTCGTGTTCATGCTGGTGTTCCTTTCACTCGGCCAGCGCGTCGCGCCGGGCTTTCAAACCGGCCAGCATCTCCCTGGCGTGGCAGCATGACTGTAATCGTTTGGTCTCGGATGTCAATCGGAGGTGAGTCGAATGATTGTGACTGCGCTGCCTGCGCGCGCATCCGGCTGCGCCAAACACGCCGTTCGTCCATTAAATGTAGACAAAAAAATGGCCCGGACCATCACGGTCCGGGCCATCCGGGGCTGCTTCAACCCGGGGAATATCAGGAGCGGAAACTGCCCGCATCCAGCACCAGTGTCGCCGCGCCGCATGCCGGCGTCACCGCTTCGCGGTTGCTGCTGATGGTGGACTGGTTGCTTTCCCAGCTTGCTGCGCCCGCGCCGCTCTTGACGAATTTGTACTGGATCGCCGTCGATGGCGGCAGGCTGAACGTGCGCGACCAGGCCGCGTTGGCGCCCGTGCCTTCGATCGTCAGCTGGCTCGCCGAGGTGGCCGCCCAGTTGCCGAACTCGGCACGGTCGCCGGCCACGTACAGGCTCTGGCCGGTGACGGTATTCGCATTCGCCACCCGCAGTTTGACCGACACGGCGCTGCACGTGACGGCAGCGGCGATCTTCTGGTTGATGTGCAAGGCCACTGCCGGGACCACGGTACCCGTCACGCTGCCGAGGGTGAGCGTCACCACGCCATTGGCCGGCACCACCACGCTGTCGCTGGTGCAGCCGGTTTTGGCCGCGTTCAGCAAACCGTGTGCGACGTTGCAATAGGTACCCGCCGGCAGACCGGTGGCGAACGAACGGTTGGTCCACGCGGCGCTGTCGTTGTTGATGGCGATAAAGCCCTTGGCGCCGCGCGAAAATGCGATCTGGTTGACAGTGCCGGATACGAAGTTGGCCGTGCCTTCACCGGCCGTGGCGGCGCGGAAGCCCACCATGTTCGAGATCTCGGGCCAGCGATGAATAAAATCCCACTGCTGGTTGACCAGCGCATTGCCGTTGGCATCGAACGGGCTGGCGCTTGGCGGCGCCTGGTTAGTGGTGGTGAAACGGAAGCCCGAGTGGACTTGCGCCGCGCCATACGGCCAGGCCAGCATCAGCATATTGGCCAGGTTGTAGCGCTTGGTGCCGGTGGTGTCGTTGTTGACACCGGTGAAATTGCTGGCCACCAGCGAGCTGGGCGAACCATCGTTGCGCTCGGTGTCCCAGTTATTCACGAACACGGTGGCGTTCTGGCTGGGGATGAAGCCCCAGCTGCCGCCCCATTTGGCCGGCGTGCCCATGATGGTTTCCAGCTTCGAGATGCTGGCGCCGTTCAGGTTCTGGAACATTTCCTTCATCGCGTACACGTAATGGAACTCGTTGACGGTGCCGGTGGCGAAATAGCTCGGGACATTCACGCCACCGTCGACGATCACTTCCTGGGTGATCCAGAGCGGCTCGCCCGAGGTGGTGGTGCGCGTGGCGCCATTCAGGAAGGCGGCGATGTCGGCCGGGGCCAAGTGCTTGGCAGCGTCGAAGCGCATGCCGTCCACGCCCATTGCCACCAGTTTGTTCAGGTAGGTGCGGATCTGGCCCTGCACATAGGTCGAACCGGTGTTCAGGTCAGGCAAGCCGGGGATGCGGCAGGTGGTGACATTGCTGCGGTTGGTATTGCTGTAATCGGCGCTGGCGATGGTGCAGTTGGCGTGGAAATCGGACGCACTGAAATTCGGGTAGGCCAGCGTATTGCCGTTCCAGCTGGTGCCGTCGCTGGTCTTGCCCGAGCCGCCGGCCATGTGGTTGACCACCACGTCGGCATACACGCGCACCTTGGCTGCGTGGCAGGTGGAAATCATGGCCTGGAATTCGGCTTCGGTGCCCATCAGGCTGTTCAGCTTGGTGTAACTGACTGGCTGGTATATGTCGTACCAGGTGTTCAGGCTCACCGACGTGTGCGGCGGAGACACCTGCACCGCGCCATAGCCTTGCGGGCCGAGCCAGTTGGTGCATTCTTTGGCGATATCGTTCCAGCGCCAGCGGAACATTTGCACCGAGGTATCGGCCGGATTGAAACTGGCCGCGCTGGCAGGCGTCGCCACGATCATCGACATGCTGGCCAGAATGGCGGCGGCGAGTAATTTTTGCGCTGGTCTTGTTTGGATGAATTTCACGCTGTGTCCTTTGAATGCGTCACTGATAAAAACGGCGATGCCGCTTTGGTGCGCGAGCAGATTAGCACCGGATTGCGCGGCTGCGAAGTGGCACGGCGACGCACATGCAGCGCGCATTGTGCCGCGCCCGGACTGCCTGTTTGAAGCATGGAACGGCATCGTCAAAGAAATACGTGGCTGGAATAAAACAGGGGAGCTGCGCGATTTCTCCCCGATTTTCATAGCGCAAGCGGGGGCATTGCCGCGTGTAGCAGCGTGATCAGAATGACCATGTTTTTAGTCCGCCGCAGATGTGCTTTATTGCGGTTAACTATTTTTCTTTAAGTTGTTTCGAGATGTTTCAGGTGGTTGGCACCAGCGCCTGCGCCGCCTGTTCGCGCAGCAAATACTTCTGCACCTTTCCCGTGACCGTCATCGGAAACGCCTCGACGAAGCGCACGTAACGTGGGATTTTATAATGCGCGATCTGGCCGTCGCAGAAAGCGCGGATGTCTTGCGCCGTGACCTGCGCACCGGGTCGCAGCACGATGCAGGCGCACAGTTCTTCGCCATATTTTTTGTCCGGCACGCCGACGCATTGCACGTCCTGCACCTGCGGGTGCCGGTACAGGAATTCTTCCACTTCGCGCGGATAGATGTTCTCGCCGCCACGGATGACCATGTCTTTCGCGCGCCCGACGATGGTCGCAAAGCCGTCGGCGTCGATGGTGGCCAGGTCGCCGGTATGCATCCAGCGCGCCGCGTCGATCGCGTCGCGCGTTTGCTCCGGATCGTCCCAGTAACCCAGCATGACCGAGTAGCCGCGCGTGAGCAGTTCGCCCTTTTCGCCGCGCGCGACGATGTTGCCGGCGCCATCGACGATTTTCACTTCCAGGTGCGGATGCACGCGCCCGATGGTGGCCACGCGCAGCGCGAGCGGGTCGTCGACCGCGCTCTGGAAACTGACTGGCGAGGTTTCCGTCATGCCGTAGGCAATCGTCACTTCCTGCATGTGCATGCTGTCGATCACGCGCTGCATGATTTCGGCCGGGCAGGGCGAGCCGGCCATGATGCCGGTGCGCAGCGAGCGCAAATCGTACTGGCTGAAATCGGGATGGTCGAGGATGGCGATGAACATGGTCGGCACGCCATGCAGGCCGGTGCAGCGCTCGTCCTGCACCGTGCGCAGCACCGCCACCGGGTCGAAGCCTTCGCCCGGATACACCATCGTCGCGCCGTGTGTCACGCAGGCCAGGTTGCCCAGCACCATGCCGAAGCAGTGGTACAGCGGCACCGGGATGCACAGGCGGTCGGCGCGGGTGAGGCGCATGGCCTCGCCGATGAAAAAGCCGTTGTTGAGGATGTTGTGGTGCGTCAGCGTCGCGCCTTTCGGGGCGCCCGTGGTGCCGGAGGTGAACTGGATGTTGACCGGGTCGTCGAATTGCAGGCCACGCGCGGTGCTGGCAAGCTTGGCGAAGTCGCCGGCGTCGGCCTCGGCGCAGACCGTATCGAAATTGACCATGCCGGGCGTGTGCACGGTGCCGAGCCGGATCACGTGGCGCAGTGCCGGCAGGCGCTTTGACGCCAGCTGGCCGGGGCTGGACGTCGCCAGTTCCGGCACCACGTCGCCCAGCATGGCGAGATAGTCGCTCGACTTGAAGCTGGGCGCGAGGATCAGCGCGGTGCAGCCGACCTTGTCGAGCGCAAATTCGAGTTCGGCGCGGCGATAGGCCGGGTTGATGTTGACCATGATCAGGCCGGCCCTGGCAGTGGCGAACTGGGTCAGCACCCATTCGGCGCAGTTGGGCGCCCAGATGCCGACGCGCTCGCCCGGCAACAGGCCAAGGCGCACCAGGCCGGCGGCCAGGCGGGTAACGCGCTCGTTGAATTCGGCGTAGGTCCAGCGCACCCCCTGGCTGGGGACGACCAGCGCGTCATTGGCGCCGAAGCGCGCGGCAATCGTCTCGAGATAGTCGCCGATGGTGGCGCCGATCAGCGCCACGTCGTGCGCGCCATGCACATAGCTTGCGAGTGATTTCATCATGGTCTCCATGGTTATTTTATGGGACCATTCTAGCGGTACTTTTTTGTGCGCTGCCAGCTTTCGCAGATTGCCGCGATGCGCTGGACCTCAGGCTGGGGCGATGTAGTCACCCAGGCCCGATACCAGCGCGGCAAAGGTGACGGCGCAGCGCGGGCTGGCGCGCAGGTCTTCATGCATCGCGATCCAGGTGTCCATCGGCAGCGAGCAGACTGCGGGCAGCAGGCGCACCAGGTCCGGGTCGCGCGCCGCCAGGCCGGCCTGGCACCAGCCGATGCCGAAGCCGGCCCGAATGGCGCCAAGCTGCGCCAGATCGCTGTCGCAGCGCAACGCAAGCGCCGCGCGCGCGAAGGCGGGGAAACGTGCCAGCCAGGCGCGGATGGCGGCCGATTCCTGGTCGTAGCCGATCAGCGCGTGGCCGGCCAGGTCAGTCATCGCCTGCGGCGTGCCGTGCGCGGCCAGGTAGCGCTGGTGCGCAAACAGGCCGATCTCGATGGCGCCGACGCGTTTCGCCAGCAGCGCTTCCTGGGTCGGGCGCACCATGCGCACCGCGATATCGGCTTCACGCTGGAGCAGGTCGTCCACTGCATTCGAGAGCACCAGTTCGATCACCAGCGCCGGATGGGCCGCGCGCAGGGCGGCCAGGATGGGCGGCAAAACTTCGACGCCGATCACGGCGCTGGCAGTGATGCGCACCGTGCCGCGCACGCCATCGCCGATGCTGCTGGCGACCCGGCGCAGCGCCGCGGTGGTGGCGGCGACGCTGGCGGCATATGGCCGCAGTTCGCCCGCCGCCTCGGTGGGCGCGTAGCCATCGTAGGAACGGGTGAACAGTTTCAGGCCCAGCGCCTGCTCCAGGCTGTCGATGTGGCGCCCGACGGTCGGCTGCGCCAGGCCGAGCGCGCGCCCGGCCGCCGACAGCGAGCCGCTCTCGGCCACAGCGAGGAAGCTGCGATACCACTCCCAGTTCGGTTCATTGCTCATGGTATGCATTCGTGTATAGAAGATAAGCGAAGTTATCCAATTTCCTTTGCCAAGTCAATGCGGCACACTGGCTGCATTCACTCACCAAAAGGAAATGTCATGTCGAAAATTGCCCTGTTCGGTGCCGCCGGCGCCATTGGAAACAGCATCGCCGCGGCCTTGCGCGCTGCCGGCCAGCGTTACCGCGTGGTCGGGCGCGACGCTGCCAGCTTGCGCCGTGACTATGGGGACGATGCGCTGGCCGAGATCGTCACGTGGAACCCGGACCGGCCGGCGTCGGTGCAGGCGGCCGCCAGCGGCATCGAGACCCTGGTCTACCTGGTGGGCGTGAACTACTGGCAGTTCGAACTGCATCCTGAACTGATGCGCAAGACGCTCGAAGGCGCGATTGCCGCCGGTGTGAAGAATGTGATCCTGATCGGCACCGTGTATCCGTATGGCCGCACCGACGGCAAACCAGTGCGCGAAGACCAGCCGCGCCGGCCGCACACCTTCAAGGGGCGCATGCGCATGGAGCAGGAGGATATCCTGATGGCCGCACATCGGGAAGGGCGCATCAATGCCACGGTGCTGCGCCTGCCCGACTTTTACGGGCCTGGCGTGGCGGCGAGCTTGTTGCATGGCGCGGCGGTGGCGGCGCGCGAAGGCGGCACGGCGAACATGCTCGGCCCCATCGACGCTGCGCATGAATTCGTGTTCGTGCCGGATGTGGGGCCGGTGGTGGTGAAACTGGCGGCGGCGCCGGGCGCGTGGGGCAAGTTCTGGCATCTGGCCGGTGTCGGCGTGACGACGCAGCGCGCCATGGTGACGGAAATCGAGCGGCAGACCGGCGCGCCCGTGAAGCTGCGCGTGGCCGGCAAGACCATGCTGCGCGTGCTCGGCCTGTTCAACCGGATAATGCGCGAGATGGTGGAAATGAATTACCTGTTGACCGAGCCGCTGCGCATGGATGACAGCGCGCTGCAGGGGCTGATCGGGCCAGTGCGCAAGACGTCGTATCAGGAGGGCGTGCGCCAGATGCTGGCGGCGCTGCAGCGGACAAGCACGCTTGCGGCGTCAGTCCCACAGCCGTCCTCCCGCTGAAAAGGGGGACCCATGCTGACTCAAGAGCAAGATACTGTCAGCGCAGTATGGGTACCGGCTTGCGCCGGCATGACGGTTTTCAGGTTGCCGGTGATGGCTTATCGCGTGACAGCGATCGCGGTACTGGCCGATACCACCGGCAGCAGCACCGCACTGGCGCCGTCCGGTCCGTGCAGCACCGACACCGTCGCCTTCTGGTAATCCGCCTTCTTCGCGAAGAAAATATTCGGCACGAAGGTCTGCGGATTGCGGTCATACAGCGGGAACAGGCTCGACTGGATTTGCACCATGATGCGGTGGCCCGGCTTGAACACGTAGTTCATGGTCGGCAGGCGGAACTTGTAGTTCTGCACCGTGTTCGATGGAATGGCGCTCGGCTTCTCGAAGCTGTCGCGGTAGCGGCCGCGGAAGATGTCCATCGAGACGGCCAGCTGATAGCCGCCCATTTCCGGCTGCTCCGGGACGGTCGGCGGATAGACGTCGATGATTTTTACCACCACGTCCAGGTCGCTGCCGCTGGTCCTGGCAAAGATGTCGGCCAGCGGCGCGCCCTGCACCGTCACCGCATTCGTGAGCACCGGTGTCTGATACGACAGCACGTCGGTGCGCGTGGCCACAAACCGCTGGTCCTGCAGCAGCCAGCTGACCCAGCGCGCGCGCTCGGAAAACGCCATTGGCGGCGCCAGGAAAGGCACCGGTTTGGCGGGATCGGAGACATAGCTGTCCTCGCCGGCGGCGGCTGGCGCAAAGGCCAGGCCGTTGTTGGCCTGCAGGTACAGCGGCGCCAGCGTGGACGTGCCGGGCCATTTTGCAAAACTGTCCCAACGGTTTTCGGGAACGTTATAAATCATTACCGGCGGCAGCGGTGTGGCCGGCGTGCGGTCTTTCAGATACGTGTTGAAGAACGGGATCAGGACATCCTTGCGGAAGTCGGCGGCCGTGTCGCCCTTGAACTTGAGCGGTCCCAGCGTTTCGGCCTTGCCGTTGACCTGGCTGTGCGCCCACGGCCCCATCACCAGGTGGTTGTTGTCGTAGCCCTTGGCGGTGAGTTTTTCCCACGCGACGACGGCGCCGTACATGTCTTCCTGGTCCCACAGGCCCTGCAGCCACATGGAGGGCACCTTCGAGGGCCGCGCTACCAGGTCGCGGTCGAGGGCCTGGCCTTGCCAGAAGGCGTCGTAGGACGGGTGACTCGACAAGCGGTTCCAGAACGGCAGCTGCTCGAAGCCAGCGCGCCTGGCCCAGTCGCCGGCCGAGCCAACGTCGAGGAAATTCTGGTAGTCGTCAAGGCCGGCGCGCTGCACCGACTCACCCTTGCCGGTCTTGCTGGTCTGGCCGGTAAAATAATCGAGGTTGACCTGGCGGAAGGCGCCGTAGTGGAACCAGTCGTCGCCCATCCAGCCGTCGATCATCGGGCTTTGCGGCGCCGCCACTTTCAAGGCAGGGTGCGGTCCGAGCAGGGCGTTGGCCACGGTCCAGCCGTCGTAGGACGAGCCGATCATGCCGACTTTCTGGTTGCTTTCCTTGACGTTCTTGATCAGCCAGTCGATGGTGTCCCAGGCGTCGGTGGTGTCGTCGGTTTTGCTGGGGTTGAGGGCGCCCACGGGCGGGCGCGTCATCACATATTTACCCTGCGAGCCGTATTTGCCGCGGATGTCCTGGTGCACGATGATGTAGCGGTCGTCGACCCATTCGCGGTTGGCCGCGCTGACCGCTTCGCGCAGGCGCGGGACTGCCGCTTTCGAAAATTCGCCGGCGTTGTACGGCGTGCGTTCGAGCAGCAGCGGCAAGTCCTGCGCGCCCTTGGGAATCAGGATCACGGTGTGCAGCTTGACGCCGTCGCGCATCGGCAGTTCCACTTCGCGCCGGACGTAGTCGAAGTCGGCGCTCGGCGCGACCCATTTGGCGGCGATGTCGGTCCCGTTCTGGACCATGTCGGCGCTGACGGCAGGCGTCTGCGCGAGGGCGCTGAAGTGGGCGGCGAGGGTACTGGCGAACAGGGCAAGGGCGATGCGGCGGGGCAGGGGCGTCATCTTCGGTTCCGGTGGCAGGTTGAGGAATTGATCATAACGCAGCCACCCGGAAATGATTCTAGGATATGGCGAGGGCCGCCTTGGCGGCATACATCGCCTGGTCGGCATGCGCCAGCAGCGCCTTGGTGTCGGCCCCATGTTCCGGGTACAGCGCAAGGCCCACGCTGACCGTGATCGGTATCCTCAAACCATTGCCCAGCTCGACCGGCGCCGCCAGCGCCAGGTGAATTTTATCGGCCACCAGCGCGGCGTCGTGCGGCAGCAGGATGCTCTCGAGCAGCACCACGAATTCGTCACCACCGATGCGCGCCAGCGTGTCCGCCTCGCGCAGGCAGGCCTTGATGCGGCGCGCGGTTTCCTGCAGCAGGCGGTCGCCGCAGGCATGGCCATGCTGGTCGTTGACCTGCTTGAAGCGGTTCAGGTCGATGAACAGCAGCGCCAGCCTGGACTGCTGGCGCTGGGCACGCGCCAGACTGGTGGCGAGGCGATCATGGAACAGGCGCCGGTTGGGCAGGCGCGTCAGTTCGTCATGCATGGCCATGAAGCGCATTTGCGCATGCAGCTGCTTGCGGCCGATACTGGCGGCCAGCTGGGTCGAGACGAAGGCCACCAGGTCGCGGTCGCGGTGGGTGTAGCGCGCACCAATCAGGCTGCTGCGCAGGACCAGCACGCCAATCGTGCGCTCCTGGTCGCACAAGGGCACGGCCAGGGCGCTGCCCGGCATGCCGTCGACTGCCGCGCGCAAGGCTGGCGCCAGGCCGGCCGGCGCTGGATGCTGCAGCAGCAAGGGCGCCTTCTGGCGCGTGACATGTTCGCACAGCAGGCTGACCAGCTCGGCGTGCAACAGCGGGTCGTGTGGCGCGCTGTCCGCGGCCTGGAAATCGCAATGCAGCGTGCAGCCATGGTCGCCGTGCAGCGCCACCGAAAAACTGGCGATCGGCAGCAGTTTGCCGATGATGGCGTGGCTGCGCGCAAACAGGGTATCGAGGTCGTCGGCGGCATGGGCCGCCTCGGAGATGGCGTACAGCGCTGCTTGCATGGCCTCGGTGCGTTTCATCACCGTGATGTCGCGCGCAATCGCCACGCGTACCTGGTCCTGCTCGGACCAGCGCGCCGACCACAGGATGTCGACCAGACTGCCGTCCTTGCGCACATACTGATTCTCGAAATGGGGGAACGGCGTACCGCCCATGACGGACGTGGCTGCCGACAGGGTGCGCACGCGGTCGTGCGGCGCCACCAGCTCGATCATCGTCATGCCGATCATTTCGGTCTGCGTGTAGCCGAAGATCTGCTCGCAGGCGGCGCTGACGAACACGAAGCGCCCACGCGCATCAACCACGCAGACGGCGTCGAGCAGGAGGTCGGTGAAACTGGCAGCAGGGGAGCCAATAAAATGTTCCATGGTTCATTTTAATGGCTATTGTCGATGGGCACCTAAATACGTGAAAATTAGGCACCAATGCGACAAAAATAACGGCTTTTAGTTATGCGTTGACGGTAACTTGCGGTGCACGCTGCAGCGCCATCATCCACAGCGTCACCGCGATGCCGAGCACCGCGATGACGCTCGAAATGGCCATCAGCGAGCTGACACCCCAGGTGCCGATCGCCGCGCCGCCGATCATTGCACCGAGGCCGATGCCGGCGTTTGCCGCCGACACATTCATGGTCCCGGCCAGCGCCTGGGCGGCACTGCCGGCTTGCATCACGCGCACCTGGCACACCGGGAACAGCGCCGTGTAGGCCAGCCCCCAGACTGCCAGCGCCAGCGCCATCAGGCCATGGTGTTGGACAGTGAGCAGGGTGCCGATCATGCCGGCGATCAGGATCAGCAGGAAGGTCGCCGTGGCGCCGAGCGGATTGGCGTCGACCACGCGCCCGCCGATGTAGTTACCCACCATGCCGACCGCGCCAAAGCCCATCAGCCACCAGCCGACCTGGGCCGGGGCAATCCCGGCCACGCGCTCGAGGATGTCGGCCAGATAGGTGTAGGCCGTGAACATGGCGGTAAAGGCCAGCACCGAGAGGGCGATGTGGGCCAGAAACCGCTTGTCCTTGAAGATGGCGGTCTGTTTCTGGCCCTTGGCGACGCCCGGCACCGGCAGGGTCGGCATGAAGGTTTGTATCAGCACGGCCATCAGCAGCGACAGGCCGGCCAGGATGAAGAAGGTGTTGCGCCAGCCGATGGCGTCGGTCGCCAGGGTGCCCAGCGGGATGCCGAATACCATCGCCGCGGAGATGCCGAGATAGACCTTGCCGACCGCGCGGCCGGCGTTTTTCGGGCCGGCCAGCTGGCCGGCCGTTTCACTGGCGGTGCCCCAGAAGACCGGCAGCAGCAGTGCCGGAATGAAGCGCGCCAGCGCCAGCACCCAGATATTTGGCGCCACCGCCGCCAGCACGTTGGCGGCGCAGAACACGCCGAGGATGGTCACGAACAGTCCCTTGCGGCCCAGGTGGGACAGGCGCGCCGTCATGAACGGGCCGAACAGCATGACGGTGAACGCGAACAGGGTGACCAGCTGGCCGGCGGCGGCGACCGAAATGTTCAGGTCCTTGGCCAGGGCGGGCAACTGGCCGACGATGAGAAATTCGGTGGTGACGATAACGAAGGCGGCGATGGCCATGATCCAGATTTGCAGGCCGGAGCGGGGAGTGGAGGCGTCCATGGTGATCGATCATTGGAATGGTTAATCAGCCATTTTATTGCAGAATTGTAGGCACATTGATGGTAATATTTACGTTAATTAATGAATTGGATTCCCGAATAAATCATGCTTCCTTCCGAACGGCTGAAAGGCCTCGACGTGTTTGTCAGCGTGGTGGAGCGCGGCAGTTTTGCGTCCGCCGCCGAGCGCCTCAATCTGACCAGTTCTGCCGTCAGCAAAAGCATTGCGCGGCTTGAAAAGCGCTTGCAGGCGCGCCTGTTCGCGCGCACCACGCGCAAACTCGCGCTGACCGACGCCGGCAGTGTGTTTTACCAGACCTGCTTGCGCGTGCTGGCCGACCTGGAAGAAGTGGAAACGCAGATCGGCGCCGAGTACGTCGAGCCAACCGGGCGCGTGCGCATCGACCTGCCGGCCTCGTTCGGCCAGTTGCACGCCTTGCCCGTCATCCTCGCCTTCATTGCCGACCACCACTTGCTGATGCCGCATATCTCAATGTCGGACCACTTTGTCGACCTGGTCGAAGAACGCATCGACATCGTGGTGCGTATCGGCGGTCCGAACACTTGGCCGACTGCGCTGGGCCATCGCTACCTGGGCGCCGAGCGCCTGATTTTCTGCGCGTCACCGGCTTACCTAGCGCGCAGGGGCACGCCGCAACTTGACACCGACCTGGAGCAGCATGACCGCGTGGTGTACGGCCGCTCTGACGGCCTGGTCAACTCGTGGCTGTTTGCCGGCGCCGGCGCGGCGCCGCTGGAACAGCGCGTCATGCCGGGCCGGATTGCGGTGGGCGATGCTGCCGGTCAGGTGGCGGCCATCCTCGCGGGACTCGGCATTGCGCAGTTGCCGACCTGGGCCGTGAAGCAGCAGGTCGAGCAGGGTTTGTTGGTGGAGGTGTTGCCGCAACTGGCAACCGATGGCTTGCCGATCAACCTGGTGTGGCTGAAAAGCCGCCAATACCTGCCGAAAGTAAAGCTCTTGCTCGATGTGCTGGCCAATTCACTGACGCCCTCCGGTCGGGTGTAAGCGCCGCAATCGTGGATCAGTCAGTGTGAAATTCGCTGGCGGAGGCAAACAAGTCCCACGCCGCGATGAACAGGGCGGCAACGACCGGGCCGATCACGAACCCGTTCAGGCCGAATAGCGCCATGCCGCCCACCGTCGAGAACAACACGATGTAATCGGGCATCTTGGTGTCCTTGCCGACCAGCAGCGGACGCAGGATGTTGTCGACCAGACCGATCACCACCACCCCCCAGACCGTCAAGGCCACGCCTTCCCACACTGAGCCCGTGGCCAGGAAATACAGCGCGACCGGGGCCCAGACCAGCGCCGCGCCAATGGCCGGCAGCAGCGACAGGAAGGCCATCAGCACCGCCCACAGCAGCGGCGCGCGCACGTCCAGGAACCAGAACGCCAGCCCCCCCAGCGCACCCTGGGCAATTGCCACCAAGATATTGCCTTTGACGGTGGCACGGATCACGGTCGTAAAATTGCCGAACAGGCGTTGCTTGTACTTTTGCGACAGCGGCACGGCGCTGCGGATTTTCGCGGACAGCACGGCGCCGTCGCGCAGCAGGAAAAACAGCAGGTACAGCATGATGCACAGGCTGGTCAAAAAGTCGACCGTGTAGAGGCTGACGTTGATCGCTTGCAGCGCCAGCGTCTGGCTGATCTGCGACGCGGCGGCAGTCAGCTTTTGCTGCAGGCTGGCCAGGCTGGTGAGATTGAAGCGGTCGAGCAGGTTGACCAGCCAGGCGGGCAGGGCGGCCATGACCTTGCTGAAAAACATGCCAACCGTCAGCTCGCCGGAGCGCACCATCTCGACCACCGATGCCACCTGGTCGACCAGCGAGACCGCGATCAGTGTCAAGGGCAGGATGACGATCACGATGATCAGCAGCAGCGTCAGAAACGAGGCCAGGTTCGGTTTCTGGCCGGTTTTCTTCAGCAGCCAGCGGTACACCGGCGCGAACACGATGGCCAGCACTACGCCCCAGAAGACGGCGCCGCCGAAAGGCAGCAGCACCCAGGCGAAGCCGATGGTGACGAGGGCGAGCAGTAACAGGAAGGATTTTTGCTGGAGGGTGAACTGGTGCATGGGCGGCGCGTATTGACGAGGTTGGTGTTGGCACATCTTAAACGATGGCAGCGCAATGCCGACGCACGATGTGTCGGCACGGCAATCATGTCAGCACGGTTGCGCGGACGGCGCGCCGCTCGGCGTCAGTTCGATGATGTCGTCGTGGTAATCGGCCACGGCGGCGCGGTGCGCCACGCTGATGATGGCGCTGTCGGGCAGTTCGGTGATCAGGGTCTGGTACAGGCTGGCCTCGGTGGCCGGGTCGAGCGCGCTGGTCGCTTCGTCGAGGAACACGAAATCAGGCCGTTGCAGCAACACGCGGGCAAACGCGACGCGCTGCTGTTCGCCGCCGGACAGCAGTTGCTGCCAGTTGTCGCTGGTGTGCAGCGAGGTGATCCGGGTCGCCAGGCCGCAGGCGTCCAGCACGCGCTGGCAGGCGGCGTCGTCGAACTGGTCGGGCATCATCGGATAGCACATGGCGGCCTTGAAGCTGCCGGTCGGCAGGTAGCTGCGTTGAGGCAAGAACATGATCCGGGCCGCGGCCGGCAGCGTGACGGTGCCGGCGCCATGCAGCCACAAGCCGGCCAGTGCGCGCAGCAGGGTACTCTTGCCGGTACCGGACGGCCCGCGTACCAGCGTGCGGCTGCCTGCCGCCAGCCGCAGCGGCGCCACATCGGCCAGCGGCTCGCCATGCGGCGTGTGCAAGGCCAGGTCGCTGCTGTGGATGCCGGCCTGGCTGGCGCGCGCCACGGTAAAGCCGTTAGGCCGGGCATGCGCCTTGTCGATGGCCCAGGACAAATCGCGCAGCCGGTTTGCCAGCCCCAGCCACATCGCGAAGCTCTGGTAGGCGCTTTGAAAATAGCCCAGTGACGCGCTCAGCTGGCCGAACGCGCCCACCGCCTGGGTCACGCCACCCAAGGTGATTTCACCGGCAAAATAGCGCGGCAGGGCGGTCAGCGTGGGCAGCACGGCGAACACCTGGCCGTAGACCGCGCGCGTCATTTCCAGCTTGGCGGTGCGGGCCACGATGGCCAGCACGTTGCTGCGGATTTTCGCGAAGCGCCTGCGCAGGCGCTGCAGTTCGTTGGCGGCGCCGCCATAAAACGCAATCTGCTCGGCGTTTTCGCGCACCTGCATGGCGCCGTGGCGGTAGTCCGCCTCGACGGTCTGCTTTTTCATGCCGAGGCCGATCAGGTGCTTGCCGACCCAGTGCACCAGCATGAAATAAGCCAGGTTGTAGGCCACCGCGACGTAGACCATGTAACCGGGTATGCGCAGATGCACGCCGCCGAGCGCGATGCTTAGCGTGCCCGACAGCGACCACAGGACCGAGGTGAAGGCCACGATGCTGATCACCACGTTGATCACGTTCGACAGGTTGACGATGCTGCTGTTGGCGAACAGGCGCACGTCTTCGGCAATGCGCTGGTCGGCATGCGAGAGTTCGCCATCGCGCTCGATGTCGTAGTAGGCGTGCGCGCTGAACCAGCGTTCCAGGTAATGGTTGGTGAGCCAGGTGCGCCAATCCAGGTCGATCAGCTCGATGATGGCGGTGCGCACCACGCCGAGGGCGGCCACCAGCACGCCGACGCCGATGGTCAGCCAGACCACCCGTTGCAGCAGATCCCATTTGCGGGCCAGCAGCGCGTCGGTCAGTTCGCCGGTCAGTTGGTTGGCGCGCACATATAGCCACGCGGAGCCGAGCGTGATGCCTAGCCACAGCGCCACCAGCAGCCAGGCGCGCCAGCGGTGGCGCGAGCCCCAGTAAGGCGCGGCCAGGTGCAGCGTGCCTGGCCGGCCGGCGGCATGCATGACGGCGGGGCACACGCAGGCGTCAAGCGGCGCGCAGCTTGGACAGGCGTGGGCCGGCATCAGTGCAAGCGAAGGCGCATGCGCAGCATGGCCTGTTCAAACAAAGAGAGGGAAACGAGGTGGTGGCGAGTAGCGCGTGACATGGATGATTTGCCCTGGAAGGTGGAGTGGGTGCACCGACTGCTGCATCGCATCATAGCGTTAATCGGGAAATTGTTACCAAAAAGGCAGGTTTTACGGTGCGCGCCGGGCCGGCCCGCCATGGCGGCCGACGGAATTTGCCGTTAATCGAGCGCCAGCACCGTATCGCCTGGCCCTGCCACGCAGCCTGCCGCCAGCGGGGTCCAGCCCCGGTGCAGCACGATTTCCCGCGTGTTGTGGCACAGTTCGACCCGTTCGGCAGCGGGGTAGCGCTGGCGCGTGAACGTTTCCAGTGTGGACGGCAAGCTCACCTGCAGCCGGCGCGCCGCGCGGTCGGCCGCGGGATGGTCGTTGACGTGCACCAGCGGCACGAAATACGCCGCCATCATCGTCAACGGTGATTTGATCAGCACCGGTTCCGGCGCATAGCCCGCCTCGCGCAGCCAGTCCTGAGATCGGGCGCGCAAATCGGCGCCATCGGCCAGCTCGCCCCAGCTGCTGGCCATCATCTCGATGACCCACTGGTTGCAGTTCTGGTAGCGCAAGCTCCAGGGGTAGGCATTCGCGCTGTACTGGCCAGCGAGCAGGTGCAGCGCGCGCTGCTTGTCGCGCGCTGCCAGTTCCAGTGCCTGGGCGGCGCCGGGCGGCAAGGTCACGATGGCAATGTAGCCAAGCGCAGGGTCGTCGGTCCCCAGCGCGAAGCCGGCGATACCCTGGTCGAAGATGCGTGGGCGTTTCTCGTCGCAGGCGAAATACAGTTGGCGCGCGGCCCAGGCGCCGTCGGCGCCGCGCAGGGCCAGCGCGGCGTGCGAATAACGGATGTCGAAACGCGACAGGTCGAGCCCGGAGCGGCTGATCAGGACAGCGCCGCCGTCGGTGCGCGCCAGTTCGGTGCGTACCACGGCGGCAAAGCGCAACAGGCGGTCCTGCTCGCTGGCGCTGAGTTTGTCCTGGCGGTCGCAGAAGTTCGATAGCGCCGAGCCGGCCTGGGCCGAGCCGCAGGCCAGCCACAAGGCGCACAAGAGCGCGCTGCGCAGGCGCTGGAATGCCCGCAAAATTACAGCGTGACGGGACGGGCCGCGAGTTCGTCGTGCCAGTCGTCGGCCAGCACCAGGAAGAAAGCAGTGCGGGTGTCGTTGCGGGCGAACTGGAAGCCGTAGTCGCGTTTTTGCACATCCACCAGGTCACCCTGACCGAGGTTCTGGCTGGCGAACACGGCCACCGGCAAATCGAGCGTCAATTGCTGGTCGACCTGTTCGGCCTGCATCGCCAGGCGCACCATCTCCGGACGGCCCGGAAGCTGGGCCAGTTGCTCGACGCGGTCGATCCGCCAGGCGCCGTTGGCAATCTTGTCGTTGCCGGTGGAGCTGTTGCTCGAACCGTTGAGCGAGGTCGAAATGCTGCCGCTCGAGGCCGAACCGGCGCTCGATGCGGACGAGGCGAAGCTGTCCGCGCGGGCCTGGCCGGCAAGGCCGGCGGCAAGCACGGCGGCGATAAAAAAATGGCGCGCGATGGTCATCATGGTTCCTGGTTGTTTCAATCGTGCATTAATTCTAGACGCTAAGGACGCTTGCAGCCAGCGTTTGCTGCGCCGATGTTGTTACTGGATGTACGCGCAAGGTAACAAAAAATCACGAACATGCGTGCCAACTGTTAAATCACTTTCCTGTAAGATACAATCTATCACTTTGTCTCCGCGCCGTCTTATGTTCAATCGCCTGCAGCAACGTCTGAAATCCCCGTTTCGCCTTGGTACCCTGATCACAATCGGCGTGTGCCTGACGGTTGGCCTGACCGTACTGATCCAGGTCGCCCTGGTCCACAGCCTGACCATGGGGTATGCCGGCAAGGACGCCGAGCTGCGGCTCCAGCAGCTGTCCTGGCAAATGCGTGATTCGCTCAATCGCGTGGTGGCGAAGGGCATCGGTGACGTGCGCCTGCTGGCGGAACTGCCCGAAGTGCGCCAGGCCGACAACCCGGCAAAGGTGCGCGCCGTGCTGGAAAGTCTGCAAGCGACGTTTCCGGACTATGCCTGGATCGGCATTGCCCATGTCGACGGCAAGGTCTTTGCCTCGACCCTGTCCATGCTGCAGCATGCAGACGTCAGCGCGCGGCCCTGGTTCCAGAGCGGCAAACTGGGCGTGCACGCCGAGGATTACCATCCGGCCGTGATGCTGGGTAAATTGTTGCCCGTGTCGCCGGACCAATGGCGCTTCATCGACATGTCCGGACCCGTGCTGGACGAAGCGGGCAAGCTGCGCGGGGTGCTGGGCTTGCACCTGAGCTGGAACTGGGTGCGTCAGCGCGCCGAGGAGCTGGTCGCACCGGCGCTGCGCGAATACGGCGCCGAAATTTTCGTCGTGCGCGGCGACGGAACCGTGCTGCTGGGGCCGCCCGGATCGGTCGAGACCAGGCTGGCCACGCGCAGCATGGAACTGGCGCGGGGCGGGCAGACCGGCTCGGTCCGCGAAACCTGGGCCAACGGCGTCTCTTACCTGACCGGTTACAGCACCACCGGCACCGTGGCTGACCCGGCCACCTTGCGCTGGACCGTGCTGGTGCGCCAGGCGGAGGACGTCGCCATGGCCGGACCGCGCCACCTGGAGCAGCGCGTGCTGCAGCTGAGCCTGGTGTTGGCGGCCGGGTTCGCGATGCTGGCCGCGTGGCTGGCGCGCCGCCTGACCGGGCCGATGGATGCACTTACCAGCACCATCGAGCAGGCTGCGCGCTCGCGCGACCTGGGCGACGGCCGTCCTGTGATTCCTGAAATTACCGCGTTCCACGAAGCGCAGGTGCTGTCGCAGTCCATGCGTGAACTGGTGCGCAGCGAACACGCGCACCTGCACGCGCTGAAAACCCTGAACGACCAGCTCGAAGGCACCGTTGCGCAACGCACCGCCGAATTGCAGGCGCTGCTGATGCGCGACGCGCTGACCAATTTGCCGAACCGGCGTGCCATCATGCAGATCTTGCCGGAAGCGCTGGACAGGGCCGCGCGATCCGGGCGGCCGTGCGCCGTGCTGTTTCTCGACCTGGACGGTTTCAAGGCCATCAACGATACCCATGGTCACGAAGAGGGCGATGCGCTGCTGCGCCAGTTTGGCGCGCGCGTGCAGCAGGCCGTGCGCAAGACCGACACCGTGGCGCGCCTGGCCGGCGACGAATTCGTGGTCGTGCTGGAATTGTTGAGCGATGCCGCGGACGCCAACGACAAGGCGCGCCAGCTGATCGCGATGCTGCAGGCGCCGTACCAGTTGACCCGTGTGACGGTGACCGTGAGCGCCAGCATCGGCGTGGCGCTGCACCAGTCGGACGATGTGCGCGACCTGACCGCCTTGCTGGCGCGCGCCGACGCCGCCATGTACGCCGCCAAGCGCGAAGGCAAAAACCGCGTCGTCACGGCGCCGCCCGCCGAGGCCTGAGCGCACGCCCCTGCAGCGTGGTCGCGCCTGTCGGAGCAGGCCGACAAACCCACAGGAAAGTCTGCTCGGGCGAATGTGCGGTCGTCAACAGACCAGCGCGTCCCGAGCGCATACAGTGCTGCTCATTGGCCGATGAGAGCTTGGGCATGCACGGCCATCAAGGTCTGAATGCGCCCCGCGTTCCAGGTATTCGCCAAACGTGTGGGCAATCGCACGCATACCCTGTCAACATGGATTAACGCTATTCATCCACCGATTTTCAAGGAGCAAGAATATGAGCGGTATCAGCACACTCGACCCTGACAACTTCCCCGAAGCACCGGACCGCAGTCTGGGCAAGGGTCACGGCATCGGCGCTCTCGGCCCCAGCGACACCTCCGACAGCGGCAGCGATGTGATGGGCGGCCCCGGCCTGGGCGGCGACATCGATGACGAAATGCTCGACTTTGACCGCGGCAACACGTCCGACATCGAAGCGGGTCGTGCCGGCAACACGGCCGGCCCGGACCTGGGCGATTCGAATTTCTCCAGCGACAGCGACGCCAGCGGAACCGGCGAGCGGGCCGCAGCCGGGCGCGATGCCACCGTGCGCGATGGCGCCGACATCGATACCGACCACATCGAATCAATGCCCGACACTGCTCTCACCGAGGACGACATCGACTTCCTTGCGAGCAGTGCGCCGGGCCAGGATGGACGCGGCCAGTCGCCAGCCCGCAAATAACACGCCGGCCGAGACCAGCGCTGGTACCGCCAACCCTGCTTTCATCGACAGCGTGGTGTAGGGGGAGCGTTCCACCACGTGGCGCCCGTCGCGCTGTTGCCAGGTGCCGCGCTGTTTCAGTTCCTGGTCCGGATCGACCGCGTGCAGCGCATCGTTGCGTTGCGCTGCGGTGTCCTTCGCACTACGCTGCTGCGTGAACATACTGTTGCGCATGTAGCGGTCCATCAGGCGCGGCATTGCCTGCGCACTCATCGAAATGATTTTGGCCGCGCCGCCAATGAACTGGTCGCGCACCGGGTGGCTGGCCGCATGCAAAATGGCGCGTGCCACCAGCTCGGGCGCGTAGACGGGCGGCGCCAGCGCCGGTTCCTTGTCCATCAGGTTTTTCGCATGGACCGGGAACAGTGTATCGATCGCGGCCGGCTTGACGAGTGTGAGCGAGATGGGCACGTGTTCGCGTTCGAGCTCCATGCGCAGCGCGTCCGTAAAGGCTTTTACTGCGTGCTTCGACGCAGAATAGGTGCCTTGCAGCGGCACCGCGCGGTCCGACACTTCGCTGCCCAGGTTGACAATGGCGCCGCCGCCGCGCTGGCGCATGTGTTTCACCGCCTCCAGCGTGCCATGCACCACACCCCAGTAATTGGTCTGGAACACGCGCAACTGGTCTTCCAGCGGGGTGTCCTCGAGGCGCCCGTAGACGGAAATGCCGGCATTGTTGACCCAGGTGTCGATCCGTCCGAATTGCTCGACGGCGCCGCTGCCGATGCGCGCCACATCCGCCGCCACGCCGACATCGGCGGCCACCGTCGCGACCTGCGTGCCGCGCGAACGCAACTCCGCTGCCAGCTGGTCGAGCGCGTCGCGATTCCTGGCCGCCAGCACCAGTCTGGCGCCCCGTCCGGCCGCCATGCGCGCCGTGGTCAGCCCGATGCCGCTGGTGGCGCCGGTGATGACGATGACCTGCTCATCGACGGGTTTCAGTTTGAACGTCATGGCCGCTCCCCCTTCAAATGCACTGCGAACCAAGTTAGCACAGGGCGAGGGAAGGGGGCGTCCTTGAGCCGACAGGCAATTGCACTGCTTGCGGCTACGGTTTCCTGTGCAAGTACGTGCGCAGACCGTGCGTCAGCAGGAAGGGAAACACGCTGGCATGGTCCTCGCCTTCGAATACCTCGAGCGTCGTGCTGAGGCCGGGATAATGGCGGGAGGTCAGCGCCTGCCTGAAGTCGCGCAGGTCGGCCAGCATGTCGGCATTTTCTTCCGCGCGCGAACGCTGCTTGCCGGGCGCGCGCGTTTCAGTGGACCCGATGCCGAAATAAACCGACGCGCGCAGATCGCGCTGGCGCGCAGCGTAGGCTTGCTCCCGGTCGAACATGACCCCGCCGTCGAACCACAGCGATGGACTGCCGAGAATGTAGTGCGCGAACGTGGCGGGACGGTCGAGCAGGATTTGCAGGCCCAGCAGGCTGCCGTAAGAGTGGCCGATGAACACCGCCCGGGTCAGGTCGGCGCGATAGCGGCGCGCGACCAGCGGCATCACCTCGTTGGCGAGGAAGCGCCCATACGCCTGCGCTGCGCCGAAGGCCGGGGCCCGGCCCGGCATATCCGAGCGGTAGTCGCCGCGCGGCACGCTGGGGGTGTAGTCGCGCCGGCGGCTGAAGCCGGGCGTGTCGCCGTTGGCATAGGAAAGGCCGACCACGATCACCTCTTCCATCCCGGCGTGTTTGTGCAGCCGCTGCGCGATATTACGCACGACCGGAAATGCGTAGTTGGCGTCGGTGACGAACAGCACGGGATAGCGTTGCTGCCCGGCGCGCCAGGAATCGGGCAGGGCGATGTACAACTGATAGTCGCGCTGCAAGGCGGCTGCGCGCAGGTCCACCACCTCGGTGGCGTCCAGCTGATAGGCGGGCGCGGCGCTGGCGATGCTGGCGGCCAGCCATAGCATCAGGGTGATCAGGGATTTCATCGGTCTCCTCGGCAGGTTGTGGCATGGCGATTGTGCTTGCGCGTGTGCAGCGCGGCAGCGCCCGCGGGATGAAATACCGCATCGGCGGGATGGACTGGCCGGCCGCGCCTGTTACCACTGGTATACTTTTGAGATGCAGACAACGCCCACCCCTGACTACCGCCTGGCCCGATCGATCGGGCTGACTGTACTGCTATGGATGGCGATCAGCGGGCTGGGCGCGCTGCAAACGTATAGCGACAATTTGCGGGGCGGCATCGCGAGCAGCTACCCGAGCTTGCTGCTGACCTGGTTCATCGAATACGCCACGCCGCTGATCGTGCTGTGCGTGGGCCTGAACCTGGCGCTGGCGCGCCGGCCGGCCATGGGGGCCGGGCCGCGCCAGGTGATATTCCTTGGCATCGGCCTGATCCTGCTGTTCCAGCCGGCCCAGTGGGCGTATATCGCATGGCTGCGCGGCTACCTGCCGGTTGCTGGCTGGCCGGAAGCCGGCCAGTTGCTGATGAAAATGCTGCTCGTGGGCTGGTTTTCCACCACCGGCACCTTTGCCGCCGTGCTGGCGCTGCATTACTGGCGCCAGGGCCAGGCGCGCGAACTGGCCTGGCAACGGGCGCAGACCGATATGCTGGCGCTGCGCCTGGCGCTGGAGCACCAGGCCACCCAGGCCCTGCGCGCCCAGCTCGAACCACATTTTCTGTTCAATGCCCTGAACGCCATCAGCGCCCTGGTGCGCGACGGCGACAAGGCGCTGGCGCTGGGCGGCATCGGACGCCTCAGCGAGCTGCTGCGTTATGCGCTGGCCGCGGCCAGCCGCGACAGCGTCAGCGTCGCCGACGAGCTGGCCTTCGTGCGCGACTACCTGGCGCTGCAGCGGCTGCGTTACGGTGCGCGCCTGCAGGTGACCATTCGAGGTGACGATGCAGCGCTGGACAGAGTGGCGTGCCCGCCCTTGTTGCTGCAGCCGCTGGTCGAAAATGCATTACGTCACGATCTCGATTGCCGTCCCGGCGATGGCGATATCACGCTGGCGTTTGCGCGCGAAGCGGGCTTCCTGTGCATCCGCGTCAGCAATCCCGCCAGCGATGGCGTGGGCGCCAATCCGGGCGCCGGACTGGGACTGGCCAACACGCGCGCGCGCCTGGCTTTGCTCGACCCGGACGCCGCGCTGGTGGCCGGCCGCGAAGGCGCGCGCTTCGTCGCCGAAGTGCGCCTGCCGCTGAACGGACACGCGTGAGCACGCCGGTACGCTACCTGATTGTCGACGATGAAGCGCCGGGTCGCGACAACCTGCGCCTGGCGATGTCCGCGCACCCCGGCTGGCAACTGGCCGGCGCCTGCGCCAGCGTGGCGGCCGCGCGCGCCATGCTGGCCGGTGTCGATGTGATTTTTCTGGATATCCAGATGCCGGGCGAATCGGGCCTGGTGCTGGCGCGCGAGTTGGCCGGCCTGGCCGAGCCGCCGCTGATCGTGTTCGTGACCGCCTGGAGCGTCCACGCGGTCGATGCCTTCGATGTGCACGCACTCGACTATTTATTGAAGCCGGTCGACGACGCACGGCTGGCGCAGGCGCTCGCGCGTGCCGCCAGCATGCTCGGGCACCGCCAGCGCGCCGCCTACGCCGCTGCCGTGCGCGACTACACCACGGCGACAGCGGGCCAGTTTGCCCAGCGCATCAGTGTGCGTTCGGTGGGCCGCATCGAACAGATCCGGGTCGACGAGATCCTGTGGCTGGAAGCGGCCGGCAATTACGTGGAGCTGCGCCTGGCCGCGCGCACGGTGTTGCACCGGGTGCCGCTGAGCCGCCTCGAAACGCTGCTCGATCCCGCCGTGTTCTTGCGCGTGCACCGCAGCGCCATCGTGCGGCGCGACCAGGTGGCCAGCCTGGCCACGCGCGGCGACGGCAGCTGGCAATTGCTGCTGCGCTGCGGCGCCGTGGTGGCGGTCAGCGAACGCTACTTGGTCGCACTGCGCGCGACTATTATGTAACTTTACGTTTCGATCGGAATCTGCATGCACCTTCCTGGCCCACCTGTTACGCGCAACTTCGGCATCGATTGCCTGCGCGGCCTGGCCATCGTACTGGTCATCGTCCACCACCTGGCGTTGCCGTTCCGCTTGCCGCTTGGCCCCAGCCTGCTGCATGACTGGTTGCCCAAGCGCCTGATCAATGCCATCAGCTTCAATGGCTATGAAGCGGTGTTCATCTTTTTCGTGATCTCGGGCTTTCTGATTACCCGGCGCATTGTTGCCGTCGATGGCGACCTGCGCCAGGTGCGACTGCGGCGCTTCTACGTGGCACGGGCCTGGCGCATCGTGCCGCTGCTACTGGCGGTGCTGGCGGCCCTGACAGTGCTGGCGGCGCTCGGTGTGCCCGGCTTCGCGCCCGATCCGCGCGATCAAAGCATCCATGGTCTGCTCGGCTCGGCGCTGAGCTTCACCTTCAACTGGTACGAAGGCCGCACCGGCTGGGCGCCGGCCGGGTGGGACGTGCTGTGGTCGCTGTCGATCGAGGAGGCGTTTTATGTCGGCTTCCCGCTGCTGTGCCTGTGGTTGCCGCGCCGCGTCCTGGTTGCCGTGCTGCTGATCTGGGCAGTGTGCCTGGTGCCACTGCGCGACCTGGTGCCGGTGGCCGACGAAGTCTGGCGCGAGAAAGCGTACTGGCCCGGCATGGCGGCGATTGCCTGGGGCGTGCTGGCGGCGCTGCTGAGCTTGAAGTGGCGCTGTCCGCCGCGCACGGCGCGCCTGCTGGCGCTGCTCGGCGCGCTGGCGATCGTGTTCGCAATGGGATGGGGTCGCCTGGCGCACCAGTTGTTTCGCGGCGCCGGCATGTACTTGCTGTGCGTGGGCGCGGCCTGCATGCTGGTCGGTTTTGCGGCGTGGGCGCCGCAGCCGCGCGCCGGCTTGCGCTGGCTGGCGCGCATGGGCACGCTGAGCTACGAACTGTATTTGTCGCACATGTTCGTCGTGCTGGCCGTGGTCGCATCGTACCGCGCACTGCTGGGCGCGGAGCCGGCATGGACCTTTGTCGTGTATGTGCCGGTGCTGGCGGTCTGTTACGGCCTGGCGGTGCTGCTCAACCGTGCCATGGCGCGGTTGCTGCAAAGGCGCCACGGCAACGCATCGCGGCGCCCCAGCGCCAAGCCTACTTCGCCTTGAGCAACTGGTCGTAGAGTGCGCCATCGGCAAAATGGGCCTGCTGCGCCGCGGCCCAGCCGCCGGCGATGTCGTCGACGGTGAACAGCTTGATGCGCGGGAACGAGGACGCATATTTGCGGGCAAAGTAATCCACAGTCGGGCGGTAGTAATGTTTGGCGACGATGAGCTGGCCTTCGTCGCTGTACAGGTAAGCCAGGTAGGCTTCGGCGATGCGGCGGGTGCCGCGCTGGTCGACCACTTTGTCGACCACGGCCACCGGCGTTTCGGCCAGGATGCTGGTCATGGGCGCAACCATTTCGACCCGGTTCGGGCCGAGTTCGCGCGTGGCCAGCATGGCTTCGCTTTCCCAGGTGATCAGGACATCGCCCTTGCCGTGCTCGACGAACGTGGTGGTGGCGGCGCGCGCCCCCGTGTCGAGAATCGGGACATTCTGGTACAGCGCTGCCAGGTAGGCCCGGGCGCTGGCCTCGTTGGCACCCGGCTGACGCAAGGCATAGCCCCATGCGGCCAGGTAATTCCAGCGCCCGCCGCCCGACGTTTTCGGGTTGGGGGTGATCACCGATACACCCGGCTTGACGAGGTCGCCCCAGTCACGGATCTGCTTCGGGTTGCCCGTACGCACCAGGAAGACCACCGTGGACGTGTACGGCGCACTGTGATTGGCCAGGCGCTTTTGCCAGTCGCGCGCCAGCAGGCCGCGCGCACTGAGGGTATCGATGTCGCCGGCCAGCGCCAGGGTGACCACATCGGCCTGCACGCCATCGATGACGGCGCGGACCTGCTTGCCCGAACCGGCATGTGACTGGCGCATGGTGACGGTGTCGCCGGTCCTGGCTTTCCAGTAGCGCGCAAAGGCAGTGTCGAACTCCTGGTACAGCTCGCGGCTCGGGTCATACGATACGTTGAGCAGGGCAATATCGGCGGCAAGCGCCGCAGGCTGCCCGAGCAGCAATAGCGACACGGTCGTACAAAAAATCGCACGTAAAAAGTGTTGATGCAGCATGCAGTCTCTTTCAGAAGGACGGCGCATACGCACCCGCCCAGCGCCAGGAAGCACGCTACACGGAATGCGCTACGCTAAGGGGCCGGCCCTGGGAAAGCGAACGAATCAATTCAGATAAGGGTATGCGGTTAATGCTGGCCGGCATGCAATTGACATGGGTTTAACATGTACTTGGCATAATACGGTCAAGCATCGCGAATTACCAGCGTGCCGTATTTACTTTGCCTTCGACAGCACCAGCAACCAGCGCTTGAACACCAGGATTTCGAGGTGGCCCGCGTCGACGCCCGTATCGCATTCGAGGATCGGGTTAACCGCATAGAAGCGCTTGCGGAAGTCGCGCGTGACCACCAGTTCGCGACGGCCGAGACGCAGCATGAAAGGGGCTGGGGCGTGTTCGATACCAAATGCGCTGTTCAGAGTGGCCATGACGGTTCCTGTAGAAGTTGTGTTTGTCGAGAGATTCCAGAATAACACAACCACTGTATAAATCCACAGTTACTGTATGGATGAACAGTATTTTTTGCTGTGCGTGGTTTTTTTGCTACTTGCCGTATGATCAACAAAATGAATGCATCATCACCTTCCCGCCTGCGCCGCTTCGCCGCCGCCCGCTTTTCGCCCGAAGGCGCCGCCGGCCTGTACCTGACCATGGGCGTGGCGGCGCTGGTGGCGGCAGCCTGGGTGTTCGGCCTGATCGCCGGCCAGGTCGCAGCAAACGGCCCCATCACCTTGCTCGACCTGCGTCTGGCCCAGTGGTTTCATGCGCGCGCGACGCCAGGCGTAACCCGGCTCACGCTGCTGTTCACCCACTGGAACAGCGTGGCGGGCGTGTTGGCGATGACGGCAATCCTGGGGTACGCTTTGCTGCGCCGCCGGCTTGACTACTGGCTGCTGGCGCTGGTCTGCACGGTGCCGGGCGGCATGGTCGTAAATGGCCTGATGAAGCTCGCCTTCGAGCGCGCCCGGCCGGTGTTCGAGCAGCCGCTGGTCACGCTGCATACCTACAGCTTTCCCAGCGGCCATGCGTCAGGGGCCACCTTGTTCTACGGTTTCCTGGTCTGCCTGCTGGTGCGTCATGTGGAATCTGGCGGCAAGCGCTTTGCCATCGGCGCCGGCGCCGCCCTGATCGTGTCCGCCGTCTGTTGTTCGCGCCTTTACCTGGGCGCGCATTATTTGACCGATGTGCTGGCCGGCGTCGCCGAGGGCCTGGCGTGGCTGGCCATCTGCATCACTGCCGTTTCAAACTTGCGCCGCCGGCGCGAAGCGCGTGGCTTACCTTTATGGAGAATATCCTGAAGCACATTACTGTCATCATCAACGGCCACGCCGGCGCCGGCCATGACGACGCCATGGCCCAAGACCTGCGTGCGAAATTCGCCGCCCACGGCATGCAGGCGACGATTGTCCTGGCCAGGGATGGCAAGGACATGATCGCTGCTGCCCGCGCGGCGGTGGCCGGGAGCGTGCCGATGGTGGCCGGCGGGGGCGGCGACGGCACCCAGAATGCGGTGGCGGCGCAGCTGGTCGGTAGCGGCATTCCCTATGGCGTGCTGCCGATGGGTACGCTGAACCATTTCGCCAAGGACCTCGGCATTCCACTCGACCTGGACGGCGCCGTGCGCACGATTGCCACGGGCATGCCGAAACAGGTGGATGTCGGCGTCGTCAATGAACAGGTGTTCCTGAATAATTCCAGCCTCGGCCTGTATCCCGACATTGTGCGCGACCGCGAAAAGCAGCAAAGCCGGCTCGGGCGCGGCAAGTGGCTGGCGGCGCTGTGGGCGACAGTGGCGGCATTGCGGCGCTATCCTTTCCTGTCGGTGCGGATGCAGGCCGACGACACGCGCCTGGCGCGGCGCACGCCCTTCGTTTTCATCGGCAACAACGAATACACCATGGAAGGGCTGGCCATCGGCGCGCGCAGCCGCCTCGACGGCGGCACCTTGTCGCTGTACGTGGCGCAGCGCCCGGGTCGCCTGGGCCTGCTGCGCTTTGCCATCCGCGCGCTCATCGGTGGCCTGAAGGAAGAGCGCGATTTCGACGTCCTGCTGGCGCAAGAGATGACGATCGAGACGCGCCACAAGCACCTGCACGTGGCGTTCGACGGCGAAGTTGAAAAAATGGCGACCCCCTTGCGTTACCGGATCCGCCCGGGCGCCCTGACCGTGATGGTCCCGCAATCAGCATAATAAGGAACACCAAGATGCGTACCCTGGTTCATCTCTCCGACCTCCATTTCGGCCGCGTCGACCCTGAATTGCTCGAACCGCTGCGGGTGCTGGTGCACCAGGTGGCGCCCGACGTCGTGGTGGTGTCCGGCGACCTGACCCAGCGCGCCAAAAGCGAAGAATTCGAAGAAGCGCGGGCCTTTCTCGACAGCCTGCCGGGTCCGCAAATCGTGGTACCGGGCAACCACGATATCTCGCTCTACAACGTGCTGCGGCGCTTCCTGGCGCCGCTCGACCGTTACCGCCGCTACATCACCGACGACCTCTCTCCGGTGTTCATCGACAACGAAATTGCCGTGCTGGGCGTGAACACGGCGCGCTCGCTGACCTTCAAGGACGGGCGCGTGAACGAAGAGCAGGTCGAGCAGATCAGGAAGCACCTGGCCGGCTTGCCGAAGGCACTCACGCGCATCATCGTCACCCACCACCCCTTCGATTTGCCGCAAGGCTTTGACGACGACGACCTGGTCGACCGCGCACCGATGGCCATGCAGGTGTTCGCCGAGAGCGGCGTCGACGTGCTGATGGCAGGGCACCTGCACGCCAGTCATTCGGGCAATACGTCCGATCGCTACGCCATGAGCGAATATGCGGCGCTGGTCATCCAGGCCGGCACGGCCACGTCCACGCGCGGGCGCGGTGAAACCAATTCCTTCAATGTGGTGCGCATCGATGCCGACAAGGTGGAAGTGGACCGCTACGGCTGGGATGTGATCGGCAAGGCGTATTCGCTGGTCAGCACCGAAAAATTCCTGCGCTGCGGGAATATCTGGGCCGCACACAACGATGGCTTGATGGCGGCCGGAATTTAATCCGTCGGGGGGCGAGGCCATTCAATACCTGGATGACAAGGCGTACGATGGTGTGGTGGTGGCTGGCGCTCCCAACGCCGTGTTGGCACGTGACATTGGCTTCGACATCTGAAACTATCGCTCAATTTAACTTTTACCGGAAGGCGCGGCGCTGCGCGGAAAAACGCATCGCCACAGGAAATGAGCGAACAAACCTTAAAGAAATTCGTGCGCCGCTACGCCGGCCTTGGCGGGTTTGGCGGTGTGATCACCGGCCTGCTCGCCCCCGTGATGTATGTTGTACTGAAGGAGAAGGGCTACGACAGCCTGCACATCGGTATGATGGTCTTTGTCACTGCACTGGTAACCGCAATTTTCAACATTCCGTTCGGCATACTGGCCGACCGCTACGGCAGAAAGCGCGTCTTCCTCCTGGGCGAACTATTCATGTTTGTGTTTTGCATCGGATTGCTGCTGTTTGATGCGTTTTCCGTGTTGCTGGCGCTCATGGCCATTGCCGGCCTAAGCGCAGCCATGGCGTCGGGTACGCTTGATGCGCTGTTTGTTGATACGATCGAAACCTACAGCCGCGATCCGAAAGCAGTCCAGCAATCATCGGCTGTGGCCGGTGGATACCAGATGGGTGGCGTGTTCGCAGGAGCATTCATTTCCAGTGTGCTGGCATATTTTTATATGGGTGCTCTGGCCAGTCATCGTTTTGAGATTAACTATCTTGTCGCAGCATTGCTGATCCCTCTGCATATGCTAGCCGTGACCATCATGATCCCATCGGACGCAAACGTGCGGCGTGACAAGATCGGTAGCGTTCTGTTCGGCCGTGAACGCGGTTCTATCCTGTCGACATGTATGAATAATTCCGTGCTCAGTCTGCTGCTGCTGTCGAGCAGCATCAGTGCCCTCGCGTTCATGAGCTTCGAGAAATTCTGGAAGATTAAATTATCGAATCTGGTTAACTTCGAGGGTGGGCAATGGTTGTTCGGCGCAGTCTACGCAGGATCGAAGCTGGTCAGCATGATAGGGCAGCTGTTGTCGCCACGTCTGTGCCGTGCGTTCGGAAACAACTACAACAATGTCATGATCTTTGTCCGGATCGCGCTGGCGGCTGCCTTCTCGACACTTTACTTCCTGACCGATATCATTTCTTTCGTCCTCGCATTCCTTTGTATCTTCCTTATTGCAGCGCTGTCTTCGTCGCCTGTCATGACGCTGTTTCATAACCAGGTGCGTGAAACAGAGCGGACCGCAATGCTGTCGTTACGCGCTGTCTTTCTTCAGGTTGGGGCAATGGCTGGCATCTTGATCGCGACCTACGCCGCGCACACTTATTCTCTTGAATTTGCGTTCCTGCTCTCGGCGATCGTGTTTTTGTTATCAACTGCTTTGATGCTTACACCAAAGACTACCGCGCTGGGGCGGCGGCTTGCTCAAGGTGGCGTCTGAATATATTCTTTGGTTTTTTGCGAGCGACCTGGAGCCAGGTCTGCCATTCAGACACGAGCTCTACCTTATGTAAGCCGCGCTGCATTCTCAAAAACGGCTTAAATGGACAAGTTCAAGACTAAATCCAGTACTCCGTCAGCCGCGCCGCCAGTTCCTTGATGCGGTCCGACCACGGCCGCTGGCGCCATGCCTCGAGCGTGATCTCTTTCGAATCGCGCAAGTCCTCGTTGAAGGCGCTTTCCATGTCGGCCCCGAAACCCGGATCGACCACGACCACGTTCAATTCATAATTGTGCAGGAAGCTGCGGCGGTCGATATTGGCCGAGCCGATGGTCGACCAGGCGCCGTCGATCACGGCTGTCTTGGCGTGCAGTACCGCCACCTGCAATTGGTAAATCTTGACGCCCGCCGCCAGCAGCGGCTCGTAGAAATTGCGCCCCGCGTGAAACACCAGGCCGTGGTCGGACACGCCCGGCAGCACCAGCTTCACATCGACGCCGCGCCGGGCCGCCGCGGCCAGCGCATCGACGGTCTGCTGGTCCGGCACGAAATAGGCGGCCGTGAGGTGGATCGATTTTTTCGATTCATTGATCGCCAGCAGCAGCGACTTGTAGATTTCGAAGCCGGCGCCCGGGTCGGACGCCAGTACGCGCACCAGCTTGTCGCCGGCCGCGTACAGGGTCGGGAAATAATCGCGCTCCGGCAAGTCGCCGGCATCCTGGCGTACCCAGTTGTTCACGAAACTCCATTGCAGCGCGGACACCGCCGGACCCTCGATTTTGACGTGCGTATCGCGCCAGCCGACCTTGCTGCTATCGGCGTCCTGCGCCGGGCGCTGTTTCGACCGGAAGAAGGAACTGTTGGCGTAGGTGCTGCTGATGTTGATGCCGCCGGTGAATGCGGTCTTGCCATCGACGACCATGAGTTTACGGTGGTCGCGGTTGTTGATTTCCCACTTGCCCTTGCGCGCGCCCGGGTTGACCGGGTTGAAGGCCACCAGGTGCACACCGGCCGCACGCATGCGCTCAAAAAACGCCTGCGGCACGGTCAGCGTGCCGACCGCGTCGTAGAGCACGTTGACGGTCACGCCTTGCTGCTGTTTTTCGATCAGCAGGTCGGCAAATTCCAGGCCGATCGGGTCCTGGTCGAAAATATAGGTTTCCAGGTTGATCGACGTGGTGGCGCCGCGCACGGCGGCCAGCATTTCCTTCATCGTGGCCGGGCCGTCGAACAGCAGGGTAACCTTGTTGCCGGCAAACAGGGGCACGCTGGTGGCTTGCTCTTCCAGAACGGCCAGCGCCTTCAGGTCGGGCGACGCCTTGGCCCAGCGCCTGGCCACCAGTGCCGAGGCCTGGCCGTGCGCGAGCTTGCCATTCGCGTTGGCAATGGTCGGCATGCCCCGGCTGGTATTGTTGGTGACGCCCTCCGTAAAACTGTCGCTGTGCGGCAAGGTGCGGCAGGCAGTCATGGCGAAGCAAACCAGCAGCACAGCGAGGGTTTTGTTCATAGTGTCCACTTGTTGGCGCGTGCTGCGGCTTCCTGTTCGAGTGCCGCGGCGGATTTGGGCCCGATGAAAAAATCGATCGGGGCGTGAATGAAACGTTTACCTAGCGCTCTCAGCAAGCGCAAGCTGTGATTAAACCGGATCTTGCGGGCACGCAGCGCCACCCACAGCGCCAGCCCGAAACTGACGATCAGATTCACCGCGCCGATCAGCAGCACGCCGGACAGCGATGTGGCGGCCAGCGTCCAGCTCATCTGCTGGTCCATTGCCACGAAGGCCGTGGCGAAGTTGGCTGACGAGAAGGTCACGTGGCGGATGTCGAGTGGCAAGCCGAGCAAAAAGCCGACGGTCGGGGTCACGCCCAGCAGGATACCGAACCAGAAATTACCCATCAAGCCGCCGAGGTTGTCCTCGATGTAGTTACCCAGCCGTGCCAGGCGGGCCGGACCCAGCAGGCGCTGCAGGGTGCGCAACTGGCGTACGCGCTGGCCCATGCGCGTGTAGAGCGCCTTGTTGTCGTAGTAGCCGGAGATCAGGCCGGCCACGAACAGCCAGACGCCGGCCACGGCCGCATACGCCAGCGCGGGCGTGTGGAACGGGTCGATGTCGGACAGCAAATGGGCCGCCTTGTCCGGATTGACCAGGTGGCGCCCGGTGATCTGGAAATAACTCAATGCAATCAGGTAGGCGGTCGGGATGGCGGTGGCCAGGTTGCCCAGCACGGCCATGATCTGGGTACGGAACACTTTATTGATCAGCGCAGCGGTGGTGTCGAGGTCGATGCCCTTGCCGTCCTTGCTGTGCAGGCCGGCGGCGATGCGCGAGGCTGTCATGGCCGGCTGCTTGGTGGCGATCGTGAAATGCAGCAAGTGCACCAGCATGAAACCGAGCGAATAATTCATGCTGAACAGGAACGCTTCGACCAGGGGCGGCGCTTTCAGGTAGGATGCGAAAATCTTCAGCATCGCCATGAAGCCGACGATCACGCCGGCGCCGGCGGAGGAGGCGAACATGTGGCGCAGCTCGCCACGCGTCTCGGCGATGTAGTGCTCGCCGGTGCGGCTGGCATTCTCGGTGACATTGCGCGCAAGCAAGTCTATATTCGAACGGAACAGGCCGCCGATCTGGTACTTGGTGTTGTGCGCTTCCACCAGTTCCTGGGCCAGCGAAATGGCGCCGGCGCGGCGCAGCGACATGGTCGGCTCGGTGGGCGGCGTGGAGGTGATGGCCACGGTTTCCAGGTCCAGCGTCGGCGCGCTCGGCAATTCGCCGCTGGCATCGACCAGGAACAGCAGCTTGCGCAGGCGGTCGATGCTTTGGGTCAGCGCCACCAGCACGTAGGTGAGGGCGATGCTGGTGCCAATGCTGCGGGCATTCTTGCGGATCTTGGCAACCACGTCGTCGCACTGTTCCAGCATGACCAGCAGGTGGCGCGCGTCGCCCGGCTGCGCATTCGCGTTTTCCAGCTGACGCGCGTATTCATCGAGGTAGAGATTGACTTCGATGTTCTGCATCAGGAAAGGAGAATCGAAATTTTCGATTTCACTGTAGCTGTGCACCAGGATCGGTTCCAGCCCCAGCGCGCAGACGCGGCAGGACAGGGTGCGGATTGCATCCAGCATGCCCAGCAACACGGTATAGCGGGCGCGGCCCGGAATATGGCGGCGGTCGCTGGCGTCGTCCGGCTCGGGCGCGTTGGCGACGGTGTCGAATAGTTCGAGCCAGTCGGCATTCGGGACCGCGCGGATCCATTTCACGTCCTTCTCGTCATACAGGACTTGCTCGAGGGCGTCGGACAGGTACAGATCATCCAGCGCGGGCGGCAACACGCGGTAGGCGATGCGGCGTTTCAGTTCGGTAAAAAAGCCATCGTTGGAGAGGATGCCGATATCGCTGTAGAGGCTGGTATGGCGGCGCTTTTCCAGCAGGCGGGTCAGGTAACTGCGCAAGGCCCAGGCGTGGCCGGGATTGCCTTTGAGTAACTGTGTGAGAGTACGGACTGCCAGGCGCGCTTGCGGCCGTTTTTGGCGGCGCCGCTGGCGCAGGCATTCGACCAGTTCGACCAGTGGTTCGATGCGGTCGCTGTCGGGGTCGATACGTTCAATTGTTGCGAGCATAACATTCTGTATGGCTATAAAAGCATAGTGTACCTAACATGTGCCGAACCGTACGGCGCACGTAATAACGGCCCGTACCTTGCAAGGTCGGGCCGCCATTTGCGGTGTGGGGGGTGTCAGGGCGCAGGCATGGATTGCGCGCCATGGGCCCCCGCCTGCGCGGGGTAACTAGATACCGCGTCCGCTGATCAGGCGCACCAGGATCATGATCACGGCGACCACGAGCAGGATGTGAATGAAGCCACCGACGGTGTACGAAGTGACCAGGCCGAGCAGCCAGAGAATGACGAGAATGACGGCGATAGTGTAAAGCATGGAAGTCTCCTGGTAGAGGTAGTGGCGACAGATTCGCCGTGGTTGTCAGTATCGGTGCTTCGCGCGGATCGCTCCGTTCGATACCGTACATTCATGGTAATTATTTTGTTCTTTTCGCAACGCTCGCGCGTTGCCCCGTCAAACCGAGCAGGCCTGCAGCGCCCAGCAAGCTGGTCATCAGGCCGCCCGACATCAGGAACAGTACATCTTGCGCTTGTACAGCATTGGCGCCGTCGACGGGCAGGTGCGATACCGAGAGAAAACCGAAACCCGCGATCAGCAAGCCCCCAATAACGACGCCGCTCCATGTCAGATTGTTCATAGCTATCCTTCCCCTTGGTTGTCCTGCTCCGTCGATAACGTCAACGTGAAGCGATTGTCCCTCCTGCTCAGATGCGACTCGGTGCGCTGTTTCACATTGCGAATAAGAAATAAAAAAACCGGGCCGCAGCCCGGTCTCCCTGTTGTTTTTAGAACACTTCAGCTGACCGAGCGCAGGCCGCCGTTGACAACGCGCACGCGGTCACCGTCGCGCCAGCCCGGTGCGCGGGTCTGGTGGAACGTGCGGTATTTGCCATTGTCGAGGCGCACGCGGATTTCGTAGCTGGTATTGGCTTTCATGCTGCCCTCGACCTGGTTGCCCACCACGGCGCCGCCGACGGCGCCCGCAACCGTCGCCAATTGGCGGCCGTGGCCGCTGCCGACCTGGTTGCCCAGCAAGCCACCCAGCACCGCGCCGGCACCCGCGCCCAGGCCGCTGCCCTCGGCGCGGGTGGTGATGGTGCGGATCGATTCGATATTGCCGCAGTTGGCGCACCAGTCGCGCGCCGGCGGCGCCGCTTCGGCAACTGGTTCGGGTGCGGGCACACTGGCCGGGGCCGGCACGAAGTTCTGCGGCGCCGGCGCCGCTGTCACCATTGCTGGCGCAGGCGTGACCACGGCCGCGACATTGTCCTGCTGCGCCATCTTGCTCGACAGTGCCATGCGGTCAGCTTCGCTCAAGGTGTTGTCGGCGCCGCCGCGCAGCGTGGACGGAATCCAGCCCATGACGGCGGCCGTGGCCACCAGGCAAAACAGGATGACGGCGATGGCGGCGGCAATCAGCAGCGGATGCTGGCGGGCGCGGCCGGGTGGGGCAGGTGGGATGGTCGATTGCATGGTGATTCCTTGGCTGGTTGTTCGGTCCGGGAGCGCACGCATATTCTTGCGTACAGTCAGTAAGTCATTGTCGCTGGCAAGCATCCGGCGCATCCGTGCGTCACCGTACATACCTGTCGTATCAGAGTGGTTACGCTTGTTCAAATTGTAGGTAAATGTAACTGTCGCCACCCATGCCCCTTGTAAAACCACCATGCTTGAATGTCCGATGTCTCCCGTTGAGGATGCGATGAACCATGCCGCACCGCCCATGCTGGCGGAGCACCATGCCAACCAGTTGCTAGCGGCCTTGCCGGTCGAGGAGCTGGCGCACATGCTGCCGGCGCTGGAACAAGTCCAGCTCGACATCGGCATGGTGCTGTCCCATCCCGGTGACCTGATTCACTCTATTTATTTTCCGCACGACTGCCTGATCTCGCTACTCGGTGTGGCCGAAGGGCGCATGACGCTTGAAGTGGGTCTGGTCGGGCGCGAAGGCATGCTCGGCACCACCGTGGCGCTGGGCCACGAAACCAGCCAGGTGCGCGCCATCGTCCAGCGTGCCGGTAACGCCAGTCGCATGGATGCGGTGGCCTTTCGCGCCGAGTTCGCGCGCAACCCGTCGCTGCAGCGCATGCTGTACCGTTACACCGACAGCCTGCTGGCGCAAGCGATGCAAATTGCGGTTTGTTCGCGTTTCCACGTGCTCGAGGCGCGGCTGGCGCGCTCGCTGCTGATCACGCGTGACCGCCTGCAATCGGATAAGTTCCACCTGACCCACGAATTCCTCGCGCACGCGCTGGGCGTGCGCCGGGTCGGCGTGACCAAGGCGGCCAGCGCGCTGCAGCAGCAGGGCCTGATCATTTACAGCCGCGGGAATATCGAAATCATCGATCCCGACGGCCTGGCTGCCGCCTCGTGCACCTGCTACCAGATCGTCAAGGAAGCCGGCGCCAACGCGGTGGCGTCGGCCTTCCAGTAGTCAACGTTAGTGGCGCGCAGCCATCATTCGCGCGCCGGCAGGCCCTTGCGCGCATAGAAGCTGGCCACGGCATCGATCTCGGCAGCGGTCATTGCATGCGCCACGTTGCGCATCTGCAGTTCCCCATCGTTCCTGCGCGCGCCCGATTTGAACTGCACCAGCTGCTGCACCAGGTAATCCTTGGGCATGCCTTCCAGCCAGGGCGCGCCGAGTTTCTGGTCGACGCCGCCGTGGCAAGAGATGCACGGCGCGATATTGCGCATCGGGTCGCCCACCCGCACCAGCGCCGGCAACACTTCGTCGTAGCTGGTGGCGGCCAGGCGCGCTTTCGGCAGGCTGGCATAGTAGGCCGCCAGGTCGGCGATGTTTTGCTCGGACAAGCCTTGCGCGAGGGTGGCCATGACGGCGTTGCTGCGCTTGCCGGTCTGGTAGTCGTGCAGCTGCTTGGCCACCACTTCCGGATACTGGCCGGCCAGGTTGGGCACGTCCGAGCGGCTCATGCCGCGCGCGCCATGGCACATGGTGCAGCTGTGGGCCAGGGTGGCGCCGCGCCCGACCGAGTCGGACGACGCGGTGCGCGCCATCGCCGGCAGCAGGATCACGTTGCTGGCCACCACCGGCGCCGTGGCGCTGGCGCCGGGACCCCAGGAACTTGGCACGCCGGCTGCCCGGCAAATGCTGTCCCAGAGGCCGCCGGCCTTGTAGTCGCTTTGGGCCGAGGGCAGGACGGCGAAGCCGACCACCACCGAGACCACCGTCAGCGCCGCCAGGGTGCCGATGCAGATCCACGCCAGCCGATGGCGCGCGGGTTGCGGCTTATGCGTTGTCATCAACGTTCTCCGATGTGAATGACCGGCACGTAAGCATGTTCGGTCATGGCCAGTTGTGCAATCGGGTAGCCGTAGTTGACCAGGGTCAGCGCGATCATCATCGCCACCCACAGGCTGAAGCTGTTGAGGACGGCGGGCGTTTTGGCGTCCGGGTGCACCGCCTTGCTGAATTCGTAGGCCGGCACGGTACCGCTGGCCGGTTTCGTGGTCGCCAGTATGTAGATGAACAACACGGCCGACACCACCAGGATCAGGCCGCCGACGGTGGACATGGTCACCGTGATGGCCTGGGCTTGCAGGGCCGGGTGGGTATAGTCGAAATAGGCCATGCGGCGCGGCGCGCCCAGCAGGCCGACCAGGTGCCAGGGCAGCGTCAGGATCATCATGCCGCCGAACCACAGGCTCAGCTGCGTCTTGATCAGCCGGGCCGACAGCGGTGCGCTGTTGCGCAGCTGCGGCCACAGTTCATAGGCCACCATGAAGTACATGATCACGATCGCGCCGCCGAAAATCAGGTGGAAGTGACCGGTCACCCACTGGGTGTTATGGATCGACTCGTTGAGCTGGTAGCTCATGTTGATCAGGCCGCCGGCGCCACCGAAACCGAGCATGACGAAGGCGAAGGTCACGGCCAGCATCATCGGGTTCGACCACGGGAGCGCTTTGACCCAGCCGAACAGGCCCTTGCCGCCGCGCAGTCTTGCCACCAGTTCGGCCGACGCGACAATGGTAAACACCGTCAGGAAGGTCGGGATCGACACCATTGCCGTCATGGCGGCGTGCACGAACTTGAAGCCGGCGCCCACTTGCGGGTCGGCGAACAGGTGGTGGATACCGATCGGCATCGAGAACACCAGGAACAGGGCAAACGAGACGCGGCCCATGGTGTCGCTGTAGAGCCGTCCGCCGATTGCCTTCGGAAACATCGTATAAAACACGATGTAGGCCGGCATCAGCCAGAAATACACGATGGCGTGCAGTGTCCAGGAAAACAGCACCCGCGACAGGCCGGCGTTGATGGTGTCGGTCCAGCCCAGCGAGGCCGGCAAAATCAACACGAGAATTTCGACCGCGGCCCCGATCGAGGTCCAGGCCCACAGGAAGGCGCCGGCGCAGTTGCCGTACATCGCCAGCGGGATGGTGGCGCCCGGGTTGGCTTTTTTCCAGGCATGCAGGTTGATGGCCATCAGCGCCACCCAGATCCAGGAACCCACCACCACCAGCACGATACCAAGGTAGAAGAAGGGGCTGGCGATCATCGGCGGGTAAAACGTGTACAGCACCGACGCCTTGCCGGCTGCCATGGTGGCGGCCGCCATCACGGTGCCGGCAATCACCAGGCCGAAGCCGGTCCAGGCCCAGCGCAGGCCGACCAGCGGGCGCTTCAGGGCGATTTCGGTGATGGCGTAGCCGAAGCCCATCGCGATCAGGGTGGGCAGCACATACGCCATGACGGTGCCGTGCGCCGTGACCGAGCGGTAGTAATGTTCCGGGTTGTTGATCCAGGAAGACAGCGGGCTGCGCATGAACATTTGCCATTCGCCCAGCAGGACGGCGGCAAAGAAGGCGATGAAGGCGACCCAGAAATGGGCCGCAACGAGTTTTCTAGCGTTGAACACAGCTGAGCCTTTCGGATGCACGGATTTTGGCGAAGAATTCTTCGGGCGGAATGACCTGCACCTTCGCCCACATGGCTTCATGGCCGGTGCCGCAGTATTCATGGCATGGCATCAACTGCTCGCCGCCCTTCGGAAAGGTGGTCGTGAAGGTCGACACGAAGCCGGGAATGAGCATGGTGTTGGCATTCGTGCGGCCCACCACGAAGCCGTGGATGGCATCGGTGCTGGTGCCGCGGAAGGTGACCGGCACGCCGGCCGGCACCACCATGCACTGGGGCGAAAACGAGTACTGCTGCGCTATCAGGCGGACGATCACGCGGCCATCCTTTTCCAGCGCAGTACCAAGGTTGTTTTCCACGAACTCGCCGCGGATATGCAGGGTCTTGATGTCGACCGTTTCCACCCGCGACGGCGGCATGGCGGCATAGTGCAGGCCGGTAAACACCATCATCGCCAGCATCGCAACGATGATCAGGACCACGATGATGGCCCAGCGCCGCTCGGCGGCGTTGGCCACCTTTTCGGCCAGATGGTGGTCGCTGGCGGGCACGGCCGGTTCGCTCGGCGCGCTCATTGCACGGCACCGCGCGGCAGGTACACGAAGAAATAAAAGGCAACAAAAATGGCCATGACGATGACGGTGGCCACGCCGGCCACGGCAAAGGCGCCGGCGGGGCCCTGGGCGACGATGGCGTCAACCCGGGCCGTATCGGCCGTTACATCGGTTTCGTGCGGAGATGGCATGGCGTGTCCTATTCGGGTAACAGTGTGCGCAGGTCGTTGACCTGAGTGGCGGAGACGGGGGCGCCGGTGTTGCCCCAGGCCACGCGGATATAGGTGACGGCGGCGGCAACTTCGTCATCGTTCAAGATGTGCGAGAACGGCGGCATGCCGTGCGGCTGCGGATTCTTGCGGGTGCCGGGCGGGTAGCCGCCATTGAGCACCATGCGGATCGGGTTCACCGGCGAGGCCATCGTGATCGACTGGTTGCCGGCCAGCGGCGGATAGGCCGGCGTCTGGCCCTTGCCGTCGGCGCCGTGGCAGACCGCGCACTGCAGGGTGTACACCTTGCGGCCCACTTCCATCACGGCCGGGCTGACCAGGTGCGCCTGGCTGACCGGCGCCGGGCCGCTGTCCTTTTGCGGCAATTCCTTCAGATACACGGCCATCGCCCTGGCGTCTTCGTCGGTCAGGTATTGCAGGCTGTTGTAGACCACTTCGGCCATCGGGCCGTAGACGGTGCCGCGGTGCGAGACGCCGGCCTGCAGCAGGCTGGCAATCTCCTCGATCTTCCAGTTGCCCAGGCCGGCTTCCCGGTTCGACGTCAGCGACGGCGCATACCAGTTCTGGTTTGGAATCATGCCGCCTTCAAAGGCTTTCGACTCGCTCGAGCCGCCCAGTGCATTCACGGCGGAATGGCACATCGCGCAGTGGCCCAGGCCCTTGACCAGGTAGGCGCCGCGGTTCCACTCGGCGTTGCGCTGCGGATCGGGCTTGTACTCGCCTTCCTTGAAATACAGGGTGCGCCAGCCGATCAGCAGTTCGCGGTTATTGAAGGGGAAGCGCAGTTCGTGTTCGCGGTTCTTCAGCTTGACCGGCGTGATCGACATCAGGTACGCGAAGATGGCGTCGGAATCGTCCTTGGTCACCTGGGTGTAGGAGGCAAACGGCATGGCCGGATAGAGCAGCTTGCCGTCGCGCGAGACGCCGGTATGCATCATGCGGTAAAACTCTTCGGTATTCCACAGCCCGATGCCGGTGTCGTCGTCTGGCGTGATGTTCGGCACGTACAGGTTGCCGAACGGGGTGGCCATGGCGCGCCCGCCCGCAAACAGGGCGCCGTTCGGTACCGTGTGGCAGGCCACGCAGTCGCCGGCCCGGGCCAAATACTCGCCGCGCGTGATGACCTTGGAGGTCGCGCTGAGTTGCGTCAGCCCTTTGCCGTGGGGCAGCACGCCTGGACGCAGGAAATACAAGGTGGCGCCGGCAATAACGCCCAGCGCAAGGAGACCTGCAATGATTCGGAAGCTTGTGCGCATGCTGTTTTACCGTTGGCTGCCGCAAGCGAGCGGCATTCGAACCAGATTGGAAGGCTCGGGCGACGCTTGCGCCGGAGGGGTTTGCTGCGCCAGCCAGCCGGCCACCGCGCTGATATCGCTGTCGGACAGGCGCGTGGCGATGCGCTTCATGCAGTCGGGCGCCAGTGCGTGGCGCTCGCCGACTTTCCAGCGCGTCAATTGGCCGGCGATGTAGGCAGGCCGCAAGCCGGCCAGGCCGGGAATGCCGGGTTCCATGCCACTCAGGTTCTTGCCGTGACAGGCGACACAGGCGGGAATGCCCTTGGCCGCGTCGCCGGCGGTGGCGAGCAGCTGGCCGCGCGCGTTCGCCGCGCTGTTCGCGGGCGCGGCGTCCACTGCCTGGGTCTGCAGCGGTGGACGCTGGGCCGCGAAATGCTCGGCCATCGCCTTCAGGTACGGGTCAGGCAGGTAGGCCACCAGGTAATTCATCGGTGGATAGCTGCGTGTGCCGTCGCGAAAGGCGATCAGCTGGTTGTACAGGTAACCGGCGGGCTTGCCGGCGATGCGCGGGAAATAACCGTCGGCCGTGCCCTGGCCTTGCTGGCCGTGGCAGGTGACACAGCCCTGGACCCGCGCTTCGATCGAGTCGAGTTGTTTGAACGCGGGAATCGCGTCGGCGCGGTTCTGGACCGGCTGGGCCTGGGCGCCATGCAGCACAGAAAGCAGCGCCGTGCTTGAAAATAGCAGCGCAGCCGCGCGGCGCAAGGCGCCATGCGGACGGAATGGGTAAAGAGTCATGAAAGGCGCTTCGTGAGGGAGTGTGCAAGGGAAGCGCGCACAGATCAGCTTTGAAGAGCTGCGGCAGCGATCGTGAAAGATCGTGATAGTTACTGCAGGACATGTACATACTAGCATGATTAAATTGTTACTGGTTTTAACAATTGGTACTTGTTTTCCGGTTTTTTTGGGCCACCGCCGGTACTTGTATGGGCCACGCCTCGGCCAATGTATGATTACGGCGTCATTCATTTGCAGCTGAGCCATGAAAAAAAACATACACCACGCGCTGCGTGCGCTGGCCGCCAGCGCCGTTTGCCTTGCCTGCAACAGTGCCTGGGCGCAGGCCGATGCCCCGCTCCTGGCTGCTGCCGAAGCAGCCCGGCCGGATTTCCTGACCGGGCTGGCCCAGCTGGTCAACCTCGACTCCGGTAGCCAGGACGGCGCCGGTCTGAACCAGGTTGCCGATGTATTGGCAGCGCGCCTGACAGCGCTCGGCGCCGATGTGCATCTGACGGCGGCGGCGCCGTCGGCCGGCAAGACGGTGGTGGGTACGCTGCGCGGCAGCGGCAGCAAGAATTTGATGCTGATGATTCACTACGACACCGTGTTCGGCGTCGGCGATGCGGCCGCGCGCCCGTTCCGCGTGGCGGGCAACAAGGCCTACGGTCCCGGCGTGGCCGATGCGAAGGGCGGCGCGATGCTGATATTGCAGGCGCTGGCGATTGCCCGGGCGCGCGGCATGAATGGCTACAAAACCTTGACGGTCCTGTTCAATCCGGACGAAGAAGTCGGTTCACAAGGTTCGCGCGCTGCGATCCGCGCACTGGCCGCGCAGCAGGATGCGGTGCTGCTGTTCGAACCGCCCGACGCCGAGCGCGTGATTGTCGCCACCAACGGCATCGCCTACCTGCACCTGGACGTCAAAGGGCTGGCCTCGCACGCCGGTTCGGCGCCGGAAAAGGGCAATAATGCAGCGCTCGAACTGGGGCACCAGGTGCTGGCGTTGCGCAACCTGGGCAGCGCAGCGCAGGGCACCACCGTCAACTGGACCATGCTGCGTGCCGGCCAGAAGATGAACATCATCCCCGACCAGGCCAGCGCCACCGGCGACATGCGTTATTCCGTGCCGCAGGAACTGGCCCGGGTGCAGCGCGACGCCGATACGATCAGCCGTCTCACAATCATTCCCGGCACCAGCGTCAGCGTCAAGGTCGATGCGACCCGCCCGCCCTTCGCGCGCAACGCCGCCACTGATCAATTGGCGGCGCAAGCAGTGAGCATCTACGCCGAGCTGGGTAAAACGCTGGTGCCAACCGCGATGCGCTACGGCACCGACGCCGGTTTTGCCTGGCAGCCCGGTAGCGCCAAGCCGATGGTGCTCGATGGCCTGGGCATCGTCGGCGACCGTCTCCATTCGCCGGATGAGTGGGCCGACCTGGACAGCGTGCCGGCGCGCCTGTACCTGACGGTGCGGCTGCTCGAAACGCTGTCCCAATAAACCATCCGCGCAAAAAAACGCCGTCCAGCTGGACGGCGTTTTTGCTTGCGTGCGAACGTTGAAGCTTAACGGGTCGGCTTGACCTGATTGCCGATCACGCCGCCGACGGCTGCGCCGCCAACCGTGCCGACGGCGCTGCCGCCGGTCAGCACGCCGCCGATCACTGCACCGGCGCCGGCGCCGATGGCGGTGTTTTTATCCTGGTTCGACATGCCGGCGCAGCCGACCATGCCGAGTGCGACTGCTGCCAACGAAACGCCTGCGACGAGTTGTTTGATCGATTTCATGGTGGTTCTCCTTGAGATTATTAAATGAACTTAAAGTGCGGTCGATTACTTCAGACGCAGGTCGTTCTTGACCGATTTCACGCCGTTCACGCTACGGGCCACCGACGACGCCGTGGCAATATTTTCAGCCGAGCTGACGAAGCCGCTCAGTTGAACCGTGCCCTTGAACGTTTCAACATTGATTTCCGAAACTTTCAAGGTTGGCGCATTCAGGATCGCGGCTTTGACGCCGGTGGTAATGGCGCTGTCATCGATGTACTGGCCGGTGCTTTCCTGCTTGGCGGTCGATGCGCAACCAACAATGGTGCTGAGCATCAGTGCGGCGATCAGGGTACTGGCGATTTTAAAATTTTTCATAGTGTCCTTTGCAGCTGTTTTGCTTTGGTGAACGTTCACCATGGAGAGAATATTAAAGTCCACAAGGAAATTGGTCTGTTCGTCAACGCACACATGTTGAAAATTGTCGAACTAACATTTTTTAACGCACGATGCGTTTGAACGGGACGCGCTGGCCCGGCGGTGGCGCCACTGGCTTCACCTTGGCATTGGCCAGCAGGCTGGCGCAATCGGCATTGTTGTTGGCCTGCTGCTGTGTCAAGGGCACCAGGGCGGCCAGCGGCGGGGCGATGACGGCCAGCAGGACCGCGGCGCCGCCTTTCATGGCCAGCGTTTTCATGTCGACGCTGACCTTCGGTTTGCTGAACGGACCCTTCACATACAGCGGCGCACGCAGCGACAGCACGCGCACACCCTTGGTCTGCGGACGCAGGATCAGGTCGAGTTCTTCGGTGGCCAGGTTGATGGTGCCGTCGACGTCGACCAGCGCTTCCTCGGTGTCGATGACGAAGCGGCGTGCATTCATCAGGCCGTTGTCGACGCGGAAATCGGTGGCCATGCAGTTCAGCTTGACCTGCTTGTCGCCGGTAACCTTGGCGATGATGACACTACCCAGGTTCAGCCCCATTTCCTCTAGCAGCAGCTTGCTGATGCTGCCTTGACCGATTCGGGCCTTGACTTCGCCATTCGATTTTCCCAGCAGCGAGGCGATCGAATCGCCGCTGGCCGACAATTGGGCGTCGCCGTTGATCTCGCCGACAGTGGCCTGCATCTGTTCTATCGTCGGGAACAATTGTTTGATCTGGATGTTACGCGCGGTAATATTCATGGTTGCCTTGATCGCTTGCTGGCCATCGTCGCCGCTGCCGTCCAGGCGGATGGTCGAGCTCAGGTCGCCGCCGGCCAGGCCGAAGTCGAGCGGCGCCAGCGTCAGCACCCCGTTGTTCATGAGCACGTGGGTCGACAGCTTGTTGAGCGCCAGCTTTTCATCGCGCAGGATGCGCGCGGCGCTGTAGCGGACGTCGGCATCGATGGTTTTCCAGCGTGCCGTGCGGAACTGTTCCACCGGCAGGACTTTGCCGGCCGGTTGCGTCTCGGTGGCGCCGCGGACCTTCTTGCTGGCGTTCGAATCGGCGCCCACCAGCGGGCCCAGGTCTTTGAAATTGAGCAGCTTCGATTCGATGTTGCCGCTCAGATAGCCGCGTGGCTTGCCGGTGCGGTAGGCCAGCTTGCCGCTGATGTCGCTGGAGCCGACCTTGCCCTTGAAATTGTCATAGGTCCACTGGCTGCCATTGCGGTCGATGGTGCCGGTCAGGTGACCCGCGGTGGCGAACGGCGGGGTTTCCGGTAGCAGCACGCCGGTCAGTTCGTACAGGCGCGCCATGCTGCGCCCGGCCAGGCTCAGCTGGACGTCGATGGCGGCCAGCTGCGCCGGGCGGGTGGCAGTGCCTTCGATGGTGACGCGGTTCGAGCCGGAGCGCAGGTCAGCCTGGATCGGGAAGGGGGTGTCCTGGTTCTTCAATGACAGCACCGCACCGGCCTTGCCGCCGCCGGTGACCGGAGCGCCGCTGTACATGCCGGTGACGGTCCAGGCAATGCCGTAAGGGCCCGGCTGGTCGAGCGTGGCCACCTTGGCAAGCACGTGCGTGTTGGTGACGGCGTCGTCGAACTGGACCACGCCTTGCGTCAGCACCACGCGCTCTAGCTCGAACTGCCAGCGCGACGGCTGCGTGTTCTGCTTGAAGGTCCAGTTGTTGTGCGTCGCGTCGACGCGCAGCAGGGCCAATCTGGGCGCCTGAAAGCGCAGCAGTGGGATTTCGATACGCTGTTGCAGCAGGGCCAGCGGGTTGAGCGAAAAGGCGCCTTCGACGATGGTGGCCGCGTCGGTTTGTGCCATGCCGGCCGGGTTGCCCAGGTGGACATCCTTGGCAAGCAAGTGCGGCCATGGCAGGTAGTCGCGCCACTGCTTGTCCTGGCCCGCCATCTGGCTGGCCGGCTGTTCCCAGCGCACCGACAGGTCGCCGCGGATGGCAAACGGCCGGTCGAGCGCGTCGGCGACTCTGGCGTTGAGCCAGGGCTTGGCGCGGTTCCAGTCGTAGGTCGCCACCACGATGCAGGCAAGGATGGGAAGGGTGACCAGCAGTGCCAGCAGGGACAGCAGGATGGTGCGGGTGGTATGCGGCTTCGATGCGGCGGGCGCCGAAGACGGAGAAGGTGCGGGCATGAACATTCCAGGATAAGTAAACAGGTTGTTGGCAGACTAACCGAAGTGCATCATTGCATATGTTCGCTACAGCACATCAGTATGCGGTGCGTGCAGATACGCCAGAAAAGTGCCGAACATTGCCTGAATGTCAGCAATGTGCGGCAGCGAACTGAAACTGCCGTGCAATCGGCTTATAACGTTAACAACACTACCGTTGAATGCTAATCAGGAGAATCAGATGGATGCAAAATCGAACAAATTGGTTGCGCGCTTCGCCGCAGTTGCCGCCGTTTTGGTCTTGAGCGCCTGCGCCAGCCCGAACCGCGCGCCGGCCACGGCCGACGTGGCCGTATCCCGCAATGCCGTCGACAATGCCGTGAGCGCGGGCGCCGCCCAGCTGGCACCGGAAGAAATCAATGCGGCCCGCGCCAAAATGATGCTGGCCAATCAGGCCCTGGCCGCCAAGGACTACAAGCTGGCCAGCCAGCTGGCGACGCAGGCTCAGGCCGATGCGCAACTGGCGCAGAGCAAGGCCAACTCGGCCAAGGCCACTGCTGCTTCGCAAGCGCTCAATGATGACCTGCGCGTGCTGCGCCAGGAAGTCGAGCGCGCCAATACGCCGACCCAATAATTTCCCGGTCTCGTCCCGAACAATAAAAGGAACCGCATCATGAAACAGCATTTTTTTAAAGCCACCATCCTGGCCAGCGCCGTTTTCCTGGCAGCATGCAGCACGACGCCAACCACCACGTCCACCCTGGACCAGGCCCGCAGCGATTTTGTGATGGCGAATAACACCCCGAATATTTCCGCCTACGCCCCGCTGGAATTCAAGCAGGCCAGCGATGCGCTCAACGAAGCGAACGCAGCCGCTGCCAAGAACGACAGCCTGGAAAAAATCGACCGCCTCGCTTACATCGCCAAGCAGAAGATCTCGACCGCCATGGAAGTGGCGCGCACCAAGGCCGCGGAAGCGAACATTGCCGGCGCCGGCAAGCAGCGCGATGCATTGCGCCTGGAAGCGCGCACCAACGAAGCGGACCGCGCCCGCGCCGATGCGGAAGCTGCCAGGGCACAAGCGGCGATGGCGCAAGCCCAGGCCGCCGATGCGACGGCCCGCGCCGCCAGCGCCGAAGACCAGACCCGCGATGCACAGGCGCGCGCCGCCCAGCTTGAATCGTTGCTGTCGGACCTGCACGCCAAGCAGACCGAGCGCGGCATGATCATCACCATTGGCGACGTCTTGTTCGGCACCGACCAGGCCAACCTGACCCCGGATGGCATGGCTACCGTGCGCAAGCTGGCCACCGTCATGCAGCAATACCCGAACCGGACCGTGCTGGTCGAAGGCTTCACCGACAGCACCGGCACCGTGGCCCACAACCAGGAATTGTCGGAGCGTCGCGCCAGCAGCGTTGCGTCGACGCTGACCACGATGGGCGTGGCGCGTGAACGTGTCGCCATGCGCGGCTACGGTCCTTCGTACCCGGTTGCCGCGAACGACACGGCCAACAATCGCCAGATGAACCGCCGCGTCGAAATCGTGCTGTCGAACGAGGGCGCGCCGATCGCCCCGCGCGCAGCGGCACGCTAAGCAGTCAAGCAGGGTCACCGTCCACGCTGATGCATCGCCCGGTGCATCGATAGCGTGCCCGTGAAACGATATAAATAATTTATAATCAAACTACAGAATATAGGAAACATCATGGCGCATACTGAACCGAAGCAGCAAGAACAAGTCCACGGCTTTGACATCCAGGCGATCCGCGAAGCGGCCGCCAATCTCGATGACGGCGCCGTGACGGCCGGTTATGCAGCCGATCGCAAAGCCGTCGTCGGCATGCTGCAACATGCGCTGGCCACCGAGCTGCTGTGCGTGCTGCGCTACAAGCGTCACTACTACACAGTGACGGGCCGCGGTAACCAGGCTGTCAAGGCCGAGTTTCTGCAGCACGCCGAAGAAGAGGCCGCCCACGCCGACCAGATCGCCGAGCGCATCGCCCAATTGAATGGCATGCCCGATTTTAATCCGGCCACCCTGACGCAACGCAGCCATGCCGAGTATGATGAATCGGAAGACGTGCAGGCGATGATCCGCGCCAACCTGATCGCCGAGCGCGTGGCCATCGAATCGTATCGCCAGATGATCGAAGCGATCGGCGACAAGGATCCTACGACCAAAAAAATGTTGATCGAAATCATGGCGCAGGAAGAAGAACATGCCGACGACATGAGCGATTACCTGACCAAGAACTAAGCTGTCACTTTTTTATTTTACCCACAGACTGGAGAACACCATGCAAGAAACCAACTTCCGCGCTACGGCCAATGACGCCCTCGATACCGCCACCACCGATGTGAAAACGCTGGTCAAGGATGCCCAGACACTGTTGACCGCCGCCGCTTCGCTGACCGGTGAAAAAGCCGAAGAAATGCGTACCCGCGGCATGAAACTGCTCGACTCGGCCATGGGCAAGGCTGGCGAATACAAAACCGAAGCTGTTGTCAAAGGCAAGCAATACGCTGAAGCGACCGATGTCTACGTCAAGGAAAACCCATGGCGCACCGTGGCTGTCGCCGCTGGCGTTGGCCTGCTGCTGGGCGCGATCCTGGGCCGCAAATAATACAGACCGGGAATCGCCATGGATAAAAACGAGACAGCAATACACGGACCCGGCTTAATGGGTGGCATCAGCGGACTGGCAAAAAACCTGTTCGGGCTGCTGGTGTCCCGGGTGGAACTGGCCGCGATCGAATTGACGGAGGTGCGCAATCACGCCATCGAGTTGATCGCCCTGTTCGCCGGCGCTGCCCTGGCTGTCTGGTTCGCCGTCGCCTATGGCACCGCCATGATCGTGGCGCTGGCGTGGGAAACGATGGGCTGGAAGATCCTGCTGGTGATGTTCCTGGTATTCCTGGCGATTACGGCTGCACTGGTCGTCAAAGGCTTGAGCTTGCTCAAGCAGGGCAAGCTCTCTTTTCCGGCAACGATGAAAGAGCTCCAGCACGACCGCGACATGCTGCTGTAGGCATCAGGAGAAATCATGGACAAACTCGCATCCCAAACCGTCGCCATCACGCAGACACCGGCACAGCGCAAGGAAGAATTGATCCGCGACGGCGACTTTTTTCGCGCGGGCGTGGCACACGCCAAGGCGCAAATCATTCACGGCGCGCGTCCGGAAGTACTGTTCCACTCGGCGCTCGACCACGCCACCTGGGCTATTCGGGGCCGTGTCGACAGCTTGCTGCATCCCACCGGTTTCAGCGTCGCCTCCGTGGCGCCGTACGCACTGACAGCGATCAAGTTCATCCGTCACCGCAAGCTCGGCAAGCCGGCCCTGGCGATTGGCATGCTGCTGGGCGTGGCGGGTTGGTATTGGCGCAGTCGGCAGGCGCAGCAGGAAGTCGATGCAAGCACGTACTAAGAACCTATCCCGGTAGTCCGGAGTCGCTGCTGGCGCGCCTGACGAACGTGGACTGCGTTGCTCGTCCTAGCATGGATCACCATGCGTCGTCCTCGCGCCTTGCCCACGCTCGCCATGCTTCGCCATCAGCTTCCTCCTACCTACCGGGATAGGTTCTAATTGACGTTCAGCATTGCCAATAAAAGCGCCGGGATCGTTGATCGGGCGCTTTTTTTCGTCTCATGTCACTGTTTTGTCGTGACGGTGGTGGTGACACTACCGCCCGGCGCGGTATCGACCTGCGCATCGGCGCCGGCCATGTCCTGCTGGTAGCGTGCCTTGGCCGCCGCCACGCAAGCGCCGCGTGCAGCTGGCACCTGTTTCGCGCAGGCGCTGAGCGCTTCAGCCTGCGCCGCGCCGATTTCCTTTCTTAATATTGCCAGGCGGCTGGCGCGGGTCGTGTCGTCCTGGGTCCAGCGCGCCGGATCGGCGCCGCTGGCAACGTCGCTGGCTTGCCTGGCCGCCGCCGCCGGGGGGACGGTGGCGTCGCTGGTTTGCGCGAACGCTGCGGCGCTGGCGAGGAGTAGAGCGGCTGCGCAAAGGCCTGTCGAAAAGTATTTGAACTGAAACATGGTGGTCTCCATTCTGTGAATATTCCGGACAAAAAAAACCGGCGCACGCGGCGCCGGTTTTGGTGGCTGCTAATTAATAGCGATAAGCGCGGCCATCGACGATGCGCACGCGGTTACCCACGCGCAGGTCGCCAACCGTATCCTGGGTCACGCTGCGGGTGTCGCCGTTTTCCATGCGAATATTGATTTGGTACATTTCAGGCGCATCACCGGCACGGTTCTTCTCGATATTGTTACCGACCATGGCGCCGCCTACGCCGCCGGCGATGGTCGCTGCCGTGCGACCGCCGCCGCTACCGACCTGGTTGCCGGCCAGTGCGCCGACCAGACCGCCAATGATGGCGCCGCCGCCGCCCGTGCGGGCCTGGCCCTGGATGACCTGGATCGAATCGATGGTGCCGGAGCCCTGCACCGGCGAATTCGTGAAGCCGTTGTTGTTATAAGCCGTGGTGCTGTTGCCATACGGCGCGTTGCTTGCGCAACCAGACAGGACGGCGGTAGCAGCAAGGACTGTGGCAACGAGAGTGCGGGTGCGTTTCATGATGAATCTCCTGATAGGTGTATGTACTCAGGATAGGGCGCAGGCGCCGCGCGGTCTGTGCGTTCGCGCACCGTGAGTGTTGCGTTTGGGCTTTATTTTATAAGTTAGCAACGTATTGCACGCGAATGTACGCCAACGAACAGAAGGACGCGCCGGGCAGGCGTAAAACGTCTACTCAGACACACAAGATTCGATACGGAGAATTTGCATGCATCAACCCACCCTTCTGGTACTGCTCGGCGCGGCGTGGCTGTCCATCGCCCCGGCCCAGGCCCAGCTGCAAGGGCAGGGGCCTGCAGGCGCCGCTGGTAACAAGGCAGCTTATAATCTGGCGCGCGACAGCGCGGCGGCCAGTTACAAGCATGCCCGCGCCGCATGCGGTGTCATCACCGGCAATCCAAAAGATGTGTGTATCGCAGACGCCAAGGCCGCTCGCGTGCGCACCGAGGAAGAAGCGAATGCGTATTATCTGAACACGCTGAAAGCCTACACCCAGTCGCGCATGCGCATTGCCGCCGCCAATTTTGAGCACGACAAGGCGCGCTGCAATGCCGTCACCGGCAATGACAAGGATGTCTGCATCAGCCAGGCGAAAGCCACACTGATTTCGGTGCAGGCCGACGCCAGGGCAGACAGCAAAACAATGGAAGCGCGTGCCGATGCACGCGCTGACAAGCAAACCGCTGCATACAAAGTCGCACGCGAAAAATGCGACGCGTTTGCCGGCGCGGTGAAAGACAACTGTGTCTCCGCCGCCAAAATCCAGTTCGGCAAGTGAGCCCGACTGGCACGCTCGACCGAGCAGTAATTGTAGTAAAAACTTATTTTTTATAAACCAAGGAGCCTATTATGACCATCGCCAAACGTATCGCCACCGCCCTGTTCGCTGTTTCCCTGGCTGCCACCTTCGTCGGTTGCGCATCGACCTCGACCCGCGAAGGCACGGGCGAATACATCGACGACAGCGTGATCACCACCAAAGTCAAAGCAGCCATCATCAATGAGCCAACCCTGAAAGCAACGGAAATCAACGTTGAAACCTTCAAGGGTTCGGTGCAATTGTCCGGTTTCGTGGCCCAGCCTGCCGATGCAGCCAAAGCTGCTGAAATTGCACGTGGCGTCAAAGGCGTAAAATCGGTCAAGAACGACGTTCGCGTCAAGTAATTGCCGTATGACTGATGCCTGAAGGCGTCAGTCGATCGATCAGCCGGCTACACGCCGGCGGATCGACCGTTTCACTCACCTCATTCATTATCCCGTTTTACCTCGACATCAGGCTTCGCCATGCAGCTCGCCAGTTCAGATTCCGTTTCCACATCTACGGCGTCGTCTGACGCTCCAGTTGCAGACTACCGCGAACCGGCTGATCGGATTGCCGATCCAGCCCCCCCAGCCGTTCCCTATACTTTTACCGATGACTTGCCGGTTGCCGCCGACCACTTGCCGCGCCTGCCAATTCACGTGCACGCCAAAGGCTTGTCGCTGGGTATCCTGGCCACTGTCGCCCTCGTATTTGCCCTGCAGTGGGCCGAAAAATTCCTGGTGCCGCTGTTGCTCGGCATTTTTATCGCCTACACCCTCAATCCCCTGGTCAGTTTCCTTGAGCGCTGGCGCATCAAGCGTGTCATCGGCACGACGCTGGTCACGGTCGCGATTGTGGCGGGTATGGCCGTGACTGCCCAGCGCCTGCAGGGGGAGTTTTTCTCGATTCTCGAGGAGTTACCCGCGCTGACGCACAAGATCACCAAACTCATCACCGACAACACCGATGGCAGTCCGTCGACCATCCAGCAGATCCAGAAAGCCGCCGCCGAAGTCGAGCAGGCCACGACCAATGCGACCTCTGGCGGCGGCGCCGAAAGGCGCCTGGTGGCGCGCCGCCCGATCATCACGCCTGCCAGCAGCAATTTCAAAATCATGGACTGGCTGCTGGCCGGCTCGGTCGGGCTGGCGACCTTTTTGTCGCAGGCCACGATGGTCATCTTTCTGGTTTTTTTCCTGCTCCTGTCGGGCAATACCTTCAAGCGCAAGCTGGTCAAGCTGACCCCGTCGCTGAAGCGCAAAAAAGTCACGGTGCACATCCTGGAAGACATCAATACGTCGATCCAGAAGTACATGTTCATGCTGCTCGTGACAAATACCTTGCTGGCGCTGCTGATGTGGGTGGCGTTGCGCGCGATCGGCCTGGAAAATGCCGGCGCCTGGGCCATTTTTTCTGGTCTGGCCCACGTTATGCCGTATTTCGGGCCCTTGCTGATCACGGCGGCAACCGGCACGGTCGCGTTTTTGCAATTCGAATCGCTGCGCATGGTGCTTCTGGTGGCCGGCATGTCGATGGCCGTGGCGACGCTGGTCGGCATGGTGGTGACCACCTGGATGACCGGCAAATTCGCGAAAATGAATCCTGCCGCCGTGTTTGTCAGCCTGTTGTTCTGGGGCTGGCTGTGGGGTATGTGGGGTTTGTTGCTGGGCGTGCCGGTGGTGGTGGTGCTGAAGGTGGTGGCCGAGCGGATCGAAGGGATGGAAGTGGTGGCTGAACTGCTGGGTGAGTAATGTTTGCCAGTGGCAAACATTACGGACACCCTAGCGGATGCGCGTCACCTTGGCCGCACTGATATCGGCATCCTGCTTGCCGCGCAAGCTGCCAAGCTGCAGCGCATATTGGCGGGCAAACTCCGCGCCCAGGAAAAAGATCTGCGCCGAATAATTCACCCATAACAGCAGGGCAACCATCGAGCCGGCCGCGCCATAGCTGCTGGCCACGCCGCTGTTGCCGATGTACAGGCCGATCGCAAACTTCCCCAAGGCAAACAAGGCCGCCGTCCCCAGCGCGCCGATGGTCACATCGTGCCACGACAGCTGCACGCGCGGCAGCAATTTGTAGATCACGCCGAACATGACGGTGATGACCAGGAAGCCCATGCCGGATGCGATCCATCCCAGCAGCACCGTGGCTTGCTGCCAGATACCGTTGAAATAATTTTCCAGCACCGCCATGACGGCGCTGACGACCAGCGACACCATCAGCATGAAGCCCAGCACCAGGATCAACCCGAACGACAGCAGGCGCGTGCGTACCGTGTCGAACCAGCTGGCGTCTTTCGGCGCCGGCATGCCCCAGATTTCGTCGAGGCTGTCCTTGAGTTCGGAAAAAGCGCTGGTCGCGCCGACGATGAGCAGCACGGCGGCCACGACGGTGGCCCAGATGCCGCCTTCCTTGTTGCGCGCGCCAGCCAGGATCGCCTGGATGGCTTCGGCGCCTTGCTGCCCGACGAGGCCGCGCAATTCGCTCAGCAACTGGCCTTGCGCGGCGTCTTCGCCATAAAAAAAGCCGGCAATGGCAATCACCAGCACCAGGATCGGCGCCAGTGAAAACAGCGTGTAAAACGCGAGAGCGGCGGCTTTGCTGCTGGCGCGGTGTGCGAGCCATTCGGTCGCCGATGTTTTAAGTACCTGGATGATGTTGCTGCGCGGGATGCCGGGTGTCGCCTGTGTAACCATTTTCTTCCTTTAAATGCATAAACGCGCCAGGCGGCGCGTTTATGGAGCTCGACTTGCCACCTCACAGCGGCAAGTAAATCGCGCGATTAGCGTACGCGTTTTTCGATGGTGATTTGCTCGACTTCAACGCGGCGGTTAGGCGCCAGGCAAGCGATCAGGTCAGCACGTTTTTTGTCGTTGCACTGCACGACAGGATTCGATTCGCCTTTGCCGACTGCTTTCAGGCGGCTGCCGTCGATACCCTTGGCAACCAGGTACTCACGCACGGCAACAGCACGACGCTCCGACAGGGCCAGGTTGTACTTGTCCGAACCGAGACGGTCGGTGTAGCCGGTGACGTCGATGTCGGTGATGCTCATGTCGGCTTGCAGCGCTGCAGCGATTTCGTCCAGCTTCGGCTGTGGCGCACGCAGCACCGCTTTGTCGAATTCGAACAGTTCCGTCGCCGACATCGTCACTTTTTCGAAACGTGCTGGCGGTGGTGGTGGCGGTGGTGGCATTGGTGCCGGTGGCGCTTCCACCACGGCCACTGGGGTTGGCGCTGGTGCAACGGCGGCCACTGGTGGCGAGTTGAAGGCGTAGTTGAAGCCAACCGTCAGGTATTTATTGTTCGAACGCTTGAAGCCGAAGTCCTCGTCGTTACGCAGGTGACCTTGCACCGTGCGGTAATCGGCTTGCATCGACCAGCGGTCGGACAGGCCAAGCTGGAAACCCAGGCCGGCGGTGACGTAAGGCGAGGTGCCCGACGCGCGACGCAGGGGAGTCGACATTTTGTCGTTTTCGATGCCGACACCGACCAGCAGGAATGGACGGAAGTTCGAGCGCGAGAACATCAGCAAGCCATCCACGCCCAGCGTGGTTTGCTTGTAGCTGTTGCCATTGCTATCGGACTTGACGTGGGTCGCGCCGACCTGAACGTCGAACAGCGGCGAAAGTGGCTTACCGAATTTCAAACCGCCGCCGACGTCATGGCCATCCACGCCGAAAGCGCTGTCGGCTTTCATGCCCACGACGCTAGGCTGGATATACCAGGACGGATTGATTTCTTGCGCCAGCGTGGCGCCTGACGCGCACAGCATGGCAACAGCCACGGCGATTTTCTTCGTATTGTTCACTTGTTACTCCCAGAGGTTAATAGATTTTCGTAATTGATAACATCGCATGCATTCGACAGTGATGTTGGAATGAAGAATACAAGCGAAGGTTCCTGCTGGTCGGTGCGCTAGCGCACCTAGAAAGTTTCTGTATGGTTTTTACAACTAAATGAGGCAAAAAAAAGCCGCCGGAATCATCCGGCGGCCCGCGCATGGTGACTGCGGAACTTATTTTGCCGGCGCTGGTGCGCTTGCATCCGGCACCACGACGACGGTATCGCCTTGCTTGCCGGTGGCGCCCATATCGCCTTTTTCTCCGGCTGGGCCGGCAGGACCTGGCACGGCGACTGGCACCGGCACTTCAATGGTTTTTTCGACCACCACTGGCGCCGGCGTTTCAGCCGGTGTGGTGACGGTGGTGGTCTTTTCGGTCTTGGTGCAAGCGCTCAGGGCGGCGACAGCCAGCAAGGCAGCGATGACGGTAGTTTTCATGTGGACTCCTCTTGGTGTTTGGATAGTTGGCCCCGCCATGTTGCGGCGGGCCGGCGAACAACTGCACCTTAAACCATCGTCAATACTTTCTCTGTACGTTGCTGCACATAACTGTTTTGAACGTGGGACAAAGCCTTGAGTTGTTCTTGAGTGTGGGTTGGCGCACAGAACGAATACCTTGAGACAGGCAATCTAGCGTCAAGTTAAGGGGAACTGCGAGGTGTTGACAGCGTCAAACACTTTCAGCGGTCCCAGCGACACCGTCATTCTCTTTCCAGGAGTAATTCAAATGCAAGCCACGACCCACTTTAACGCTGTGCAAACCGAACTGACAGGGCACTCCTCGAACAAATCCACGCTGATTGAACGCATTGCGCCGCAACCTGCAGAGCGCGCGCCGATTTCGATGGCACCGATCGAGCGCGTGCGCTCCACGTCGGCCACCCAGCGCCGCATTGAAAATATGCAAAAGCTGATCGGTGAATTGTCGACCCACGAAATGCTGGCCGACGAGATAGCCTGGTTCCTCAAGTTCTCGCCATCCGGCGCACGCAAGTACATCCGCGACCTGCGCGAAGCAGGCGTGATCGAACTGGCGCGCTACATCGAAGGTACCGCCACCTACCTGGGCAAGGCTGTGTACCAGATTTCGCCCGATCCGGACCGTGTCAAAGCTTTCCTGGCCGCCATTTGCCAGCCAAAACGCGAAGGTGCAGCGCCGCGCAAGGAACGTCCGGGGCTGCGCGAGCAAAGCATGGCAGGCACCGGCCGTCACTTCCACATCCTGGCCGATGACACGCACTACGCCATCCGCGTCAATCGCAGCCCGGTGGCGCGTGACCCACTGGTCGCCGCCTTGTTCGGCCCGGCGCCAGGACAGCCGCAAGTCAAATAAGGCCTTACCGGCGCGGTCCGCGCCAGGTACCGTCAGCCGCTGCGCCCTCGCAGCGGCTTTTTGCATTTCGGGGGCGTGGTGCGCGCGCCAAGCATTGAAAAGACGGCAACTGCTCCCATTTGCATGCCAAGCAGCATGATCTAACCCGCTCAATCAACTTATCCAGGAGTCCCCATGCTACCAAGCGCCGCATCGCTGGAAGGCAAAGCAGTCCCGCAAGTCACGTTCAAGGCCCGTCCCGACGACTGCTGGCGCGACATCACCAGCGACGCGCTGTTCAAGGGCCGCACCGTGGTGCTGTTTTCGCTACCCGGCGCCTACACGCCCACCTGCTCGTCGACCCATTTGCCTGGTTACAACGAACTGGCGCCCGTGTTCAGGCAAAACCAGGTCGACGACATCATCTGCATGTCGGTCAACGACGCCTTCGTGATGAACGAGTGGAAGGCGGGTCAGGAAGCGGACAACATCACGGTAATTCCAGATGGCAACGGCGAATTCACCAGGGGCATGGGGCTGCTGGTCGACAAAAGTGACCTGGGTTTTGGCATGCGCTCGTGGCGCTATTCGATGCTGGTCAAGGATGGCATTATTGCCAAGGTGTTCATCGAGCCGGACCAGGAGGGCGATCCGTTCGAAGTATCGGATGCCGATACCATGCTGGCCTACATCAACCCGCAAGCGAAGAAGCCGGAACCAGTGGTGATGTTTTCCAAGCCCGGCTGCCCGCATTGCGCGCGCGCCAAGGCGCTGCTGAACGACCGGGGCATTGCCTTCACCGATATCTCGCAAGATAAAAAAATCAATACCAGTGTGCTGCTGGCGCTGTCCGGGCAAATGACGTGGCCGCAAGTGTTCCAGGGCGGACGCCTGATCGGCAATGCCGACGCGCTGGAAGCCCATTTCGGCAACGCTGCCGCGTAAGCGTATGGAAGCCTGGATCCTCGCTGGCCTGGCCCTGGCGGGCGCGGCATGGTGGGCGCTGCCTCGCTGGCGCTTGCGCCGGGCCCTGTCGAGGCCGCTCCCGGCGTCCGCGCTGGACGTGCTGGAACAAAATGTGGCCCAGTATCGGGGAATGGATCCCGCGCTGCAGACCCAGTTGCAGGCGCTGGTGCGCCAGTTCCTGCACCAGAAAACCTTCGTCGGCTGCGCCGGCTTGCTGATCACCGAGGAAATGCGCGTGACGATCGCCGGCCAGGCTTGCCTGCTGCTGCTGAACCGCTATACCCGCGTGTATCCGGGCCTGGACACGATCCTGGTCTACCCCGACGCATTCACCGCGCCACGCAAGGAAGTCGATGCGGCCGGCGTGGTGCACGACGCGCCGCGCGGTTTACTGGGGGAATCCTGGGGCGACGGCCGGGTTCTGCTGTCGTGGCAGCACGTGCGCCGTGGCGGCCACGTCGAACCCGGTGCGCAAAATGTCGTCCTGCATGAGTTCGCGCATCAACTCGACAGTGAATCGGGCAGCAACAACGGTGCGCCTTACCTGGGCAGCGTGGAAAGCTACCGCAGCTGGTCGCAGGTGCTGTCGCATGATTTCGACGCCTTGCGCCACGACGCCATGTTTGGCGGCGTCGAGGGCGACGTGCTCGACCATTATGGCGCGACCAGCCCGGCCGAATTTTTTGCCGTGGCAACCGAGAGTTTTTTCGAGCATCCGTGGGCGCTGGCGGCGCGCCACGCGGCGCTGTATGGCGAGTTCCTGAAGTATTACCGGGTCGATCCGCGCGCCTGGGCGCCCGAACCGGCGCGCACGCCCGAGGCGCATTCGCACGGGCACTGGCAGTGAGCCTCAGTGTGCGGTCTCGTACAGAAGACACGATACACCCGGCGCATGATCGTGATAACCAACCGGAAGGAATCCATATGTCGACCATCATTGCAGGGCATTTCCAGCTTCAGGACGAAATAGAACAGGCAAGACGTGCCTTGGTCGACGCGGGGTTTACGCCTGACCGTATCAGCGCCTTTTATTTGACCGAGGCGGGCCAGCACAATGAAAGCCCGATCGGCGGCGACCACATCACCTCACCCGGTGCCAAGGAAACCCCGGAAGGACTGGCCCAGGGGGCGGTGGCCGGTGGCGCGGTCGGGCTTGCGGTCGGCGCGGCCACCGCGCCGGTTACCGGCCCGGTCGGTGCCATCGTGGGCGGACTGGTTGGCGCGCACGTCGGTTCGCTGTTCAGCTTTTCAAAAATGAAGGACCGCGGCGAGCATGAGACAGGCGACGTGGGCGCCGAGAATATGCGCGAACCGCGTCAGGCCGGCATGCTCATTGCCGTCGCTTTCGACGATCGGACAGGCGAAGCGCGCGCGGTGGACATCCTGCGTGGCCTTGGCGCACACCAGATCGAGCGCGCCAACGGGAATATCGTGGCCGGCGACTGGGCCGACTTCGATCCGACCAGCATGCCCGATGTGATTCGTTAATGCTCCAGCAGTACCGGCAAGTGCATGTGCGCCAGCACGGTGCGGGTCACGCCGCCCAGGAAGGTTTCGCGCAGCCGCGAATGGGAGTAGGCCCCCATCACCATCAGGTCGGCGGCGCTGTCGTCTGCCAGTGACAGCAGCGCTTCACCGACGACATTGCGGTTGAAGCGGCCGCTGCCACCGAGCGTGTGATGTTGCAGCGTCGCACGCACGCCATGGCGCGCCAGCCAGGGCAAGGGGTCGGCCATTTGCACGTCGCGCGCCACCCGGCCCGCAGCTTCCGCCTCGCACACCACCAGCTCCACCAGATCCGCATGGCGCACCAAGGGCAGGGCGCTGGCCAGCGCGCGGCCGGCTTCCCGGCTGCCGTCCCACGCCACCAATACACGTTGCGGAAAATACGGCGTGTCACCTGACGCGCGGTATGCCGCCGGCAGCACCAGCACCGGCCGGCCGGCATGCGGCAGCACTTGCACCACCAGTTCGCCCGGTTCTTCCGGCTGGCTCAGCACCAGCAGGTCGGCCACGCGCGCCTGCAACGCAAGGCCGCTGGCCGCTTCATCGTCGACCAGCCTGCCCTCGCAGGCCGGCATGCCGGGCACGCTCAATTGCTGCTCGAATGCCGCCAGGGCAGTACTGGCGCGTTCGCGCAAGAATGCCAGGTGCAGGGCCAGGTACTGGTCGTTGTCCGGCGCGGACGGGCCACGGTACAGCAACCGCGACACGCCGCTCAGCGCGGCCCCGACCAGCACACCGCCTGGTGCAACCAGGCCGGCGGCGCAGCCAACCCGCGCGGCGCAATGGGCATCCACATCAAGGTGGACAAGGACAGTCTGGTAAGCCATGGGGCACCTCGCATCGATTTGTGAACCTTATTATAGGAAGTTGGCGCGGCGCGTCCACACACTGTCCGAGTTGATCATGATCAAACTTCGATTGCGTCTTGTCCGTAGACTCGTGCAGATGGCTTGCGCGCAAGCCATCCACCTGTCGATTTTTCCGGAGAGAAAATGAGCGAACGCAAAGTGGCCCTGGTTAACGATGGAATGAGCGCGCTGGGCAGCGCCGTCTGCCGGCGCCTGCATCGAGAAGGCTTCCAGGTCACGGCCAGCTATCCGCCACACCAGAGCACGCCGGAAGCATGGCTTGCGGCCCAGCGCGACGACGGCTTTTCGTTCTCCGGCATTTGCGCCGACCCAGGCGCCGAGGCCGACTGCGCCGCGCTGGTCGAGAAAATGCTGGTGGCCCGCGACCGCCTCGACGTGCTGGTCAACCTCGCCATGTTGCCGGACCTTGGCGGTGCCAGCCTGCGCGACCTGACGCCGCGCCGCTGGCAGGCGGTCCGGGCGATGCTGGGTGGTGCTTTTCACCTCACCCATCAGGTGCTGCCAGTCATGCAGGCGCGCCAGTGGGGCAGGATCATCCAGATCGCGGCCGGGCCGGCCTGGCCCTTGCCCGGCGCCATTCAGGCGCCCGACCATGCTGCCGCCAACGCGGCGCTGCAAGGCTTTACCCGGGCGCTGGCGCTGGAAGTGGCGCGCCAGGGTGTGACGGTCAACACCATCGTGCCGGGTTGCCTCGCCTGCAACGTCGACGCCAGCGAGGCCAGCAGCCTGGCGCACATCCCGGTGGGGCGGCTCGGTGCGCCCGAGGAGGTGGCGGCGCTGGTGGCTTACCTGGCCTCGGATCTGGCCGGGTTCGTCACGGGCGCACAGCTCGCCATCAATGGCGGCCAGCATATGATGTGACGGTCAGGCCGGCGCTTCGCGGATCACCATCCAGGACGCACCGAACTGGTCGACCACCATGCCGAAGCGCTCGGCAAAAAAACTCGGCGCCAGCGGCATTTCCACCGTGCCGTCCTGCGCGAGCGCCGCAAAAATGCGCTCGGCCTGGGCATTGCTGTCGACCGACAGCGCCAGCGAACAGGCTTGCATGCCGGTCAGGGGCTGGCCGGGCATACCGTCCGACCCCATCAGGACCGAATCGCCGATCGCCATGGCAACATGCATGATTTATCCTGCCATGCCTCCGGCACCATGTCGCAACCGGGCGTGCCGCGAAACGGCATGGGCCGCATCACGATTGGACCCAGGTGTTCCTGATAAAACGCGACGGCTTCCGCAGCGCGTCCACCAAATTGCACGTATGCATCGATTTTCATTTCAGCGCCGCTTGAGGCCACCTCGAACAACAGCGCATTTGACAAATTGAACCAGTCGTCGAGGCCGCTGCGGAATTCGCGGTCGATTTCCGGGGTCATTTAGGTTAGTGACAGGAAGATTGCAACGCATCTGCGAGCATCTTGGGCCCGTTTTCCTCAGGCATGATGCCCGGTTCCCCGTTTAGAACGCCTGCACCCTCGTTCTTTCAAAAAGACGAGCCGTTGCAAGTTGTCGCTGGCAGTTTTGAGGTGTAACGCGAAGGTGGCGCGCACGATGCCCTTGCAGCGCATAAGTATTCCGCCCATGTGGCTTTAGAGGTCGCCTTATGTTGCCAGCAGCGGTCCTCTCTATGGAAACCTCAGGTTTGACATACAGCGGCGCCGCATCCCGCACTTGGTCATTTCCTTTCTCAGCGCCAGAGGTTTTCAGTACGCAGCCTGTCGAACTTGAAGAAGCACATAGATGGCTTTTGTTTACGAGATTGCTCAAGCGAAGAGAGTTGCCTCGGAACATATATTGTCTTCTTGGCGCCACGGCACGCAATCATGCTGCTGCCGCCGTTACCATTGTCGCAGCGTAAGCGATCGCATCTTCGAGACGGTCATTCCCCCAGAACATCTCGTCGCCAACGAAAAACATGGGCGCGCCAAAGATGCCGCGGGCCTGGGCATCGGCTGTGCGCGCACGCAGCGCGGCCTTGCACGCATCCGTTTTAGCTGCCGCGATGAGCTCTGCACTGTCAGCGCCAAGTCCGGCGAGAATCCCGGCCAGCACCGCCTCGTCGCCAATTTCGCGGTCGTCCGCGAAATTGGCCAGCATGACCTGTTCACAGAAACCTTCAAGCCAGGACGTGCCTTCGCCCTGTAGCGCGATGCGCGCGGCAAGCAGCGCATTACGGGGAAATACGGATGGGCGTTGCCAGCGCAAGCCGTATTTCACGCACTGGCGGCGCATGTCACGCCATACGTAATCGCCTTTCAGCGTCTGCAGCACGAATGGCGACGTCTCCCACCCGAGCGACTTGAAGATCGGGCCGAGCATGAACGGCTTCAGCTCGACACGCAGGTTGGCAGCGGCCGCTGCGCGCCGTATCCGCATCATGCTCAGGTAACTATAGTTGCTGCCGAAATCGAACCAGAATTCGATGATGTTCATTTAGCGTGGATCCTGTCAGTCGAAGATGAGGAGGCAACGGATCTCGATACTCTCACGGGGAGGCGTATCGGTCGGCGTGGCCGGATGGGTGAATGCCGCGTGCGGCGTATGGCATGGCATGTCGATGGCCGAGTCGTATTGCTTGAAAAGCAGCACCTCATCGAACTGCATCCCATGGAAATAGGTCCAGGCGTGGGCCGGGTTGTACAGCACTTCGAAGACTTCGCCGGTGCGGTTCGGATAGACAATGTCCGCAGCGACCAGGTCCGCCGGATCGACGGTACGGGTATCGCATACGGCCAGTGGCGCGTCCAGGATCGGCATGCGCGTCGTGCGCCACAAATTGACGATGGCGAAACGGCGGACCCGCTCGATCCCGCGGGTTTCCATTTCCAGTACCAGCCTTCTGCGCGCCGATGTTGCCGTGAAATCGCAATGGACCCGGGTGGCGGTACTCGGACGGTGCCCGTCGCGTGCACCGAATGGTGAATTCACCCCCGACGTGCGCCGGCGCACCAGATGATCGAACACGATGGCCCGGCTTGCGCCACAGACAGATCGGGCCAGCTCTTCCATCTCACGATAATAGACGCCCTGTATCTCTTCGCGTGCCTCAAAAGAGCGCATCGCGCTGGGCGCGTTGCAGAGCTGGTAGCCTTCACGATCGAGCGTAGCCGCATCGGCCCTGGCGCGCCCATCGCGGATCGTCACCGCCATCGGCGCGTAGCAGCCCGTTTCCCGCAGGAGGCCATCCGCCCCGGCGAGCATGTGGGTGACCGGCTTGGGGACGGCACGGTGCAGATATTCGAGTGTCGCGCTGACGGAATCGATACTCGCAGGTGTCAAATGCATGTGCTGCTCCTTGGAGGTGTGGTCTGGACTGGAGTCTTTATTACACAACGTCACTTGACGCATATCAACCGGTTAAAATCACGTCGTCGCATGCCAAACCGGCATGCAAGATGAAACATCCATCCGACCCGGGTATTTGACGTATGCCGAACCGCCTGATCGATTTGCCGCCACTCGACCTGCTGCGCACCTTCGTTGCCGTCGGCCGCCGCATGAGCATCACGCTCGCCGCCCAAGACCTGTGTATCGTGCAGTCCGCAGTCAGCCGCCAGATCCAGGCACTGGAGAACGCACTGGCCTGCCGCCTGTTCGTCCGTTCGTATCGCAGCATCGAATTCACTCCGGAAGGCCGACATTTGTTCCACACGGCCGATCCGATGCTCGGACAGCTGCGCGCCGTGATCGATGCCCTGCGCCCGCCCGTCGATCGACCGTGCATCACGATCACGGCTACCATCGGCGTGACGTCGTTATGGCTGCTGCCCCGCTTGAGCGCGTTCCAGCGAAATGTTCCCGATATTGATGTGCGGGTCGCCGCCACCAATCGCGTCACCGACCTGGAACGCGATGGCATGGATCTCGCCTTGCGCTTTTGCCCGGACACGTCGGCGCCGGCTGGAGCCATCCGCCTGTTCAGCGAGACGCTGGTCCCGGTGGCGCATCCATCGCTGCACGTGACCTCGATCGAGGATGTCGCCCAGTCGCATCGGCATGTGCTGATCGATTATGACGACAGTTCGCGGCCCTGGCTGCAGTGGAAAAGCTGGCTGCGCGATGCCGGCCACAAGTCGGGTCCTTCCAGAAACGCGCGCCTGCTCTTCAACCAATACGACCAGGTAGTCCAGGCGGCGCTTGCGGGACAAGGTGTGGCGCTCGGGCGCTTGGCGCTGATCGGCAATTTGCTTGCCGATGGCCAGCTTGCAATCGCTACCAGCCGGCCGCCGGTGACGACCGATCACGGCTATTGGTTGCTGGAACGGCGCGGCGCCGAGAGTCATGCGTTGTCAGCGGTACGGGACTGGATCCTGGCCGAGGCTGCAACGGTAAGGGCTGCCATGGAATGAGCCGCGCCTGTATTTGCAGATAAGTGTGCAAATAACCGCGACGCGCCGGTAAGCGCGCGCGCAACGCAGCGCAAAAATTTCAGACGGCGATGCCCTGGCCGGCCGGTTCCTTGCTCAACAAATCGATCTTGTTGGGCCGGCCCGCATAGTCTTTTGCGCTTTCTAGCGGCGGTTTGACCGCATTGATGTTCGGCCACAGCGCGGCGTACTCCCTGTTCAACGCAAGAAATATCTGTTCGTCCGGCCCCAATGCATCCTTGGCCTTGATCGCATTGATCGGGCATTCAGGCTCGCACATGCCGCAATCGATACATTCGTCCGGAGTAATTGCGAGGAAATTCTGTCCTTCATAAAAACAATCAACGGGACAGATCGTCACACAGTCCGTGTGCTTGAACATGATGCCGTTTTCAGTAACGACGTAAGCCTTTCTGGTCTCCTCTTCTAATTGGCGGCGACAGCCGGGGCTTCTGCAGGCGTCGTGGCAATCTATATCGGGACCGGGCGACCTGATCGAGAATTTGACTTGCGCGCGCGAGTGGGCCGCGCGGTGCATATTCGAATGCGCCTTGAGGTTGACCGAACGACCAGTGTAGCGCGGCCGCCGCCAGGTGAACAAGCACGACCTCACTGCTTCGGCGGCAAATTGGCTTTGACAGCGGCGAGCTGCACCCGGATGGTGTCCAGGGCCACCAGCGCCAGCAAGCCCGCCACCAGGCCGGCCGCATCGCCGATCAGGGCGATCTTGCGGATTTTTTCTGCGGCCGCGGCCGTCAGTGCGATCACGTGCCGCTGGGGTGCGCCGAGCCCGGCGACGAGCGCGCCGGCGGCATCTGCGTACAGGCCGTCGGCGCGCTGGCGCAGCGTTTGTTCGGCATCGAGCATGACCTTGGCGGCGGCGCGCCGCTGGGCCCGCGCCGGGTTGTCGTCAGGCATGGCGGCAATCGCGGCCGCGTCGTCCTGCAGGCGCGCGTGGAGCTGGTCGGCACAGGCCGAAAGCTGGTCGGCCAGCGCTTCGACTTGCGTCGGGGTGGACAGGCCGTGTTGGTCGGTGCGCATGATGTCTCCCGCGGTTGGCGTCTCAGTTGGCGACCAGGCCTTCGTGGATCTGGCGCAGGTCGCCTGCATAGTTGGCCAGCATCAGCCGGATATCGTCGCGCGTGAGTTGGTGCAGGTTGTCGCGCAGCTTCTGGTGTCCCAGCGCCACCCGGCTCAAGCCTTGCATGGCCAGGTCGTAGCGCTTGTCGAGCAGCTTGAATTCGGCGCTCTTGTTCAGGAAATGCACCCGCGCCAGCACCATCAAGAGCCGCTCGGTATTGCGCGGCGCCATCGGCAGTTCGATCTCGAACAGGCCGAGCACGGTTTTCTTTTCGTTCTCGTAGGTCTTGCTGTACAGGCGGGTGAGGGTGATCATCGCCTCCAGCAGGGTTTGCACGTCGGCGTCGCCCTCACGCACCAGGGTCGCCACGCTGCGGTTCTGGTAGCCGGATGCGGCCAGGCGCGTCAGCAGGCGCGTCACGCCGGTGTAGGCACTGATGTGGCGCTGGGTCAGGCCCGACTCGGTGTTCGCTTGCAGGCCTGTGCCCAGTTCGGCGATGCGGGGGCTGAGGTCGTAACGGGCGTCGCCGGCCAGTGCGCTGAGCGTCTGCATGTACAGCACCACGGCTCTTTGCACGCTGACAAAATCGTTGTAGACCAGCTTGCGTTTGGCATCGTTGGCGCGCGCCTGGCGGTCGGCGCCAGGGGGCAGGTAGGGCTGTTCGCGCTCGTAGGTGTCGCGATAGCGGCGCGCCAGCTCACCGTAGCCGCCCAGGCTGGCAGACGCATCCGCGAAAGCGCGCACTTCAACCAGGCTGACCGGCTGCGTGCTGGCGCAACCAGATAGCAGCAATACCAGATACAGGCAAAAGAACAGGGTACGCGAGCGCATTGGCAGCCTTTCTGGCTACCAGGAAATGGCGCCGGATCAAGCCATTCTGTCGAACAATCCCGGCGCGGCCTGTCTATTTTCTGCTTACCTGACTTTGCTCAAATCGAACTGTGGGTTTTCGATCACACCGAACAGGTTGCCGAAAGGATCGGCCACGGTGCCCGTGCGGATCCCTTCGCCGACGTCCTGCAGCGGCGCTGCGATGGTCGCGCCCAGCGCCACCAGTCGTTCCAGTTCGGCCGCCACGTCCGGCGTGCCCCAGTAGGCCAGGGCGCCGCTGCTGCCCGGTTCGCCGTCGGGGATGAGGCCCAGCTCGAAGCCGCCGACGGCAAAGCCGACGTAATACGGCTCGTCGAAATAGGGCGCGACGCCCAGCACGTGGGTGTACCACTCCGCCCCCGCTTTCAGTTCGGTGACGGGATAGATTACTGTGCGCAAACCGTGAATCATGGCAGTCCCTTGCTGTGTATGGAACCACAAGTCTGCATTGGGGGAGATTGTTTGTAAAGAATTTCTACCAGGGCCGCCAGCCCAGCCCATCAACTGTGTTGCCCAGCGGCGTGTATTCGCAGCCCACCCAGCCGTCGTAGCCGAGCGTGTCCAGGTGTCGGAACAGGAAGGGGAAATTGATTTCGCCGGTGCCCGGTTCATGCCGGCCCGGCACATCGGCCAGCTGGATGTGGCCAATCAGGGGCAGCTGGGCGCGCAAGGTGTCGGCCAGGTTGCCCTCCATGCGCTGCATGTGATAAATGTCGTACTGCATGAACAGATTCGGCGCACCCACTTCGGCGATGATGGCCGCCGCCTGGCGCGTGCCGGTCAGGAAGTAGCCGGGCGCATCGAACCTGTTCAAGGGCTCGATCAGCAGCTTGATGCCGCGCTGCTGACACTGCGCGGCGGCGAAGCGCAGATTGGCGACGCAGGTTTCATGCGCGCGTTCCATGGTGACGGCCGCGTGCAGTTTACCGGCCAGGCAATGCAGTTGCGGCACACCGAGCTCTTCGGCGTAATCGAGCGCCAGGCCCACATTATCCTGGAATTCACCGATGCGGCGCGGGTCGCACGCCATGCCGCGCTCGCCGGCGGCCCAGTCGCCCGGCGGCATATTGTGCAGCACCAGTTGCAGGTCGAAGCGCTCCAGGCGGGCACTGATCTGGTCCGGCTCGAACGCGTACGGAAACAGGAATTCGACCGCGTCGAAGCCGGCGGCGCGCGCGGCGCCGAAGCGTTCGATGAAAGGCAGTTCCGTGAATAGCATGCTGATGTTGGCGGCAAATTTGGGCATGGCGGACGAAGCGTAAAAAGTGAAGCCGCCATGGTACGCCAATCCAGCTATCAGGCATTGCCGGCGTGAATGCCCGCCATCGCCCCCAGTATGGCCGCCATGCTGGCCAGTTGCGCGGGCGGCGCGCTGCGCGTCAGTTCGCGGCTGACGAGGGTCACGACCTCGGTGGCGTTGGTCGCCAGCTCGCGTCCGGTGGCCGTGATCAGCGCCAGTCCCACCCTGGCATCACGCGGGTCGCTCTCGCGGGTGACCAGGCCGATTTTTTCCAGCGGCAGCAGGGCGCGCGTCACGCCCGAGGCCGATAAGCCGACCCGCTCGGCCAGGTCGATCCGGCGCAGCTTGCCCTCCGGCGCGTTATTCAGATGGTTCAGGATCTGGAAATCGCCAAAGCTGATGCCGTGATAGGTGCCGAGCGCGCTGTCGAAGCGGCGGATCAGCACGGCATTGGCGCGGGCCAGGCGCAGGCAAAAGTCCATTGCGGAAATCGAGTCGGTGGTCATGGTCGCTCCAGGTATTTTATGTATGCTTGAGCGCGCAAGTATATACCAGCTTCTCGGCGCGTACCGACAAAAAAACGGCGCCACCCGGGCGCCGTTCCTGTCCTGCTTAGCGGCCGCGGCCGCCCGAGCGGTGACCTGCACCACCGGCGCCGCCACCACCGCCACCGCCACCGCTGCGCGGTTTCGCGGTACCACGCGCACCGGCGCCGACCTTGATCACCTGACCGCCGCCACCACCGTTACCGCCACCACCGTTACCGCCGCCGCCGGAACGGCCAGCGCCGCCACCGGAGCGGCCGCCGCCACCACCGCCACGGCCACCGTGGCCAGGCGCGCCGCTACGCAGCTGGATTGGCTGGGCGCGCGCGCTTGGATCCGGCTCGAAGCCCGGAATCACCTGGCGCGGCAGGGTTTGCTTGATCAGCTTTTCGATGTCTTTCAACATGTCGTGCTCATCCACGCAGACCAGCGACACGGCTTCGCCGGTGGCGCCGGCGCGGCCGGTACGACCGATGCGGTGAACGTAATCTTCAGGAATGTTCGGCAAGTCGTAGTTGACGACGTGTGGCAACTGGTCGATATCGATACCGCGCGCGGCGATGTCGGTGGCCACCAGCACCTGCAGGGCGCCATCCTTGAATTCGGACAGGGCCTTGGTACGGGCCGACTGGCTCTTGTTGCCGTGAATCGCCATCGCGCCGATGCCGTCGGCACCGAGCTGCTCGACCAGTTTATTGGCGCCGTGCTTGGTGCGGGTGAACACCAGCACTTGGGTCCAGTTGTTCGACTTGATCAGGTGCGCCAGCATCGGGTGCTTCTTGTCGCGGTCGACCGGGTAAATGGTTTGCTGGATCACTTCGACGGCCGAATTGCGGCGCGCCACTTCGATCATCGCAGGCTTGTTCAGCAAGCCATCGGCCAGGGCCTTGATTTCGTCCGAGAAAGTGGCCGAGAACAGCAGGTTCTGGCGTTTTGGCGGCAGCACGGCCAGCACTTTCTTGATGTCGCGGATAAAACCCATGTCCAACATGCGGTCGGCTTCGTCGAGAATCAGGATTTCGACTTTCGACAGGTCGACGGTGCGCTGTTCCATGTGGTCCAGCAGGCGACCTGGCGTGGCGACCAGAATGTCGACGCCGTGTTTCAGTTGCTTGATCTGCGGGTTGATGCCGACGCCGCCGAAAATCACGGTCGAATTCAGATTCGTGTACTTGCCGTACAGGCGCACGCTCTCTTCGACCTGAGCGGCCAGTTCGCGCGTTGGCGTCAGGATCAGGGCGCGCACGTGGCGGGCCGCGGTCTTGTTGGTTTGCGCGGCGCCGATTTTGTCGGTCGACAGGCGATGCAGGATCGGCAGCGTGAAACCGGCGGTTTTACCGGTACCGGTCTGGGCGCCGGCCAGCAGGTCGCCGCCATTGAGCACAGCAGGAATGGCCTGGGCCTGGATCGGCGTTGGCGAGGTATAACCTTGTTCGGTGACGGCACGCAGAATCGCGTCGGACAGCCCGAGGGTAGCAAATGACATAGGTAGCTTTTTAGGTGAAGATCGGCCTGTCGCCCGGGATCAAGCTGGGCGCCAGTCAAGGCAATCGGATTAGGGAATCGAGGCGGCCGTGACTGGTGCGGCGCCGCCCGCCGTAAGCTGTCAACGACAGCCTGGCGGGATTATAAAGAAAGATGTTTCGCTATGGAAACGATCAGTGTAACGCTGTGTAACCGGGTGCCCGCAAAGACATTTCTCGCAGACACCAGTGTATTTTACGCGAAAGGGGCCAGCAGCGGAATCATCTGGCCGAACACCTTCGGCGCGGCGGCGACCACGTCGCCCTTGTGCAGATAAGCGGACTCGCCCGAGAACTCGCCGACGATGCCGCCCGCTTCGGTGACCAGCAGCGAGCCGGCGGCGATATCCCAGATTTTCAGGCCTTTTTCATAGAAGCCGTCGCTGCGGCCGGCGGCCACGTTGGCCAGTTCCAGGGCGGCCGAGCCGCCCGAGCGGATACCATGGCAACGTTCGGCCATGACTTCGTACATCTTCAGGTATTCGGCGAGGGCGCGCGGGCCGGCGCCGTGGCCGGAGCACAACAGGGCTTTGCCGATGCGGTCGTGGCTGGTGACGCGGATGCGTTTTTCGTTCAGGTAAGCGCCGCCGCCCTTGCTGGCGGTGAACAGGTCGTTGCGCACCGGGTCGTAGATGACGGCTTGCGTGACGATGCCGCGCTGCATCAGCGCGATCGAGACGCAATAGTTGGGGTAGCCGTGCATGAAGTTGGTGGTGCCGTCGAGTGGATCGATGACCCACGCGAAATCGCTCTCGTCATGCAGGTTCTTCGACGGGCCCGATTCTTCGGCCAGAATCGCATGGTCCGGGTAGGCTTTCAGAAGCGTCTCGATGATCGCTTGCTCCGCGGCCTGGTCGATGTCGGTGACGAAATCGTTGTGGCCTTTTTCCGTGATGGTGACGCGGTCGACGTCGAACGCGGCACGGTTGATGACGGTGGCGGCGCGGCGGGCGGCTTTGATCGCCGTGTTGAGCATTGGATGCATGAGGGCTTTTCCGTAAAATGAACGCTGACGCCCACGACGCCTGGCGCGCTGTGAACGAAATGAGAGAGAGTAATTTAAAGAGCGGTGCGGTGGGAACGGTTAGAATTCCGGCATTCCTGCAAAAATGTCAACCGTGTCTGTTGCGCGATAGCGCTATTTTACCCTAAATGAACCTGCCCCAAACCAACACCTCTTTATTTCAGCGGATGCGCTTCGTGCTGGTCCACACCAGCCGCGCCGGTAATATCGGTTCGGTGGCGCGCGCCATCAAGACCATGGGCTTCGGCGCGGCCGGCACAGGCGAACTTGTGCTGGTGGCGCCACGCTGCGATGATCCGCTCAACGACCCGGAAGCCGTCGCCTTCGCCAGCGGCGCCGAGGATGTCCTGAAAGGTGCGCGCATCGTCGACACCATCGGGCAGGCGCTGGACGGCTGCAATTTCGCCGCCGCCGTCTCAGCTCGCCTGCGCGAATTCTCGCCGCCGGTGTGGACCCCGCGCGCGTTTGCCGGGCACGTTGCGGCGGCCGGCGAGCTGAACCCTGCGCTGATTCTCGGCAATGAACGCTTCGGCCTGCCGAACCAGATCGTCGAGCAGTGCAACGTCCTGATCAATATCCCCGCCAACCCGGCCTATTCGTCGCTGAACCTGGCCCAGGCGGCGCAGGTGCTGGCCTACGAATGCCGTATTGCCGCGCTCGGTGAAGAAGGCGTGCCGGCAGTACCCAGCGCCATCGGCTTTCACGGCGCCGCTGCCGGCGTGACCGAGATCGAGGGCATGTACGCGCATTTGCAGCAGGCGCTGGTGGCCATCGATTTCCTCGACGCCGATAATCCGAAAAAATTGATGCCGCGCCTGAAGCGCCTGTTTTCGCGCACCCAACTGGAAACCGAAGAGGTGAATATACTGCGGGGCATCGCGCGCCAGATACTAAAACACACAAAACAAAAATGACCAAGGTTCATGCGTGTCGGGTAGACTTGTGATTGGTCTTATTACTGGGAAATGGAACTTCACATGGCTGGTCGCAGGGCGTTCCTGAAGGTGGGCATGGGTGCAGCGCTGGTGCTGGCCCTGGGTGGCGGCATCTACCGCGCCACCCAGCCGACTCCCGCCAGGGCGCCGCTTCCCCGTTTCGTGCTCGACGGCGAGGCGCGCGCCGCGCTGCAGGCGATTGTGCCGGCCATGCTGGCCGGTGCGCTGGCGCCCGGTCCGGCCTATGCCACCGATGTTGATGGCGTGATCGCACGCGTGCACGCCGCCATCCTGTCCCTGCCGCTGGCCAGCCAGAAGGAAGTCCAGGATCTGTTCGGGTTGCTGGCATTGGCGCCGGCGCGGCGCTTGCTGACCGGGATCGCCAGTCCATGGGGACAGGCGGCGCCGGCGGCGGTGCAGGCGTTTTTGCAGGACTGGCGCGTCAGCCAGTTCGGCATGCTGCGCGCGGGCTACGGCGCGCTGCAAAACCTCGTGATGGCCGCCTGGTATGCCGCGCCGGCCAGCTGGGCGGCGATCGGCTACCCCGGTGCGCAGCTGGAATGGGCGCCATGAAGGTGACCATTCCGGATCCGGTCGCCCTGGGTCTTGCGCGCGGCTGGGACGTCCACGATGGCGCCGCGCAGGAGCGTGACCGCACGTTCGAAGCGGACGTCGTCATCGTCGGCAGCGGCGCCGGTGGCGGCGTGACGGCCGAGATCCTGGCGCTGTCGGGTTTAAAAGTGATCGTGGTCGAAGAGGGCGCATTGAAAAGCTCGACCGACTTCAAGATGCGCGAAGCGGACGCCTACCCGCAGCTGTACCAGGAGGCCGCCGCGCGCAAGACGCGCGACAAGGCGATCAACATCCTGCAGGGGCGCACCGTGGGCGGCTCGACCACCATCAACTGGACCTCGAGCTTTCGCACGCCCGCCACCACGCTGGCCTTCTGGCGCGCGCGCCACGGCCTGGCCACATATGACGATGCCGCGCTGGCGCCCTGGTTCGACCTGATGGAGCAGCGCCTCGGCGTGGCCGACTGGACGACGCCGCCCAATGAAAACAACGATCTATTACGGCGTGGCGCCGCTGCCCTCGGTATCTCTTCCGGCTTGATCCGGCGCAATGTACGTGGCTGCTGGAACCTGGGCTACTGCGGCATGGGCTGCCCGACCAATGCCAAGCAGTCGATGCTGGTCACCACCATTCCAGCGGCGCTGGCGCACGGCGCCACGCTGCTCACGCGCATGCGCGCCGAGCGCCTGGTGTACCAGGGCGACCAGGTCACGCACCTGCTGTGCACCGCCCTGGGCGGCGACGGCATGACGCCGACCGGCAACACCATCACGCTGCGTGCGCGTCACTTCGTCGTGGCCGGCGGCGCCATCAACTCGCCGGCGCTGTTGCTGCGCTCGAACGCCCCGGACCCGAACTACGCGCTGGGGCGGCGCACTTTCCTGCATCCCACGGTGATCTCGTCCGGCCTGTTCGCGCAGCGTGTCGACGGTTACGCGGGCGCGCCGCAAAGCGTGTATTCAAACCACTTCCTCGACCAGGCGCCGGTCGACGGGCCGGTCGGCTTCATGCTCGAAGCGCCGCCTTTGCACCCGGTGATCCTGGCCACCACGCTGGCCGGCTTCGGCGCCGCGCACGCCGCGACCATGCGCGAATTTCCGCATATTCACGGCTTGCTGGCGCTGCTGCGCGACGGCTTCCATCCCGGCTCGAGCGGCGGCAGTGTGACGCTGCAGGGCGGCGCGCCGGTGCTCGACTATCCGATCCACGCCAGCCTGTGGGATGGCGTCCGGCGCGCCCTGCTGGCAATGGCCGAAATCCAGTTCGCCGCGGGCGCCCGGTCGGTCCAGCCGGCGCACGAAATGGCCGGACCCTACACCAGCTGGGCGGCGGCAAAAAAAGGCATTGCCGAGCTGGAATACCGCGTTCACATCACCCGTATCGTCTCGGCCCACGTGATGGGCGGCTGTGCCATGGACGCCGATCCGGCGCGCGGCGTGGTCGATCCGGACGGCCGCTACCGGGGCCTGCGCAATCTGTCTGTGCACGACGGTTCGCTGTTCCCGACCTCGATCGGCGCCAATCCGCAACTGTCGATCTATGCCATCGTGGCGCGCATGGCTAGCCAGCTGGCGCAGTCGCTGACCGGCAAACCCGCGCCGCGGCCACGCGCGGAAAGCGCTTGACGATGAGCGCGCGCCAGATGCTGCGTGCGCTGCTGCTGGTGCAGCTGGTGTGCGCTGCCCTGGTGGGCTATGCCATCGCGCGCGCTCTGCATGCCGGCTTCATCACTGGCCTGTTGGGTGGCGCCGTGGCGCTGGTGCTGGTGCGCCTGGCCATCAGCGCCAACAATTTCTGGCTGAGTTCCCGCTCGGCCAGCCTGACGCCGCCCGCGCACCGGCTCGGCGCGCGCGCTGCGCTGCGCCTGTTCGGCGAAGAATTCGCCCAGTCGATGCGCTATTCATCGTGGATCATGCCGCGCGCGCGGCCGTGCCTGCGGGTGTATGCCGACGCGCGCCTGGCGCCGGTGCTGCTGCTGCACGGTTATGGTTGCAACAGCGGCTACTGGGCGCACCTGACGCCGCGCCTGGACGCCGCGCAGATCAGCCACGCCACGCTCGACCTGGCGCCGGTGACCGCGCCGATCGATGCCTATGTGCCGCTGGTGGAGCAGGGCGTGCAGGACCTGCTGGCGGCAACTGGCGCGGAGCGGGTCATCATCGTCGCGCACAGCATGGGCGGGCTGGTCGCGCGCGCGTGGATGCGCACGTACGGGAGCGGGCGGGTTGCGCGCGTGATCACGCTCGGCACGCCCCATCATGGCACCAGCCTCGCCAGTTTTGGCATCGGTGCGAACGCGCTGCAGATGCGGCTGGGCGGCGCGTGGCTGCACGAGCTGGCGGCGTCCGAAAGCGCCGCCACGCGCGCGCTGATCACGTCGATTTATTCGCACCACGACAATATCGTCGCGCCGCAAACGTCGAGTGAACTCGATGGTGCGCGCAACCTGGCGTTCGGTGGAATAGGCCACGTGGCGCTGGGCGCGAGCCGGCAGATTTTAGACGCGCTCATGCAGGAACTCTGCAATTAAAACGCTACCAGCTTAGCGTTCCCCGACCGACCTCGACCACGCGCCCGCCGACCTGGATACGCCCATCCTCAACGTCGAGTGTCAGCACATTCGGCCGGTCGATGGCCGTCCCCTGGCGCACGGTCGCATGCAGGGGCACATCGCCCTGCGTCGCCAGCCACCAGCCGCCCAGGTTAGCGCAGGCCGAACCGGTTCCCGGGTCTTCACTGAGACTGTCCCCCGGCGTCCAGAAAAAGCGCACATCGAATCCGGCTTCGGTGCGGGCAAATACATACGCCTTGCCGCGCCCGGTGTCGTTGGTGCAGTGGCGGGCAACCAGCGCCGGCACCGGGCGGCACGCGTGGACGAAGTCGGCGCTGATCAGCGGAATCATCGGCTGCTCGTTGCCGCAGCTGACCCACAGCGCCGGCCCGGCGATCGCTTCCAGCGGGAGCCCCAGCATGGCCGCCAGCTCGGCCGGGGTCGCATCGACCGGCCGGTTGGTTGGCGCATTCGCGGCCAGGTGCCAGCGCCCGTCCTTGCAATGCACAGGGATGCTACCGGCCGCCATCTCGAGCGCAAAGGCGTTGCCGGCTGCGCGCAGCTGGCTGACCACCTGGGCCGATCCAAGCGTGGGGTGGCCGGCAAACGGCATTTCGTAGGCCGGCGTAAAAATGCGGATGCGCGCCGCGGCCCGTTCGGACGGCAGGATGAAGGTGGTTTCGGACAGGTTGAACTGGCGTGCGACCAGCTGCATCTCGGCGTCGGTCAGGTCGCTGGCGTCCTCGATGACGGCCAGCGGATTGCCGCTGAAAGGCGAGGTGGGCGATTCAGCGAAGACGTTCACGAGACGGTATTGAATGGTTGGCATGCGGCGTTCAAAAAAAGTGGTGGAGGAACCTGCATCATGCGCGAGGGCGCCGGCAAACACAACGCCTCTGCCCCCTGCGCTTTCTTTTCCCGCACGACCGTTCGATGTTATGCTGCCCCCAATAACCCCACCACGCCCCACTCCATGCTCCAGAAAGCCCCCCGCCGCACGCGCGAACGCATCCTTGAATTGTCGCTGCGGCTATTCAATGAATTTGGCGAGCCGAACATCACGACCACCGTCATCGCGGAAGAGATGAATATCTCACCGGGAAACCTGTACTACCATTTCCGCAACAAGGACGACATCGTCAACTCGATTTTCGTGCAGTTTGAAGCGGAGATCGAGCGCATCCTGACGGTGCCGGCCGGGCGCCGCTCCAACTTGCAGGATGTGTGGCTGTACCTGCACCTGATGTTTGAACTGATCTGGCGCTACCGCTTTTTTTACCGCGACCTGAACGACCTGCTGTCACGTAACCGCAAGCTCGAAGTCCACTTCAAGGCGATCCTGGCGCACAAGATCAAGGTAGCGCGCCAGCTCTGCGAAGACTTGCGCAGCGAGGGTTCGCTGGAGGCGTCCGACGCCCTGATCAACGCGATGGCGACGAATATGGTGGTGGTGGCGACCTACTGGCTGTCCTACGAATACGTGCGCAATCCGCGCAAGTACAGCGAGCAGCAAGCCATGGCCGATGCGCTGGCGCGCGGCTGCTACCAGGTGCTGTCGATGGTCGGCCCTTACCTGCGCGGCGACACCCATACCCTGTTCCAGAAACTGTCCGACGAGTACCTGCAAAAACTCCCGCCCGACGCACCTCCCGAGAAGACCACTGCATGACCAACAACCTGAAAACCATCTGCGTCTACTGCGGCGCCTCGAACGGCCTGGACGCCGTGTATGCGGACGCCGCGCGCGCGCTGGCGCAAGCGCTGGTGGCGCACAATATCGCGCTGGTCTACGGCGGCGGCAAGGTCGGCCTGATGGGGGTGATTGCCGACGAGGTGCTGCGCCTCGGCGGCGACGTCACCGGCGTCATCCCGCAAGCGTTGCTGGAACGCGAAGTGGGGCACCGCGGTCTGACGCGCCTGTTCGTCGTGAAGGACATGCACGAGCGCAAAGCGATGATGGCGCAACTGTCCGATGGCTTCATCGCCATGCCGGGCGGGATGGGCACGCTGGAAGAATTGTTTGAAATGCTGACCTGGGCCCAGCTGGGCATCCATGCGAAACCGATCGGGCTGTTGAACGTGAACGGCTTTTACGATGGCCTGATCGGCTTTGTGGCGCACCAGCGCGACCAGGGTTTCGTCAGGCCCGAACATGCGGCGCTGATGCAGGCCGATGCGGATGCCAGCGTGCTGCTGGCGCGCCTGCGCGGCCCTGCAAGCTAGGGCTGCATGGCGGGTGCCTTGCCGGCCTTGGCGTCGGCCTGCGTGGCCAGCAGGCTGGCGATGCGCGCGGCCGGCACCGGTGGGCTGAACAGGTAGCCCTGCATCTCGTCGCAATCGTGACTGCGCAGGAAGGTGCGCTGTTGCTCGGTCTCGACGCCTTCGGCAATCACGCGTAAATTGAGCTTGTGCGCCAGCGAGATGACGGCCATCGTGATGGCCTGGTCGTCGGCGCTGTCGACCACGTCCCGGATGAACGATTTGTCGATTTTAAGTGTACTGATCGGAAACGATTTCAGCGCCGACAGGCTCGAATAGCCAGTACCGAAGTCGTCGATCGACAGCGACATGCCCATCGCTTTCAATGCGCGCATCTTGTCGACCGATTGCACCAGGTCGCGCATGATCAGGCTTTCCGTCACTTCCAGTTCCAGCCCTTGCGGCGCCAGGGCGCTGTGCGCGAGGGCGGCGGCAATGCGCTCGACCAGCGCAGGCTCTTCGAACTGGCGCGGCGACACGTTCACCGAGATGGTAATCGGATCGAGTCCGGCGTCGCGCCAGGCCTGGTTCTGGCGGCACGCGGTGCGCACCACCCAGTCGCCCAGCGCCACGATCATGCCGCTCTCCTCGGCAAGGGGGATGAAGCGCAAGGGCGAAATGGCACCGAACTCCGGGTGGTCCCAGCGCAGCAGCGCTTCGACGCCGAACATGCGCCCGCTGCGCAGGTCGATCTTTGGCTGGTACACCAGGCTTAGCTGGGACGGGCCGCGGGCAAGACCGAGCGCGGTATCGAGGGCCGTGCGCAGGCCGTCGAGCAGCACCAGTTTTTGTTCGACGCTGGCATTCATCTCGCGCGCATAGAACTGGAAATTATTGTGGCCCAGCTCCTTGGCCCGGTACATCGCCGCGTCGGCGTTCATCAACAGCGTGCTCGCGTCCAGGCCGTCGCGCGGGTACATCACCACGCCCATGCTGCAGCTGACCTGGACCGACTGGCCGTTGAGCAGCACCGGTTCGTTGACGGCGCGGCGGATTTTGTCCAGCAGCGGCGCCAGCGCCAGTGCATCGTCGCTCGCCACCGGCATCACAATCACGAATTCATCGCCGCCGAAGCGCCCGAGGGTATCCTTGCGACGCATGCAGGCCTGCATGCGCGCGCCGACGATCTTCAAGAGTTCGTCGCCGGCGTTGTGGCCGAGGCCGTCGTTGACGAGCTTGAACCCGTCGAGGTCGATGAAGGCGAGCGCCACGCCCGTGTGTTTCGGCGCGGCGCCGAGGATGGCGCGCTCAAGGCACTGGCGCACCAGCAGGCGGTTTGGCAGGCCGGTCAGCTCGTCGTGATGCGCCATGTGGAAGATGCGCTGTTCGGTCATCTTGCGTTCGGTGATATCGCGCACGATGATCACCAGGCCGCTCTCGACGGGCACCACCTGGCGTTGCAGCCAGCGCCGGTCTGGCGTGGTGCGGTCGCTCTGCCATTCCGTTTCGCTGGCCCGGCCACTCTGCGCTACCTGCTTCAGGTCGTCGAAGATGCCGTGCTTGCGGTAGGCCGGCAACACCTCAGCCAGATGCCGACCGGCGATGGCCGCTTTGGTCAGGCCTGTGAGGGCTTCAGCGCGGCTGTTGATGTCCTCGGCGATGAAGTCGACGATGTCGCCGTCGGCGCCCTGCACGCTGCGGATCACGAAAAATGCGTCGGGACTCGCTTCGGATGCGGCGGCATAGGTTTCCTTCGCCCGCCGCACGCCGCGGCGGGTGCGCGCCAGTTGCCACGACCAGGTCGCGACCAGCGCCACGATCAGGGCCAATGCGGCGCTGGCGCCGCTGGCGGCCAACAGGTAATTGGCGCGCAGCTTGCGGTAGGGCGCCAGCTGCTCATCCTGCGCCAGCGCCACCATGGCCGTCACGTCGAAGCCGTGCAGGCGGCGCATGGCGGTGTAGCGCGGCACCCGGTCGGGCAGGTCGGCGCCAAGGGAAACCACGTCGTCGCGTGCCGTGGCGACGGGCACGACTGTGCCCCAGGAGAGCTGCTCGCCCACGCGCAGCGCGCGCGCAATGCCGTCATTGCCGATCAGTCCCAGTGCACCATGCTGGCCCTGGCGCGCCTGCTCGTACGCGCTGGTGAAATAGGCCGGGTCGGCTTCGATAATGGCGATGCCGGCAAACGCGCCCGCGGCGTCGTTCAGGCGCCGAGTGAAGTGCAGGTGTGGTTCCGGATCGGCCTCATCACGCATGGTCTGGCTGATGAAAGGCGCGCTGGTGGGCTGGTCGCGGTGGATGGTGAAATAGCGCTCGCGCGCCACGTTGATCGGGCGCATGTAAGGATTGCTGGCCACCACGCTGCCATTCTTGTCGGCCACGCTGACGACGAATACGAGGGTTGACGGCAGCAGTGCTTGCTCGCGCAGCGCGGCGAGCGCTCCGGCGGGGCCATTGATTTCGACCGCGTATTTCAGCACTTTCAGCGTCTGGTCGATACTGGCCAGGTTGCGGCCCAGCTGTGCTTCATACGTATCGACGTGCTCGCGGGCGGCGGCGCGCGCCGCCGCGATGGCATGTTCGCGCGCCACGCCAATGAAGTGGAAGGTGACGATCCAGACCGCCACCAGCAGCACCAGCGCGAACAGCGGCAGCGAGATGTGGGTGTCGAGCGCGAGGGCCAGGCGCGGGCGGGCGGCCTTGCCGGCGCGGGTGGGCGCGTCCGGCGCCATCAATGCAGCACCAGCACCGGGCGCACGCTGGCATCGAGCGCAGTGCGTTCGATGTAACCGATCAAGCCCGGTGTGTCGGCCACCAGTTTCCTGACGGCGGCGTCGCCGTCCACTTCGCGCGGCGGCTGGCCGTGCCCGGTGAACAGCATCCTGGACCAGTAGGCCCTCAGCAGCGCCGGCGTTTTCGACGCCACGCGGACATAAAACGCTTCGCGGGTGGCGCAGCCCACCGGCTGGTCGATGGCGGCGACTGCGGCGCCGTCCGGAAACTGCGCCGCCTGGCCGAGGAAGATGGCGGCCACCTGGCCCGCGCGCAGCATCGGCGCCGTGCTGCGCGCCGAGACAATGACCACCAGGTCGGCAGCGTCGGCGCCGTGCAGCACGCCGGCCAGCATGGCGATGGCAGCGAGGAAGGGCAGGAATGGGCGTAGGGACAGTGTCATGGGCGTCCTCAAAACACGAAATCGAGCGTGATGCTCGTCACATTGATCGGGCGACCCGATACGAACCCCGGCTGCGTGTTTTTCAGCGTGCCGCGGCTGGTGCCGTGCGGTGTGACGCGCTCGCACTGCAGTTTCAGGGCGATGTTTTCCAGCGCGTCCCAGCGCATGCCGACGCTGGCGGTCGACTGTTCGGGCAGGGTAATGAGAATCTGGTTCAGGGCCGCGTTGAGGGCGGCGCCGCTGGCGGCCAGTTGCGGTCCCAGGCCAGCCAGTGCCAGGCCGCTGGTGGTGGTGTCGCTCTGGGCGTGCACGGTGCTGTAGCCGGCGTACGGCGTGAAGGTGCGCCAGCGATAGCCTGCGCCCACGGCCAGTGCGACGTTGGTGCCGAGCAGCGACTGCGAACGCTGGCGCGTGCCTTCGATGGTGGCGAACCAGTCGCCGGTGTCGTATTCCATGCCCAGCGCCACCAGCACGAAGCGCTTGTGGTCCACCGAATAGCGCTCGGCCAGGTTGACGCCGGCGCGACCATACTGGCTGAGCGCGGCGAACAAGGGGTCGGCCAGGTTGACCGTGACGTTCCCGCCGATGACCGCGCCGCGCGCGCTGAAGCTGCCCACGTCGACACTGTGTGCGAGGCCCGCGATGCCGCTGGCGCGCGCGCGCACCCCTTCGGTCAGCGGCAGGTCGGTGCGGCCGGCCTGGATGCGCGTGGTGTGGCGCACGTCGCCCGTGTGCCAGCGCCACGACAGGTCGGCGCCGTCGCCGCTGGTGATCGGGAGGCCGCCCGCCACCTCGTTCGGCTGGCGCACGGCGCTGTAGATGTAGCCCACCTTGCGGTGTTCGGCGGCCATGAAGACCGGCAGCGACACGCGCCCGACGCGCACGGCGAGGTCGGGCGTGACCTGGTATTTCACGCTGGCCCATTCCACTTGCGGACGGTAGCTGTTGTCGTAACGCTGTTCACTGACCAGTTGCAGCACGGCGGACCATTCTGGCGCCAGGGCCATGTTGAGCTGCAGGCCGAGGCGCGAGTCGACGTCGGCGCTCCAGCGCCCGCTGGCGCCGGCGCCACGGCCTTTGAGTACCGAACTGGTGAAATCGGCCTGATCGGTATTCGCATGCACGGCGCTGAGGGTGCCGAACCCGGACAGCGTCCAGCTGCCGGGCGAGACGTCATTGGCCAGCGCGGCGCTGCAGCACAGCGTGGCAGCGAGGGCGCAGGCGATGCCGGACAGGGAGGAAAATTGAAAAATCATGGCTAGGCAGGACCGCGCAAAATCGCGCGCAGGGACACAAACGGTAAGTACATGACTGTAACCGTTGCGGTATTGCCTGTCGACAAGTTTCTTGTGATTACAGAAACAAAGAGGCTATTTTGTTACTTAAAGGTGAAAATATTGTATTTTAGGCACTATTAACTTGAGGCGCGTGACGGGTCAGCCCGGCAGTGCCCAGAGGCGCACGCCGGAGAGCTCGAGCTGGGTCAGATAGAGGCGCACGTCGAATTCGTACTGGTGGTAGTGCGGCTCCATCCAGCAACATAATTTGTAGAAAGCCTTGTCGTGTTGCTTTTCTTTTAAGTGGGCCAGTTCGTGAACGGCGATCATGCGCAGGAATGGTTCGGGCGCGTCGCGGAACACGGTGCCGATGCGGATTTCGTGCTTTGCTTTTAGCTTGCCGCCCTGCACGCGCGAGATGGCCGTGTGCAGGCCGAGCGCTTGCTGTACGACCTGGATCTTGCTGTCATAGGCGACTTTGGCGACCGGGTCGGCATTCCTCAGGTAGGTATCCTTCAAATCCTGGACGTAACCGTACAGCGCCTTGTCGGTGCGGATGCCATGCGCGTCGGGATAGCGCTCGCGCAGCACATCGGCCAGGCGTTCCTGTTCGATCAGGCGGGCCACCTGCGCCCGGGTTTGCTCGGGGTAGGCGCCGAGGTATTTGAGAATGGCGGTCATGCGCTTACGGGTAGGAATGGGGACCGCAATGTAGCACAGGGGGCAGCGCAGCGCTGCAGCCGGCAATAAAAAGGCCGGGCGTGCGCCCGGCCCCCGCCATGCGTGGCACACAATTATTCTTTGCTGCCCTGGCGCCCGCCCTTGTCGCTGCCCGCATTGCCAGCGCCATGGCCGGCCGCGGCGCGGCTGGCCGACTGGCGGCTTTCGCCGCCCTTGCGGCCGATATCGGCCATGTGTTCGCGGTTGCGGCTGACCGCGACACCGCCTTTTTGCCCGGCGCGGCGCGCTTCTTCCGAATCGAATTCGTGCGCCGTGCCTTTCTGGTGGGCCGCCTGGCCGCCCTTGCTGGCTATTTCGCGCTGCTGGTTTTCATCCATTGCCGCAAATCCGCGCTTGGCCGGCGTGCCGTTGCCGGTGCCGCTTTTTTGGGTGTTGCCGCCTGCGCTCTTGCCGTTTTCTTTGCTTGTCGCCATGTCGATCTCCTGGTTGCCTGCAGTGTCAAAAGTCCGCTTGAACACATAGGGATGCGCTCGTGAGTTAGAGAGCGGCGCTGGCGCGAAGTTCCGGCCTGATGCGCGAGAATCGCGCCGCCAGCCTTGTGTCGTCGACATGCTGTACTTGAGCAGGCGAATCCGGGGATAATGGGACGAATCGTTACCTGAGGATCGACCTATGCGGTGGAGCAAGCTGGCGGCGCCTGCGTTGTGGTTTCTGGGCGGTGTGGCGTCGGCGCTGACGGCGGGCCGCGTTGGGCGCGCGCAGCGGCCCGGGCGGCGCGTGCGCAATGAGCGCCGCGTCGATCTCGCCAGTCGTCTCGATGCGTTCGAACACGTCACCGACTCGGCCGGCATCGGCCTGTACTTCTGGAACATGGCGACCGATACGCTGACCTGGTCGCAACACCATTACGCGATCTTCGGCTACGACCCGGCCCTGCCGGCCAGCCATGCCATGTTCCGCGCGCGCATCCACCCACAGGACCTGGACACGGTCGACGCCGCCGTCGACCTGGCTCTGTCCAGCCGCAGCGACTACCTGGTGCGCTTTCGGGTGCAGCTGCCCGACGGTGCGCTGCGCTACGTGCGTGGCAGCGGGCGCGCCACCTACGGCGCCGACGGCCGCCCGGCCGCCCTGAACGGCGCCGTGATCGACATCACCGAAACCACCGAGGCCGTGCACGCCACGCGCCAGCGCGAACTCGATCTCGCCACGGTCGCCGCCAACCTGCCCGATATCATCAACCGCTACGACCGCCAGCGCCGCTGCCTGTTCGTCTCGCCGCGCATCGAGGCGCTGACCGGGCAGCCGGCCGCCTGGTTCCTCGGTAAAACCCACGAGGAACTCGGGCTCGACCCGGTGCTGGCCGCGCGCTGGAGCGCCGTACTGGAAGACGTGATCCGCAACGGCACCATGCGCGAATTTGATTTCGCCCATGTCGGCGCGGACGGCGTCGAGCGTTTCTATATCACGCGCGCGCTGCCGTCGTTCGGCCCCGATGGCCGGGTCGAAACGGTGCTGACGATTTCCACCGACCACACCGAGCGTGAACGGGAGGCGCGCCAGTTGCGCCTGGACGGGGCGATGCTGGAAAAAGCCGACCTGCGCAAGAACGAATACCTGGCCACGCTGGCGCACGAATTGCGCGGCCCGCTGGCGCCGATTTCGTCGGCGGTGCAACTGCTGGGCTTGTCCGACCAGCCGGCCGTGCGCGAGAAGGCGCGCGGCGTGATCGAGCGCCAGGTGGCCCAGCTGGCCAGCCTGGTGGGCGACCTGATGGAAGTGGGGCGCATCAGTTCCGGCAAGCTGGCCATCGAGCGCGCCCGCGTGCAGCTGCGCCACGTGATCGATCAGGCGGTGGAGGCAAGCAAACCGCTGCTCGATGCGCGCCGGCAAGCGCTCAGCGTGGAGCTGCCCCACGAGGACGCCTGGCTCGATGCAGACGCCCTGCGCCTGGTGCAGGCGTTTTCCAATTTGCTCACGAATGCGTCGAAATACTCGCCGCGAGGCGCGCCGGTGGCGATCCAGGCGCGCGCCAACGGCAAGCACGTGGAGATCAAGGTGGCCGACCAGGGCATCGGCCTGACCGAAGAGGCGATGCGTGACATTTTCGACTTGTTCGTGCAGGTCAATCCGACCGGCGTGCAGGCCCAGGGCGGGCTCGGGATTGGCCTGTCGCTGGTGCGGCAACTGGTGGAACTGCATGGCGGCAGCGTGGCCGTCCACAGCGCCGGACTGGGCCAGGGCGCCTGTTTCACGGTGCGCTTGCCGCTGGGGCGCCCGCAAGCCGATCTGCCCCTGCCGCACGCCACACCGACGCCGCCGGCGCGCGGTTTAAAAGTGCTGGTGGTAGACGACAACGCCGACGGCGCCCAGACCCTGGCGGCGCTGCTCGACGCGCTGGGGCACCAGGCCGTCACCGCTTTCAACGGGCGCGACGCGGTGCGCCTGGCCGCCGAGCAGGCGTTCGACCTGGCTTTCCTCGACCTGGGGCTGCCCGACATCAGCGGCATCCAGGTGGCGCTGACCATCCGCGGCACCGCGCGCGGCAAGCAGCTGCCGCTGGTGGCGCTGACCGGCCTGGGTCGCGACCAGGACCGCTACCTGACCCAGGCCGCGCAATTCACCGAGCACCTGGTCAAGCCGCTGGCGATGGACGACCTGCTGCGCATTACTGAGGCGGTGGCGGCCAGGCGCGACGCGGGGACGATGATGCAATGACGGCATGGTCGCGCTTCGTGGTCATGTGGCAACAGCGTCGAAGCAAGTATTGACACGCTCCCTGGTGCCGCCTACTGTTGGTGTTGCCTCCTGGAAAATTCTGGAAGGCCAACCCCGGTCAGGGCGGCGCCAGGCGCAATCCGCTTTGATCCTGAATCGATTGAATGCGGATGACGATCAAGACAAAATTGATGTTGGCACTGGCTGTCATGTGGGTGGGTTTACTGATCCTGGCCGGCTGGTCTGCCTTCAATACACGCCAGACCATGCTCGACGAACGCCGCGCCGGCCTGCAGCACGTTGTCGAAGCCGCCGAGGGTATTCTCAAGCGTTACGCCGCCGAGGCTGTGGCGGGCAAAATCACCGTGGCCGAGGCGCAGCAACGCGCCCTGCAGCAGATTGCGGCGATGCGCTACGACCATGGCAATTATATTTTTGTGTTTGACAGCCGCCCCGTGGTGCTGATGCATCCCACGTCGAAAGATGTTGTCGGGAAAAATGTTGGCGAGCGCACAGATAGCGACGGCAAGCTCTACTACCGCGAGATGATTAAAATCGCGAAGAGCAGCAAGAGCGGCTTCGTCAATTACATGGGGCGCCTGGCTGGGACCGACGACAACAACCGCACCCCCAAGGTCACCTATGTGATCTACGACGAAAACTGGGACTGGGTGCTTGCGTCCGGCGTGTTTTTGAAAGACGTGCAAAGCGATTTTTACAACACGCTGATCAAACTGGGCGCCATCCTGGGGACGATCGGGATCGTGGTGTCTGCCATGATGTTGGCCATTATGCGTAACATTACCAACAGCCTTGGCGGTGAACCGGATTACGCGGTCGACATCGCTTCCCGCATTGCCGGCGGTGACTTGAGCATGACGCTGGTTGTGAGGCCGGGCGACACCGGTAGCGTGATCGCCGAAATGCAGCGGATGCAGCAGCGCCTGCTGGACATTATCGGCGGCATACACGATGCGACCGAAACCATCCAGGTTGGCGCCAGCGAAATTGCCGCGGGCAACCTCGATCTTTCTTCCCGTACCGAGCAGCAAGCCGCTGCACTGGAGGAAACGGCTTCCAGCATGGAACAACTGACCTCCACCGTGCAGCAGAATTCAGAGAACGCAATGCAAGCCGGCAAATTGGCGCACGATACCTCTGCCATTGCCCAGCGTGGCAGTGCGGTGGTGGTCGAGGTGACCGAGACCATGCGCGGCATTACCGAGAGCTCGCACATGATCGCCGACATCACCGGCGTGATTGACGGTATCGCGTTTCAAACCAATATTCTGGCGCTCAACGCGGCAGTCGAAGCGGCCCGTGCCGGCGAGCAGGGGCGCGGCTTCGCCGTGGTCGCCAGCGAAGTGCGTAATCTGGCCCAGCGCAGCGCCACCGCAGCCAGGGAAATCAAGGTCTTGATCGGCGAGTCCGTGACGCGCGTGAATGCGGGTTCGGTCCTGGTTGACCGGGCCGGCGGCGCCATGGACGAGGTGCTCGATGCGGTGCGCCAGCTGACCACCCTCACGAGTGAAATTTCAGCCGCTACCGGCGAGCAAAATTCCGGCATCCACGAAGTCAACCTGGCCATTTCGCAAATGGACCAGGTGACACAGCAAAATGCCGCCCTGGTCGAAGAGGCGGCGGCGGCGGCCGGGTCACTCGAAGAGCAAACCCGACGCTTGAAAGAGGCGGTGGCATTCTTCAAAACCTGAAAACGCGTGTGGCCGCCGCTGGCATGCTTAGCTTTCTGCTACCTTCAGCACCAGCTTGCCGAAGTTCTTGCCTTCGAACAGCATCAGCAGCGCGGCCGGGAAGTTCTCCAGGCCCTCGACGACGTCGGTGCGGCTCTTGATGCTGCCGTCCTTGAGCCAGCTTGCCAACTGCGCCACGCCTTCCTGGTAGCGCGGCGCGTAGTCGAACACCACCATGCCTTCCATGCGCGCGCGGTTGACCAGCAAGGCCAGGTAATTCGACGGACCCTGTACGGGCGTGGTGTTGTTGTACTGCGAGATGGCGCCGCAGATGACGATGCGCGCCTTCATGTTGATGCGGGTAAGGACCGTGTCGAGGATGTCGCCGCCGACATTGTCGAAATACACGTCGACGCCGGCCGGGCAGTGTTCCTTCAAGCCGTCTTTGACGGAACCGTTCTTGTAGTCGATGCAGGCGTCGAAGCCGAGTTCATTGACCACGAAATCGCACTTGTCCTTGCCGCCGGCAATGCCAACCACGCGGCAACCGAGTTTTTTCGCCACCTGGCCGACCGTCTGGCCCACCGCACCTGCCGCACCCGAGACCACCACCGTTTCACCGGCTTTCGGCTGACCGACGTCGAGCAGGCCGAAGTACGCGGTCATGCCCGGCATGCCCAGCGTATTGAGCCAGGTTTCCAGTGGCGCGACGGCCGGATCGATGCGGGTGAAGGCAGACGTTTTGTCGTCGGCCTGGCCCTGCCAGTAGCGCTGCACGCCGATGCCACCGGACACCGTGTCGCCCACCGCAAAGCGCGGCGACTTCGATTCGACGACCACGCCGACGCCGCCGGCACGCATGACGCCGCCGATTTCCACCGGACGAATGTAGGACTTGCCGCCGTTCATCCAGCCACGCATGGCCGGGTCGAGCGACAGGTACAAGGTCTTGACGCGCATTTCTCCGTCTTGCAGGTCGGCCAGCGCAGGGCTGGAGAACTGCCAGTCGCTGTCCTTGGGCAGGCCGCTCGGGCGGGCGGCGAGGCGGAACTGGTCGTTGTTGGTGTCGATGGTCATGCTGGTCTCCCTGTCGTTGTTGGTGAAATAACTATAGCGCAGCTTGGAACGGTCGTGCTATTTTTACGTGGGTATCAGCTTCACCCCGCCGTGCGACAATAGCAAGTTACGATCTTCCAGCCCATTGGCCATGACCCATCCCGAATTCATCCTCACCTTATCTTGCGTCGACCAGCGCGGCATCGTGCACCGGGTGTCGGGTTTTCTGGCCGAACATGGCTGCAACATCATCGACTCGGCCCAGTTCGGCGACGCCGGGTCGCAGCTGTTTTTCATGCGCGTCCATTTTGCGCTGGAAGAGCGCAGCATCGACGCCGGCGCCTTGCGCGCCGCGTTCGATCAACTGTGCGCGACCATGGGCATGACCGGGCAATTGCACGACGCCCACGTGAAGCCGCGCGTGCTGATCATGGTGTCGAAAATCGGCCACTGCCTCAACGACCTGCTGTTTCGCTACAAGAGCGGCCTGCTGCCGGTGGAAATACCCGCGATCGTGTCGAACCACATGGATTTCTACCAGCTGGCAGCAAGCTACAATATCCCGTTCCATCACCTGCCGCTGGCCACTGGCGCGGACGAGGCCGTAAAACAGGCGCAGGAAGCACGCATCCTCGATCTGCTGGCCACCCACCGCATCGACCTGGTGGTGCTGGCGCGCTACATGCAGATCCTGTCGCCCGGCCTGTGCCGCGCCTTGCAGGGCAGGGCGATCAATATCCACCATTCGTTCCTGCCCAGCTTCAAGGGCGCGCGCCCATATGCGCAGGCGCACCGGCGCGGCGTCAAGCTGATCGGCGCGACCGCGCATTTCGTCACGGGCGAGCTCGATGAAGGCCCGATCATCGAGCAGGACGTCGAGCGGGTCGACCATGCGATGGATGCCGATGCCCTTACCGCCATCGGGCGCGACGTCGAATGCGTGGTGCTGGCGCGCGCCGTGAAATGGTTTGTCGAACACCGCATTTTGCAAAACGGCGACAAGACCGTCGTTTTTAACTAGATTCAACAAGAAGGTAGCAATGGCACTCAAGGCAACAATTTACAAGGCAGAACTGCAAATCGCAGACATGGACCGCAATTACTACCAGGAGCATTTATTGACCCTGGCGCGGCACCCGTCCGAGACCGACGAGCGCATGATGATCCGCCTGCTGGCATTCGCCATCCACGCCAGCGAGGCGCTGACGTTCACCAAGGGCCTGTTCGACACCGAAGAGCCGGACCTGTGGGAAAAGGACCTGACCGGCGCGATTCAATTGTGGGTCGAGGTCGGCCAGCCGGACGAAAAGCGCCTGATGAAGGCGTGCGGGCGCTCGGAGCACGTGATCGTCTACAGCTACAGCGCCACCAGCCATATCTGGTACAAGGGCATTGCGAACAAGCTCGAGCGCGCGAAGAACCTGGAAGTGATCAATATTCCGGCCGACGCCAGCGTTCAGCTCGAGAAGATGGCCAAGCGCAACATGCAGCTGCAATGCACCATCCAGGACGGCCAGATCTATTTGACCGACAGCGTGGAGACGGTGCTGATCGAGCGCGAGACCTTCAAGCCGCTCAAGTAATTTTATCAATCGTTTGGCTCATTATGAAAGTATCGCCATGATCAAGCATTTGCTCGTGTTGTTCTCTGCCGCAGCCCTGTCCTCGGCTGCACTGGCGCAGGTAAGCGCGTCCGACGCCTGGGTGCGCGCCACCGTGCCGGTGCAAAAAACCGCTGGCGCCTTTTTGACGCTGCAGTCGGTGAAAGCGGCGCGCGTGGTAGGCGCCAGCACGCCGGCTGCCGGCAGCGTTGAAATGCACAAGATGGAAATGGCCGGTCAGACCATGAAGATGCAGGCGGTCGACGCCATCGAGCTGCCGGCCGGCGCCAAAGTCGACCTGGCCAAAGCCGGCTACCACCTGATGTTTCTCGACCTGAAGCAGCAACTCAAGGAAGGCGACAGCGTGCCGGTGACCTTGACGATCGAAGACGCCGCGAAAAAGCGCGACACCGTGGTCGTCAACGTGCCGGTCAAAGCGATCGGCTACACGGCGCCAGCCGAGGCGCATCACAGCCATTAAAGCGGGCTGGCCCCCAGGCGGCGCGTGGTGCCCGAGCCGAGCACCGTGGTCGTGACGTGCGGGTCGCCGTAGTAATTCGCGGTGCCCGAGCCGGCCACGGTGAGGTTCAGCGATTTCTGCGCCCAGACTGTCGCCGCACCCGAGCCGGCAATCGAGATGCTGACGCTGTCGCTGCGTACTTTGCCCATCCTGACGTCACCCGAACCGCCGATCGAGACCGACACCTTGTTGGCCGTACCGGTGGCCGCTTGCAGGTTGCCGGACCCGCCCAGGTTGACCGACAGGCTGTCGGTCTCGACGCCTTTCAGACTGATCGTCCCCGAGCCGCCCAGGTCGAGCTGCACCTTGCGGCCGCGCAGCGCATCGCTGTCGATCGAGCCGGAGCCGCCCAGGCTGATGTGGTCGACCGATTTGGCCTGCACGATGATTTTCAGGGTGCGGGTCTGCAAATTCATGTTGCGCCTGGCGGTGCGGATTGTGAGCATGCCGTCTTCCACCACGGTTTCGATCAGCGGCAGCAAGTTGTCGTCGGTTTCAATCGTGATGCCTTCGGTGGTGCCGATGCGGATTTCGACCTTTGCCGCCAGGTTACTGGAAACGCCATTGAACGCGCCCAGCTCGCGCTGCTGGCGCTTGATGACGCCATTGCCCTGCACCTGCTCGCCGCCCCAGCCCCAGGACGCAGCGTGCGCGACGGACTGAGTCAGGGGCGTGGCGCTGGCGAGGATGCAGGCGGCGAGCAGCAGTTTCGGGGCGAAGCGGCGTGGCAGGGTCATGGCAGGTCTCCAAAGGTTGATGCATGCATGGTAAGCAGGCGCTGGCCGCCGCGGCAGCGCTTTGCGACAGTTTGCGCGGGCAGCGGCGCAGAATGCCGTCCGGGCCGATAGCCTGCTGCGGTATCATGGCGCTTCTCCGCACTATGCACCTGGACTGAATATGCTCATCATCACCATCAAACAAGGCAAGGAAAAAAGCCTGCTCGCCGGCGATCCCTGGATCTACGCCTCCGCCATCGAACGTGTCGACGGCCACGGCAAGCCGGGCGCCACTGCCCTGGTGCAGAACTCCGCCCGCAAATTTCTCGCGCGCGCCGCGTGGGCACCAAAGTCGCAGATCCAGGCGCGCGTCTGGACGCTCGATGAGACGCAGCCAGTCGACCATGCCCTGATCAAAAACCGCATCAAGGCGGCACTGGCAAAAAGCGCTGCGGCGGCGAAAAAAGCCCTGCCCGATCAACTGGTGCGCCTGGTGAATGCGGAAGACGACGGCTTGCCCGGTTTGCTGGTCGATGGCTACGGCGGCGCCGATGGCCAATTGCTGTGCCAGTTCCAGGCGGTTGGCGTCGACGCATGGAAAATCCCGATCGTGCAGGCCCTGATCGCGGCCACGGGGTGCCCGAATGTGTATGAAATGTCGGACGAGTTGATCCGCAAGGGCGAAGGCTTGCCGGTCAAGTCGCGCACGCTGGCCGGCGAAGAGCCGCCGGCGCGCATTTCGCTGGTGGAGAAGGGCGTGCGCTTCCAGCTGGAACTGCGCACCGGCGAGCGCCGCGCGCTCAAATAAGGGCTGTTGCGTCGAGTAATTTTATTTACGATTGGCAACTTTGCGTCCGAAACTGGTCTTATAATCAGTGCCACTTGATCACCCTCTTTTGGCACCGATGGAACACCAACAGTCCTCCCAGATTCGCACCCTGTCGTATGTGGAAAACGAAGACCATCCGGTCTTCGGCACCCTGGTCGAGCAGATTCTGCACCTGCTGAACTCGCGCCTGGTGTTTTCCGACATCATCATCCACCAGAACAGTCCCTTGATGCTGCGCCAGCCGAAAGGCCTGGTGGCGGTGACGGATTCGCCGGTCACGCGCGAGGAGCTGGAAGAGTTTTTCGAAGCGATCGAGCCGAACTGGCCGGAGCGTATTGCCGAGCGCGCGTTCGACCGCTCGATCGACCTGCACACCGCGCGCATTCGCGCCAACTGCTTTACCTTCCAGGGCAAGAAGCGCCTCGGTTGCGTGATCCGCCGCTTCCCCAAGGAACCGATCGAACTGGTCAAGCTTGGCCTGCATGGCGACGAGCAGGAGTTCGCGCGCCTGACCAGCGGCCTGGTGCTGATCATCGGCGACACTTGCCAGGGCAAGTCGACCACCATCGCCTCGATGATCGACGAGATCAACAAGCACCGCTCGGGCCACATCATCACCATCGAAGACCCGGTCGAAACGCTGATCCCGCAGCGCCACTGCATCATCACGCAGCGCGAAGTGGGCATCGACGGCGACGTCGAAAGTTACTACCTGGGCGCGCTGGACGCGCTGCGCGAGCGGCCGGACGTGATTGTCATCGGCGAAATCCGCGACGCCGAAACGGCAAGGGAAGCGCTGGCGCTGGCCGAATCGGGGCCGCTGGTGCTGGCAACGCTGCACGCGCGCTCGACCGAACTGGGCCTGCAAAAGATGCTGCGCCTGCTGGGCAGCTCGCAGGCGCAATCGCAGGCGCTGGCGCACGCGCTGCGCGGCGTGCTGTGCCAGGCGCTGTTGCCGTCCATCGAGGGTAACCGGTATTACCTCGCAACCGAGTGCCTGACGCCCGGCGCTGCCGTCACGCAGATGCTGGAGGCGGGTGATCTGGCGGCGATCCGCACGCGCATGAACAGTGGGATCGACGCGGGTTGCCACACGATGAATGTGTCGCTGGAAGCACTGCTGGCGGGGCACAAGGTGAGTGTCGAGGATGCACGCGCTGCGACGACCGATCGGGTCGGCTTCGCGGAAATGGTGTAGCGAGAGAGCCGAAGCTGGTCACTCCAGCGGCACGCTCCGGTACCGATTCACCTGGGCCGCCGTCACGGCGCCGGCCTTGTTGCCCCAGCTGGCCCGGGCATACGTGACCACCTGCGCCACTTCCTCATCTTCCAGCACGTGCGCAAACGGCGGCATGCCGTACGGGCGCGGATTGGCGGCCGTCCCGGGCGCGAAACCGCCATGCAGCACGATGCGCACCGCGTTCACCGACGGCGCCATGGTCAGCGCCTGGGCGCCCGCCAGCGGCGGATAGGCCGGCGCCAGACCCTTGCCATCACTGCCATGGCACGCCATGCAGTGCTTGTCGTAGAGGCGCAATCCCGCCGCCATAACTGCGTCGTCCGGCGCCGCCACCGGCAGCGCAGCCGTGGTGCTGGCCGGGAGAGCCTTCAGGTACAGCGCCATTGCATGCACGTCCTGCACTGTCAGGTATTGCAAACTGTTGGCCACCACTTCGGCCATCGGCCCGAACACGGTCGCGCGCGGCGTCGTGCTCGTGTGCAGCAATTGCACGAGTTCTGCCTGGGGCCAGCTGGCGTCGACGTGCAGGGACGGCGCATACCAGTTCAGCACCGGGATCATGCCGCCGGCCAGGCCCGCCGCGCTGGCGCCAAACGCATTCCTGCTGCTGTGGCACGCGCTGCAGTGGCCCAGGCCCTCGACCAGGTAGGCGCCGCGGTTCCAGCTGGCGCCTTGTTCGGGCGCTGGTACGAATACGCCCGGCCTGAAGAAGAACAGGCGCCAGCCGGCCAGCGCAAGCTGCGTGTTGAAGGGGAAGTCCATCGTGTGCGCCAGGTTCGGCTGGCGCACCGGCGCCACGCTGCGCAGATAGGCGTACAGGGCGTCGCTGTCGGCGCGCGTGGTCCTGGTGTAATGCGGGAACGGGAACGCGGGATACAGGTACCTGCCGCCGCGGGAACGCCCGTTGTGCAGCGCGCCCCAGAAATCGTCGGCACTCCAGGCGCCGAGACCGGTAGCAAGGTCGGGCGTCAGGTTGGGCCCGTACAAGGTGCCGAACGGGGTCGCCAGCGCGCGCCCGCCCGCGTACGGGCTGCCGCCGCGCACCGTGTGGCAGCCCATGCAGTCTCCGGCGCGGGCCAGGTAGGCGCCACGGGCGACGTTGGCGGTGCTGAAAGCCCAGTCGGCGCGCGAGTTTGACGCGATGAACTGGTCGCGCGGCCAGGCCCAGGCCAGCAGCGCGCCAAGTAGGATCGCCAACAGCAGCAGCCAGCGCTTCATGGCACGCTGCCGCACGCCAGCGGCAAGGGGCCGGCAAAGGTGGTGGCCGGGCGCGCGCCAGGTGCGTACGGCTGGCTGGCTAGCCAGGTCGAGACGGCATTGATGTCATCGAGCGACAGACGTGCCGCGATGGTCGCCATGCAGTCGGGTAGCAGTGCCTGGCGGGTGCGATTGCGCCACGCGCCGAATTGGGCGTTGACGTAGTCGCGCGGCAGGCCGACCAGGCCCGGGACGGTGGGCAAGGTGCCGGCCAGCGCCTGGCCGTGGCAGGCCACGCAGGCCGGTACCTTGCGTGCGGCATCGCCCTGCATGGCCAGCACGCGACCCCGTTCGAGCAGCGCGGTGCTGGCGCTCACGGGCACAGCGGGTGGTGCGGGCGGATGCTGGGCAGCAAAATAGCCGGCGATCTCGTGCAGATAGGCGTCCGGCAGGTGCGTGACCATGTAAGTCATCACGGGATACTGGCGCCGGCCATCGCGGAAATTGGTGAGCTGGTTGTAGAGGTAGCCGGCGGGCTTGCCGCCAATGCGGGGAAAGTAGTCGGTACCCCTGGCCTGATCGGTTTGCGCGTGGCACGCCGTGCAGGCGATCAGGCGCTGGGCCAGCGTATCGGGTAACACGGCAGGGCGCTCGGCTGCCCGGATCGGGTAAGACAGGAAAAGCATGCAGCACGCCAGCCACCAGGAGGGTCGCCGGCGCGCCATGGTGTCAGCTGGCTTCTTGCGTGGCACGCCAGTGCCGGTACAGTTTCAAGGCGACATGGGCGTCGTCGGCGGCGTACAAAATCTGCTTTTCCGACAGGCGCGGCATGGCCCAGTTGGTGGTGGTGATGCGTTTCGATTTTTGCAGCGCCTGGCCGAAATGACGCGCCACGGCGGTTTTTGCACCGAGCGGATTTTTTTCGTTGCGGCGCATGGCGGTCGACAGGTCGAGCACGTTGGCCGTGTCGATGCCCAGCTTGCTGCGCAGGCGTTTGATGTCGTCGAGCAGCCCGAAGCCGACCTTCAGGATGGCAGGTGACTCGAGGATGGCTTTCAGGACTGATGTTTCGATGGTGCCGGGTACGGCGCCGATCTGGAACAGGTAGGCGATGTCGTCGGTGGCCAGTTGCACCAGGTGCGGGCCGGTCGAGACTTCGCCTTTCAGGAACGTGGGCTTCGATTCGGTGTCAAAGCCCAGCACGTCGGCCTGCGACAGGGCGGCGAGCGCCTCAGCGGCGTCCGTCGCCGTTTTGACCATGCGCACTTCAGAGAGGGCAATGCCATCGTAAGGGGGCAGTACCTGGTCTGTGTCGAGCGGCATGGTCATGCGTTCAGGAGCGCGAAAACTTCGATGCCAGCTGCATCAGCTTTTCCTGGCGCAACTTGTCTGCCTCGAGCGCCTGGGCCGCTTCGCGTTCTACCTTCTCGGCATCGCGTTCAGCTTTCTTGCGCTCCGCTTCTTTCTTGAGTCGCTGCTGCAAGGTTTCCTTGGCATGGGTGCGGTGCGTCTCGGCGACTTCGGCACCGGCCGTGCCGTCCAGATCGTAACGCACAGTGGCTTTCTCCATTGCGCGCAGGTAGCGCAGCGAACCGGTATGGATGCCTAGTGCGGCGCGCATCGCCTTGCGTTCGATGCCCGGCATGCGCGCGATGATCTGCTTGTCGATGCCGATGGACAGCGGCAGGCAATCGCGGAAGGCCTTGAATTGCTGCTGGAATTGTTTGAGCAGGGTACGGGCGGACGGTGCTGGTGCGGCGGGCGCAACAGGGGACGCTTCGTTTGCGGCAGGGGACGCTTCGACCGTGCCGGTATCCGGGGTGGTCGTTTCGATTGCTTGGGGTGCTTCAGTTGCCGCGGCGGCAGGCACGTCAGCCGATGGGGCGACAGGACTCATTGGATTCATTGACTTCATGGTAAGAACAGGAACCGGAAGGATAGCATGGCCGCCGCCGCAGGTGCGCTATTGTCAACGCAAAATGTAAATGTGGGAGAGGCAGAGCGGGCGAAAATCGTGTATGATCCGCCTCTTGCCTTGCGCGCGGCTTGTGTCGCCGCAGACAACGGGGGAGAGCCGGAGACGGCTCGGCCGCTCCCGGGAAGTCATTCATGCCGCTGGCTTATATCCGCTATGGGTTTTGTCAATTGGCATTTTTAATTTCTCAGGGGCATAATACGACTTGTCTCCTCTATGAAAATAGATTCAAGCCCGTTTTAGCCGACGGGCTTTTTTTCATTCTGACCTGCATTGAGCGATGTTGAACATTTTTTTCACTCTGGCTCGCCCCCCGCGCGTGCCGTTCAATTTATCCGCGGCGATGCGCAGCTTGATTTTCAGCCAGCCGGCCCCTTATTAAGTACGTCCCCAGAATTCGTCCCACCGAGCCTGATTCACGGCTCGTGTTAATTTTTAGCGCGTGAGGCCCTGCCTCTGCCGCGACAGGAGAGTTGTTATATGAAGAACCCCGCCAAAACCTTGACACTGGGCGCCAATAAATCGCCAGCAAAAAGCGCTGCCACATTGGCCGTGCCGAAAACCGCGACCTCGTATTTTATCGAGGGTGAAGCGGATGCCAAGGTTACGGTGGTGAAAACGCGTTCACGCCTGGCCGCTGCCAAAGCCGGTTTCGATTCGGCCAGCGAGCCGCTGGTCGACCAGCGCGTGGGCGAAGCGCGCATCGCCGACGCCCGCGCCGACAGCCTTGGCGAGGCGCCGCACGGCGAGCACCGCGTGGCCGACAAGCGCATCGGTGAGCGCCGTGCCGCCAGCGCCGACGAGGTCGCCGTCGACACCAGCCTGGACGCCTCGATCAACGTGGTCACCGGCAATGGCGCGCTGGCCTCGACGGTGGTGGTCAAGAAACGCGTCTCGAAACTGGCCGCCGTGAAAGCCGCGGAAACCGTCGCCGCTCCGATTGTCGAGGTGCCGAAAGCGCCGGCGCCGCGCGTGCGCGCCGCCGTGCGTCCGATCGATCCGGCCCCGACCGTCATCGAGACGGCCGGCCAGTCGGTCAGCCAGACCACCGACGCCGCCACCCTGGCCGCCATCGACACGTCCGGCTACCTGTTGCCGTCCGTGAAAGTGCCGGGCCGGCGCGGCCGCAAACCGAGCGAATTCATGCCGGAAAACGATGAAGTCGCGGCCCTGAATGCGGTCGAGCGCGCCGAACTGAAAGCGGTCTCGAAAGCGAAAGAGCGCAAAGCCAAGGGCGGCCTGTCGTCGGTCCTGGCGGGCGACGCCTCGACCACCGAGGCGGAACTGGAAAAACGCCGCCAGCAAATCAAGAACCTGATCAATATGGGCAAGGAACGCGGCTTCCTGACCCACGCCGAGATCAACGACCAACTGCCGGAAAACATCATCGATCCGGAAGCGATCGAGGGCATTATCGCCACGTTCAACGACATGGGCATCGCGGTCTATGAGCGCGCCCCTGATGCCGAAATGATGTTGTTGACTGACAACGTTCCGACCGCCACCAGCGACGACGAAGTGGAAGCGGCTGCCGCGACTGCGCTGTCGACCGTCGACTCCGACTTCGGTCGTACCACCGACCCGGTGCGGATGTACATGCGTGAAATGGGCGCGGTGGCGCTGCTGACGCGCGAAGGCGAGATCGAAATTGCCAAGCGCATCGAAGGCGGCCTGAAAGACATGGTGCAAGCCATCTCCGCGTGCCCGACGACGATTTCCGAGATCATCGCGCTGGCCCATAAAATCCGCGCCGAAGAAATCAAGGTCGATGAAGTGGTCGACGGCTTCGTCGATCTGAACGAGACCTCCGCGCCAGTGGCGCCGGCGCCGAAAGTGGCCGCACCTTCCGCCGACGGCGAAGATGAAGAAGAGGAAGAGGAAGAAGCCGACGAAGACGGCGACGCGAATGGCGGCGCGGCCGGTTTCTCGTCCGAGCAGCTGGCGCAACTGAAACGCGGCGCGCTGGACAAATTCGACATCATCGAAGCGCAGTTCGACAAGATGGCCAAGGCCTTCGAAAAAGAAGGCTACGGCACCAAGAATTACGTAAAGGCGCAGGAAGTCATCTCGAACGAGCTGCTGGGCATTCGTTTCACCGCCAAAGTGGTGGAAAAACTGTGCGACACCCTGCGCCACCAGATGGACGAAGTGCGTGCGGTCGAGCGCGCTGTGCTCGATATTTGCGTGAACCGCTGCGGCATGCCGCGCGCCCACTTCATCAAAGTGTTCCCGGGCAACGAAACCGACCTGGGCTGGGTCGACCGCGAAGTCGATTGCAAGTATCCGTACAGCACCGTGCTGGCCCGTAACGTTCCGGCCATCAAGGAACTGCAAACGCGCATGATCGACTTGCAAGCCCGTGTGGCCCTGCCGCTGGCCGACCTGCGCAAGATTAACAAGCAGATGGCTGCCGGCGAGAAGCGGGCCCGCCAGGCCAAGCGTGAAATGACGGTCGCCAACTTGCGCCTGGTGATTTCGATCGCGAAAAAATACATCAACCGCGGCTTGCAATTCCTCGACCTGATCCAGGAAGGCAATATCGGTTTGTTGAAGGCGGTCGACAAGTTTGAATATCGCCGCGGCTATAAATTCTCGACCTACGCCACCTGGTGGATTCGCCAGGCGATCACGCGTTCGATCGCCGACATGGCGCGCACCATCCGCGTGCCGGTGCACATGATCGAGACGATCAACAAGATGAACCGCATCTCGCGCCAGATCATGCAGGAAACCGGCAGCGAACCGGACCTGGCGACGCTGGCCTTGAAAATGGAAATGCCGGAAAACAAAGTGCGCGAAATCATGAAGATCGCCAAAGAGCCGATCTCGATGGAAACACCGATGGGCGAAGATGGCGATTCGCAGCTGGGCGATTTTATTGAAGACAACGCCACCCTGGCGCCGCTGGATGCCGCGCTGCACGCGTCGATGCGCAACGTCATCAAGGAAGTGCTGGACTCGCTCACGCCGCGCGAAGCGAAGGTGCTGCGCATGCGTTACGGCGTTGAAATGTCGAACGACCACACGCTGGAAGAAGTGGGCAAACAGTTCGACGTGACGCGCGAGCGGATTCGCCAGATCGAAGCGAAGGCGATGAGTAAGCTACGCCAGCCGAGCCGGTCGGACAAGCTGAAGAGCTTCCTGCACAATCAGTAACGCGCATTGCGCAAATCGAACCGCACGCCGCCAGGCCGTGCGGTTTTTTTTTGGGCGCTGTTGGCGTTAGTTGGGCAATCTTCCGATCTGCTGCCCCCCCGCGCCGCAACAGTGGCATTGTTGCTGTAAATACAAAAATTTGTTGTATTTGGGAATTAATCGATTCCAGATATCATTTTTGCTGATTTTTTTGCGATAATCTTTTCACCGCGACGAACCGCGCGTTTCTTTAATGGAAAGCATGCTCCATGCCGACAATGACCACTTCCCGATGCGCCGTCCTGTTCCTCGCCAATCTGGCCTTTCTGGCCCACGCGCCGGCATCGGCCGGCCCGGATGAGGGCATCGCCACCGATCGTCCTGATTTTGTCGAGTCCAGCAATGTCGTCGGCCTTGGCCGATTCCAGATCGAGACGAGCGTGCTGGGCGAACGAGGCAGCAGGGACGCCGCCTACTCGCGCACGGTCAGCACCCCCACGTTGCTGCGCTACGGCATTGGCGAGACGATTGAACTGCGCCTGGAGACAGATGGCCACGTGCGCGAAGTGATGGCGCTGCCGGGCGGTGGTGGGCGCGCTACCACCAACGGTTACGCCGACACCTCGCTCGGCTTGAAATGGCACCTGATGGACGATGCACCGGGTGTGCCGTCGGTCGGGCTGCTGGTACACGCCGACCTGGCCAGTGGCTCGCGCGCATTCCGGGGCCAGGGCGTGCGCCCCTCCGTGCGCCTGGTAGGAGAATGGGAATTGCCGGGCGGGCTGAGCCTGGGCGTGATGCCGGGTATGGGCGTCGACCGCACCGACGCCGGTGCGCATGCCGGCTATGGCATCCTGGGTATCGTGCTGGGCAAGGAACTGACACCGGAACTGCGCGGCTTCGTCGAAGTGGCCGCGCCGCGCATCGCCACGGTTGCCAAGGGCGGCACGGTTGCCACCTTCGACACCGGCGCGGCTTGGCTGTTGTCCGAGCGCTGCCAGCTCGACGCCATGGTCGCCTTTGGCCTGAATCGCCGCACCCCCAGCCGCGCCCTGACGGTTGGCTTTTCCTTCAAACTGTAAAAGAGACGCCATGAACCTGACGATCCAACGGCGGCTGCTGCTGTCGAACCTGGTTGCCTTGCTGCTGGCCGGCGTGGTTGCCCTGATCGGCTACAGCGCCGTCAACGCGCTCGATGTGGCACTCGGCGAGATCACCGTCAACGGCAGCACCATCAAAGACCAGGTGCAGGCCGACCAGGCCCATGATGCCTTGCGCGCCGACGTACTGGCAGCGCTCATTTCCGGCGCCAACGGCGGCGCCGGTCAGGCCGAGGTCAGGCGTGACATGACGGAGCACACCGCGCTGCTGCGCAAACTGGTCGAGGAGATGGACAAGGGTAACCAGGATCCGGCCTTGAAAGCGGCCATGGCGGCGGTGCGACCGGATGTCGATGCCTACCTGAACAGCGTGGCAACGACCTTCGACCTGGCTTTCACGGACGCTGCGGCGGCGCAGAAAGCGCAAGGCGCCTTCATGCAGCATTTTCGCAAGCTGGAAAAAAGCATGGAGGCGCTCAGCGAGACCATCGAGAAAGCATCCGAGGCCACGCGCGAGCACGGCAACGCGCTGGTCACGCAGTCGCAGCACCGCATCCTGCTGGTGGCGCTGGCAGCGCTGGTGATGACCTTCCTGGCAGGACACCTGACCGCGCGCGCAATCCGCCGCCCGCTCGATCAAGTGATGGCGTTTGCCGCCCAGATCGCCGACGGCAACCTGGTTGCGTCGATGACGCTCGACCCGGCCGACCAGAGCGAGACCGGGCACCTGAAGCAGGCCCTGCAGCGCATGCGCGGCAATCTGCATGGTGTCGTCAGCCAGGTGCGCGACAGCACCGATTCGATGGCCACCGCTGCCGGTGAAATCGCCAGTGGCAACCTGGACCTGTCGCGCCGCACCGAGCAGCAGGCCGGCGCGCTGGAAGAGACCGCCGCGTCGATCGAGCAGCTGACCGCGACCGTCAAGCAAAACGCCGACAACGCGCGCCAGGCCAACACCCTGAGCGCATCGGCCTCCGATGTGGCGCTCAAGGGTGGCGCGGTGGTGTCGAAAGTGGTCGATACGATGGGCGCCATCCACACGTCCTCGCGCCGCATCGTCGACATCACCGGCACGATCGAATCGATCGCGTTCCAGACCAATATCCTGGCCTTGAATGCCGCCGTGGAAGCGGCGCGTGCAGGCGAGCAGGGACGTGGTTTTGCGGTGGTGGCCTCAGAAGTGCGCAACCTGGCCCAGCGCGCCAATACGGCCGCACGCGAGATCAAGGTGCTGATCGACGAGTCGGTACGCCATGCGGACGAAGGCAGCAAGCTGGTGGCCGATGCCGGCGGCACCATGAACGACATCGTGGCCAGCGTGCGCCGCGTCACCGATATCATGGGTGAAATCAGCGCCGCCAGCCGCGAGCAGGAAGCCGGCATCGAGCAGGTCAATCGTGCCATTGGCGAAATCGATGCGGTGACGCAGCAAAACGCCGCGCTGGTGGAACAGGCCGCCGCGGCGGCGGCATCGATGCAGGAGCAAGGCGCGCACCTCAGTGAACTGGTACGCAACTTCACCCTGGTTGAGGGCCAGCCGGCCCAGCCCGCGCGCAGCGCACGCGCAGCGGCGCCTTCCCTGGCCCTGCACACCGCCTAGCGACCGGCGCGCATGCTGTTTCGACCGGGCGCCCCAGCTTAGCCGGTATTGCGCAAGCCCGCCGCCACCCCGTTGATCGACAGGTGGATGCCGCGGTGCACCCGCTCGTCCACCTCTTTCGCAGGATCGAGCCCAAGCGCACGGTGGCGCTTGACCAGTTCGACCTGCAAGTGGTTCAGCGGATCGAGGTAGGCGAAGCGGTTCTGGATCGAGCGCGCCAGCAGTGGATTGCCCTGCAGCCGCTCGGTGGCGCCGGTGATTTCTTCGAGCACGTGCAGGGTGGCAGCGTGCTCCTGCGCGATGCGCTTGAAAATACGCTCGCGCAGTTCCACGTCCGCCACCAGTTCGGCGTAGCGGCGCGCAATCGGCAAATCGGTCTTCGCCAGCACCATGTCCATATTCGACAGCAAGGTGGCAAAGAATGGCCAGTCGCGCGCCATCGCCTGCAGGGTCGCCAGTTTGGCCGGGCGCTCGCCCTCACTTAACCAGGTGCCGATGGCCGAGCCGAAGCCGTACCAGCCCGGCAGCAGCAGGCGGCACTGGCCCCACGAAAAGCCCCACGGGATGGCGCGCAAATCTTCGATGCGGCGCGTGGCCTTGCGTGACGCCGGGCGCGAACCGAGATTGAGTTCGGCGATTTCGGCGATCGGCGTGGCGGCAAAAAAGTAGTCGGTAAAGCCCGGCGTCTCATATACCAGGTTGCGGTAGGCCTGGTACGCGCGTTGCGACAAATCGGCCATGATGGCTTCGAAGCCGGCCAGTTGCGCCACCTGTTCGCTGTCGACGCCATGCGGCATCAGGCTCGCTTCCAGGGTGGCGGCGACCAGCAGCTCGAGGTTGCGCCGCCCGATGCCGGGATTGGAAAACTTCGACGAGATGATTTCGCCCTGTTCGGTCAGGCGGATCTGGCCGTTCACCGTGCCCGGCGGCTGGGCCAGGATGGCTTGATAGCTCGGTCCGCCGCCGCGGCCGACCGTGCCGCCGCGGCCGTGGAACAGGCGCAGCTTGACTTTGGCGGCGGCAAAAATCTCCACCAGTTTCAGTTCGGCCTGGTACAGCTCCCAGTTCGAGGTCAGGAAACCGCCGTCCTTGTTCGAGTCGGAATAGCCCAGCATGACTTCCTGCAGCTGACCCTGGTTCGCGACAATCTGTTTGACCAGCGGCAGCGCCATCCATTCGGCCATGATGGCGGCTGCTCGCTGCAGGTCGGGGATCGTTTCGAACAGCGGGACGACCATCGCATCGACCCGACCGTCAGCGACGTGCAGCATGCCCATCTCTTTTTGCAGCAGCAGCACCTCCAGCAAATCGGACACGGTTTCCGTGTGCGAGATGATGTAGTTGCGGATCGCGCGCACGCCGTAGCGGGCGCGGATGTCACGGGCGGCGCGCAGCACGCCCAGTTCCCAGTTGGCTTCGTCGGAATAGCTTGCGTAAGGCGAAAACAGCAAGCGCGGTTGCGCCAGTTCGCGCAACAGCAGCGCGACCTTGGCGTCTTCGTCGAGGCTGGTGTAATCGAGCTGCTCGCCGGCACCGTTGAACAATTCTTTTAAAACGCGCTCGTGCACATCGGAACTCTGGCGCATGTCGAGCGAGGCCAGGTGGAAACCGAAGATACCGGCCGCGCGGATCAGGCCGGCCAGGCGCGGCGCGATCAGCTGGGCCCCGTGGTGTTCGGTGAGCGAAGCGGCGATGATGTGCAGGTCGGCGCCGAACTCGGCCGCATCTTGGTAGGCGTCGGCGTGGCCCACTTCCTTGCGCAGGATGTTGGTGGCGCCCAGTTCGCGCGCGGTGGCGGCCAGGCGCGCATAAATGCCGATCAGGGCGCGCCGGTACGGCTCGTCGCTGCGGTGCGGCGACTGGTCGGTGGATTGTTGTGCCAGCGCTGCCAGCGCGGCGCTGACCGGCACCATCAGCGTCGACGTCGACAACTCCGCGCCGAGTGCGTGCACTTCGTCGAAATAATATTCAAACACCGTGGTCGCCTGTTTCGTCAGGGCGTACTGCATCGTTTCGGCGCCGACGTTCGGGTTGCCGTCGCGGTCGCCGCCGATCCAGCTGCCCATCTGCACGTAGGCCGCGTCGCTCAGCCTGGCCGGGCGCTCGCGGTACTGCGCGCCGATATCGTCCTCGATGTCGTCGTACAGGGCCGGCAGTTCACGCAGGAAGGTGATGCGATAGTAGGACAGGGCATTTTCGATCTCGTCGGCCACCGTCAGCTTTGAATAGCGCAGCATGCGCGTCTGCCACAGCGTGGCGATGCGCGCTTGCAGCAGGGCCAGGTTGCGCGCTTGTTCCTTGGGCGTGAGCGGATGGTCGCGCTCTGCCAGCAGGCGCGCGATGTCGTGCTCGGCGTCGAGGATGCTTTTACGCTGCACTTCGGTCGGGTGCGCGGTCAGTACGGGCGAGATCAGCGCATCCTTGAAAAACGTTTCGACCTGGTCTTGGTCGACGCCGGCCTCGTGCAGGCGCTTGAGGGCATAGCCGATGCTGCCTTGCTGTGGCGCGGAGCCGGCCAGCTGGTGCGCGCGGCGACGGCGCACGTGGTGCTGGTCTTCGGCGATATTGGCCAGGTGCGAAAAATAGGAAAAGGCGCGCACCACCGAAATGGTCTGGTTGCGCGACAGCTGGTGCAGCAGGGCGGTCAGTTCGACGCCGGCGGCCGGGTCGTCGTCGCGGCGAAAGCGCACGGCGGTCTGGCGGATGGTTTCGACGACGTCGAATACGGCGTCGCCTTCCTGGTCGCGCAGCACGTCGCCAAGCAGGCGGCCGAGCAGGCGGATGTCTTCCTTGAGAGGGGCGTCTTTGTCACCCAGTACGGCTGGATTGTCCATTGTAATTTTATGTACGTAATAAATAGTTGGTGACAGGCAAGTCGCCTGTTTGCCAAGGGGCGCGTGATAAAATTTGTGATTGCATCAACGCGCAACTTATTGCCACGATAACGCCATCGCGCCGGTCGGGCGCAACGACAGTGAAAGAATCCGTTTTGACAGCCGTTTTGACAAGATCTGAAACCAGTGTATTCGTACCAGCCACGCTGGTCATTGCTTCACGTGAAAGTCGTCTTGCCATGTGGCAGGCCGAGCATGTGCGCGACCGCCTCGCTGCATTATATCCACAGTGCCAAATAAGCATCCTTGGCATGACCACACGTGGCGACCGCATCCTCGACCGCGCGCTGTCGCAGGTCGGCGGCAAGGGCCTGTTTGTGAAAGAACTGGAGACGGCCATGCTGGACGGCCGCGCCGACCTGGCCGTGCACTGCCTGAAGGACGTGCCGATGGATTTGCCGGACGGTTTTGCGATGTGCGCGGTGCTCGAGCGCCACGAGGCGCGCGACGCGTTCGTCTCGAACGACTACGCCAGCCTGGAAGATTTACCTGCCGGCGCGGTTGTCGGCACCAGCAGCCTGCGCCGCCAGGCGCTGATCGCCGCGCGCTATCCGCACCTGCTCGTCCAGCCCTTGCGCGGCAACCTCGATACGCGCCTCGGTAAACTCGACGCGGGCCAGTACGCCGCCATCATCCTGGCGGCGGCTGGCCTGGAACGCCTCGGCCTGGCGGCACGCATCCGCACCAGGCTCGACGTGGTCAGCAGCCTGCCGGCTGCGGCGCAGGGCGCGTTGTCGATTGAAATTCTGGCTGCACCGCGCAAGGATGGTGCCGACCTGGCCGCGCTGCTGGCGCCGCTGAACCATGACGAGACGGCGCGCGCCGTCGCCGCCGAGCGCAAGGTGGCCAAGGTGTTTGGCGCCAGTTGCCAGATTCCGATGGCGGCGCATGCCACCATCACCGGCGCGTTGATGCACCTGCGCGCGATGGTCGCCACGCCGGATGGCGCGCGCAGCGCCTACGCCGAGCTGGAAGGCCCGGCCGACGCACCGGACGCCCTGGGCCAGGGCGTGGCCGACTTGCTGGCGATGCAGGACGCCGCCGGCATCCTCGACGCCTGCCGCCAGGCAGCAGCGCCCGGTGCCTGAACTGCCTGCTGTCGTCATCACGCGCCCGCGCGCGCAGGCGGGGGAGCTGGCCGCGGCCGTAGCCGCGCTGGGCCGCAGGCCGGTCTTGCTGCCGCTGCTGGAAATTGCGCCGCTGCCCGACCAGACCAATTTGAAGGCGGTGCTGGCCGGCCTGGCCGGCTACGCGCTGGTGGCGTTCGTTTCGCCCAACGCCATCGATGCGGCCTTTTCCCACATCGTTGCCTGGCCGCCCGGTGTGGCGCTGGCCGTGCTGGGGGAGGGCAGCCGCGCGGCGCTGCTGGCGCATGGCGTCTCGGACGCCAACGCACGCATCGCCAGCCCGGGCCCGGACGCGGCCAGTGATTCTGAAAGTTTATTGCGCACGCTCGACCTGGGGGCGCTGGCTGGCCAGCAAGTGCTGATCGTGCGCGGTGAATCCGGACGCGAACTGATGGCCGACGGTTTTGCGGCGGCTGGCGCCATCGTGACCACCGTGGCCGCCTACCAGCGCCGCGTGCCGCGCATGTGCGCCGAACTGGCAGCGACGCTGCATGGTGTGTTGGCCGCGCCCAACGACTGGATCGTCACCAGTTCGGAAGCGCTGCGCGGGCTGGTGGCGCTGGTGGAACAGTTGGACGGCATGAGTGTATCTAAATTGCAACAACAACATTGGATCGTGCCCCATGCGCGCATTGCCGAAACCGCGCGTGCACTGGGGCTGGCCCGGGTAACGCTCACCGGATCTGGCGACGTACGTCTGCTGGCCGCGTTACAATCCTAGACTATGAACGACATGCCACCTTCTACCCCACATGACGGCGCCGTTGCGCCGCTTTCCGTACCCGTGCTGCGGCGCGAGCCGGGCTTCCTGCACGTCATGCAGCGGCCGCTATCGCTGGTGATGCTGGCGTTCGCCGTGCTGCTGGCGACGCAGGCGTGGACCAGCCACAGCCGCATCACCTCGCTGCGCGCGGACATGGCGCGCAGCCTGCAAAAGGGCAACGCCACCAACGCCGACACCGCCGCACTGGCGCGCCAGGTACAGGAGCAGTCGACCCAGCTGCAAGTGAAAGTGGGCGTGCTCGAAGCGCGCCAGGCTGAGTCGCAAAGCCAGCAGGCCGCGCTCGAACAGTTGTACCAGGATTTGTCGAAGAACCGCGACGACTGGGCGCTGTCCGAAATCGAGCAGGTGCTGTCGACCGCCAGCCAGCAACTGCAACTGGCCGGCAATGTGCCGGGCGCGCTGATCGCCCTGCAAAACGCCGACCGCTCGCTGTCGCGCTCGGACAAGCCGCAGTTCATCGCCATTCGGCGCGCCATCGCACGCGACACCGACAAACTGAAGGCCTTGCCGGCGCTGGATATGGCCGGCGTTGCTCTCCGCCTCGACAACGTGATCAACCAGGTCGACGCCTTGCCACTGCTGTCCGGTGAAAAGCCGGTACTGCCGGACAACACCGCACCCGTGATCACGGGCAACGGCCCGGCCGCGGCGCCGACCATGGGCGCGCGCCTGCGCCTGGCCTGGAATCAATGGAGCGGCGACATGTGGAACGACGTGCGCCAGCTGGTGCGCGTGCGCAGCGTCGACACGCCCGAAGCGCTGATGCTCTCGCCGACGCAAAATTATTTTGTGCGCGAGAATTTGAAGTTGCGCCTGCTGAACGCCCGGCTGGCGCTGCTGGCCCGCAATGAAACCAGTTTCCGCGACGATCTGAGCACGGCCCAGGACACGCTATCGAAATATTTCGACACGCGCGCCCGCGCCACCCAGAGCGCCCAGGCGATGCTGCGCCAGGTGCAAGGCAACAACCTCGCCATCGAGTTACCGGACCTGTCCGACAGCCTGAACGCGGTGCGCAACTACAAGGCGAAGACCTAAGCCATGCGTCTCTTACTCTGGTTAGTTGCGCTGATGGCCACGGCCATTGGCATTGCCGTCACCGCGCGCTTTAATCCGGGCAATGTGGTGTTGTTCTATCCGCCGCAGCGGGTCGACATGTCGCTCAATCTGTTCGTGGTGCTGATCGCGCTGCTGTTCCTGGTGGTGTACGGCCTGGTGCGGGCGATTTCCGCCACCCTGAACATGCCGCGCCGCGTGGCCGCCTATCGCTTGAGGAAGCGCGAGCGCGAAGCCAACAAGGGTTTGCGCGATGCCTTGAAAGCCCTGTTCGAAGGGCGCTTCGGGCACGCCGAAAAAGCCGCCATGAAAGCGGCCGAATTACCTGAAAACGCGGGTCTGGCAGCGCTGATCGGCGCGCGCGCGGCGCACCGCATGCGCGAGCCGGTGCGGCGCGACAGCTGGATCGCCGGCATCATGCACGACAATGCCTTGAAAACCGCGCGCCTGATGACGATCACCGAATTGTTGGTCGACGACCACCAACCGGAAGCGGCGCTGGCTGCCGTCGACGAACTGAACGCCACCGGCCAGCGCCATATCCACGCGCTGCAATGGTCGATGAAAGCGCAGCAGCAGGCGCGCAACTGGCCCGAAGTGCTGCGCCTGGTGCGCACGCTCGATAAACGCAAGGCGCTCCATCCGGCACTTTCAAAACGGTTGCGCGAAATGTCCTACGAAGCACTTCTGGGCGAGGGCTCGCACGACGCCGAATCGATCCGCCGCGTCTGGTCGCAGGTGCCCGCCGAAGAACGTATTCAAGCGCCCATCGCCGCGCGCGCGGCCGCCGCCTTCAATGCCTGTGGGCTGCATGAGGAAGCCCGGGCCATTGCCGAAGATTCGCTGCGCAACAGCTGGGACGACCGGGTACTGCGTGCCTGGCGCGATGCCGCCGGTCAGCCCGGCTCGCCAGCGCTGCTGGCCCAGATCGAGCGCTGCGAGCACTGGCTGCGCACGCGCCCGAACGACGCCGAACTGGCGCTGACGCTCGGCTCCCTGTGCCTGCAGCAAAAGCTGTGGGGCAAGGCCCAGCGCTACCTGGAACAGGCTTTGTCCGACGTACTGGAACCGAAACTGGGGCGCGAAGCGCACCTGAAACTGGCGCAGATGCATGAAGCGTTGGGCCAGGAAGAACTGGCCGCCTTGCATTACCGCCTGTGTGCGCTCACCGGCGTGACGGGCGGCGTGCCGTCGGCCAGAGTTGCGCTCGCTGGCGTGCTGTGAACATTTTGCCAATCTCGCTATAATATCCGCCTGAAATATTTACCCGCTTACAAGGAAATCCCATGAGTTTGAATAATGTGCCTGCCGGCCGCGACGTGCCGAACGATTTCAACGTCATCATCGAAATCCCGATGAACGCCGATCCGATCAAGTACGAAGTGGACAAGGACACCGGCGCGATTTTCGTCGACCGTTTCATGGGCACCGCCATGCACTATCCGTGCAACTACGGTTACGTGCCGCAGACGCTGTCGCCGGACGGTGACCCGTGCGACGTGCTGGTCATCACGCCGTTTCCGCTGTTCCCGGGCGTGGTGGTGCGCTGCCGCGCCATCGGCGTGCTGAAAATGACCGACGAAGCCGGCGGCGACGCCAAGATCCTGGCCGTGCCTGTTGACAAGATCCTGTCGATCTACAGCCACTGGCAAAAGCCGGAAGACATGAACGAACTGCGCCTGCGCCAGATCCAGCATTTCTTCGAGCACTACAAGGACCTGGAAAAAGGCAAATGGGTCAAAATTGAAGGCTGGGCCGGCCCGGATGAAGCGAAAGCCGAAATCGTCAACGGCGTGGCAGCATTCAACGCGGCCAACAGCAAGTAATTCACCCTTGCGGTGAAAGTAAAAGGGCCTGGCGCATGCGTGCCAGGCCCTTTTTATCGGCTGGAGGTTTTGATTTACCAGCCAATATCCTGCAACAGCGGCAGCGTGAGATCGCCCGGTGGCTGCACCGCCTGGGTCAGGTCGGTATTGATCGCCGGCTCCATCAACTGGTTGGGCTTGGCCGCAGTGGTGTAATGCGACACGGTCGAGCCGGGCGCGTAAAAGCTCGGCGTGTAGAGCAGGACGCGACGGCTGGCATCGGCGCCGGCCAGGCGCGTGCTGTCGACGCCCAGGCTGGCGATCACCCCCGAGCGCGTGCGCGAGCGGCCCTGGAGCGCCGCGCGCAGGGCGATACCGTCGGCCAGCGTGATGCGCACCGACGGAATCGTCACCAGCGGGTCGGTGCCGCTCATGCCGGTGAGCTCGCCTTCGAAGTTGTCGGCCACGATCATGCCGATGGCCCCGGCCGCCTGCACCACGCGCGCCTTCACTGCGAAGCCGCACGCGCCGCGGTCAACCAGCGCGATATTGCCGCGCACTGCCTGCGCATTGGCCGGACTGAGCGGCGTGCACGCCAGGCCGGTGTCAAAAGCCTGGTCGACCACCGGCATCAGTTGGCCCACCACCGCTGTCGTGCCCAGCGGCGGGCCGAACGCCGCGTCGCCGACGGCGTAGTTGCGCGCCGCGCTACCGGCGGCCTCGCCGCTGATGTTGAGGTTGGATGACGGCGCCAGTACGGCGGGTACGGCCGCCGTCACGCGCGGGCCGCTCCACGACAGGCCGTTGCCGCTGACGGCGCTGGCGGCACGCTGGGCCGGGTTGAGCGACACCCAGCTGCGATTGAGGCGGTTGTCGACGAGGTAGTAATCCCAGATCGACGGCAGGCCGAACAGTTGTGTGCCGCTGAAGTCGTCGGTGAAGGTCTGGAAGCCCAAGCCGTGCGCCATTTCGTGCAGCAGTACCGTGACCAGGTCGATGCCAGTGCCGAACTGGCGGTCCAGGCCAAGATAGAAGCCCGAACCCGGCAGGCAGTCGTCAAACAGGCCCAGGCGTGAATTGAAGCGGGCGAAGATGTGTGGCACCCGGCCCAGCGTCACGTCGAAGCCGGCCAGTTTGCTGGCCAGCGCGCTCGGGTACCAGGTCCTGGCACGCGGTGCATTCAGGAAATCGGCATAGATTTCGTAGGCGCCGGCCGCGCCCAGCACGGCGCCGGTGGCGTCGCAGTCGAGCGGCTCGAAGGCGGCGTCGACCCGCACCGCGACGTCGCTGGTGAGCCTGGCGCCCCAGATGTTGGCCGCATACTGGAACGCGATCAGGCGTTGCTGGCCCAGCGTGGTGCCGGTATTGCCGCCGACCGGCAGCGCCGGCGTGGGATCGTTGAAGCCGACGCCGGGCTCGTTGGCGTTGACGATGGTGATGGTCGCGGCGGCGTGGCTGGCGCTGCTGGCCAGCGCGCAGCAGGCCAGCGCCAGCGCGGCCAGTCCCTGCGCCCAGCGGGCGGGTTTATTCGCTTTCATGGTGCGACTCCTTGGCTGGGGTGGGATGGGCGATGGCGGCATGCGCGGCGTGTTCGCCGCTGACACATTGCTCGCTCAGTGTGCCGTCGCGATTCTTCGTGACCACGCTGTAGACCAGCGCACTTTTTCCCAGTTGCACCTTGCGGCTGCCGCCCGGACCGACGGTTTCGACCTGCTGCGACGGACCCTTGCGCTGCTGGGCGGAGTTGCCCAGCAGCGCATTCGATTCGGCGGCGGTGGGCGCCCGCAGTGCGCCCGTTTGGGGGTCGCGCACGACGACCATGCCCGATTGCCCGGCGGCATGGGCCGGTGGTGCCAGCATGGTGGCGGTCAGCGCGGTCAGCGCGGCCAGCGCCACAATCTTTTGGTTCGACATGATTGGTTCTCCCTTGCTTACGTAAATTTGCGGCGCAGCGCGCCCACGCCGGCCAATCCCAGTACGAGCATCAGCCAGCTCGAAGGTTCCGGGACCGCGGTCATGACTTTCACGGTGTCGACGCCGATGTAATCGAGCGCGCTGGCGTCGCCCAGGTAGCGGAACGCAAAGCGGCCGCTGCCCTCGAGGTTCACCGAGGCGGTCAACGCCGTCCAGCTGACGGGGTAAGCCTCGATGCCGCCCACGGTGGCGAGCAGCGTGTCGAAGGTGCCGAAGCCTGCGTCGAAGCGTACTTCGAGCTGGTCGCGGTAGCCGGGTGTGCCGGCCGTGCGCGTAAAGAACGACAGCTCCGTGGTGCCGGTAAGGTTGAGCAGCGGCGAAATGAGCCAGCTGTCGACGCTGCCGGCGCCGTCCTGGGCGCCGAGAAAATTGGTGGCAACGTAGGAGCCCGCGCTGCCGGCCTGCGCGGCAAATATGCCGGCCGAGCCCTGGAACCAGCCCTGGCCTTGCGGCTCGCTGAAGTTGTACTGGCTCCAGCCTGCGAGGGCGTTGACGTCGTCGAAGCCTTCGTTGAGGACAGTGGTGCCGGTGGCTGCCTGCGCCCCTGGCGCGAGCAGCGCCAGCGCGAGGGCGCCGGCAGAGAGTAATGACGGGATTTTCATGAAATGCAGCTTCCATGCAGGGCCAGAAGGATGGTGGTTCACTCGCGCTGGCAACGTCGAGGCCATGATCTCTTCAATTCTAGGATTTGAATTTTCGCCAACATTGACGTGTATTCAATGTTCCCGCGAAGGCGGGGCGCGATGGCACTGCCGATCAGTGGTTCTTATTGCCTGCGCAGCCTGAGTTTCCCGACGATTCCAATCGGGAAGAAATAGATCGACAGGACGAACAGCACGCCGAGCCACAGCATCCAGCGGTCCGGGTGCAGTGCGGCGGCGAGGAGGGGGATACTTTCCAGGGCGGACGAGGCTTGCCCCATCAGTGCTTTGAGGTAATTCTGCGCGAGGATGAACAGGGTGGCACCGACCACGGCGCCGTACATCGTACCCATACCGCCAATCACGACGATCAATAAGATATCGGTCATGACTTCGAAGCCGAGCGACGTCTTCGGACCCACGTAACGCAGCCACAGCGCCATCAGCGCGCCGGCCAGTGCTGCTACAAGTGCCGCGATGCAATTGGCCCAGATGCGGTACAGCACGGTGCGGTAGCCGAGCGCTTCCGCACGGAAGGCGTTTTCGCGGATCGCCTGCAAGACGCGGCCGAACGGCGAATTGACGACCCGCAGCAGGAATAGAAACAGCAGCAAACAGCCGAAGAACACGATGTAATACGTGATGAGCTTGCCGTCGATGGTGCGGCCGAGGACGTCGTTGTCGAACAGGCGGTAGTCAGGCCCCAGCACGGCCGGCACGCTGAAGGTCTTGCCGTCTTCGCCCCCGGTGAAATCGGACAGTTGCGACGCCAGCACGGCGAACGACGACGCCACCGCCAGCGTGATCATCGCGTAGAAAATGGCGCGTACCCGCAGCGCGAACAGGCCGATCACCAGGGCCAGCGCCAGGGCCAGCAGGAGCGCCAGGCCCAGCCCCGTCAGCGCGGCCGTCCAGGTCGGTTCGTCGACGCGCGCCAGGCCGAGGCCGATCCCGTACGCGCCGATACCATAAAACATGGTGTGGGCGAACGACACGATGCCGGTGTAGCCAAGCAGCAGGTCGTAGGACGCGACCAGCACGATATACACGCAGATCGTGGCGGCCGTGTTCAATGGCCGCGCGCCGCTGGTGAGGAAGGGGGCGAAGGCCAGGCCGGCCAGGATCAGCAGCAGCGCGACGGATAGCATGCGGCTGCGCGGCAAATCGCCCGAGAGCATGTGCATCAGGTCCTCGCCTTCGTGTACAGTCCGCTGGGGCGCCACAGCAGGATGGCGATCATCAGCACGATATGCGAGACCAGCGCGAATTTCGGCGCCAGGAAGCCGGCGTAATTGGTTACCAGCGCCATCAGGATGGCGCCAATGAAACAGCCGCCCACCGAACCCAGGCCGCCGATGATGATGACGATAAAAATCATCACCATCATCTCGCCGCCCATGGCAGCGCTGAGGGTTTCCTTGTACAGCCCCCAGAGGACGCCGCCCAGGCCTGCCAGCGCCGAGCCGGCCGCGAACACGGCCACGAACAGGCGCCGCACGCGGTAGCCGAGCGCTTCGACCATGTCGCGGTTTTCCACGCCGGCGCGGATCAACAGGCCGATACGGGTGCGGTTCAGCACCAGGAACATGGCGGCGAAGACGAGCAGGCCGACCACCACCGCCAGCAGCCGGTATTTTTCGATGGCCGCGTCGCCGATGAAGATCGCGCCGCGCATGCCGGAAGGGAGTGGCAGCGGGATCTGCTCGGCGCCCCAGATGACGTTGATCAATTGCTCAACGACGATCATGGCGCCCATCGTGATCAGGATCTGTTTTAAATGCTGGCCGTAGACCGGCATGATGACGATGCGCTCGAATGCCCAGCCGAGCAGGGCTGTGACCGCCATCGCCAGCAGGACCGCCAGTCCCAGCGCGGCAAGATTGAGCCCGAGCGAATCGGCATCCATCCAGCCGCGCATGGGAAGCAGGACCAATGTCGCCGTGAATGCGCCAACCGAGACGAAGGCGCCATGGCCGAAATTGAGTACGTCCATCAGCCCGAATACCAGCGTCAGGCCGCTGGCCATGATGAACAGCATCATGCCCATGGCCAGGCCGGCCACGGTGAGCGTGATCCAGGTCGGAAAGCTGCCCACCAGCGGCAGCATGGCCAGCGCCAGCACCGGCACCAGCAGCAGGGGCGCCATATCGCGCGGGGCGGCAGCGAGCGGCTCGGACGCGTGCGTGGCAGGGACGGGTTGGATAAGGGCGTTCATGGATCTCCTTATTGGTGGGCGGCCAGCGCCAGGCCGAGCAGGCGCTGCTGCAGCGCCTCGTCTTGCGCGAGGCTGGCCATGCTGCCGGTATGGCGTACGCGGCCGTCGTCCATGACGTTGACGTCATCGCCCAGTGCGCGCACGAAGGCGAAATTCTGCTCGACCAGCAGGATGGTGGTGGCGCTGGTTTTCAGCTCGCGCAAGGCGGTGGCCAGGCTGTTGACGATGGCCGGCGCCAGGCCCTTGGTGGGCTCGTCGATCAGGATGAGTTGGCGCGGCTCGACGATCGCGCGCGCAATGGCCACCATCTGCTTTTGCCCGCCCGACAGGTTGCCGGCCGGGTAGTGCCAGAATTTCTTCAGGGCCGGAAAGAAGCCGCAGATCCAGTCGACCCTGGCCATATCCAGCGGGCCGGCACGCGCCGCCAGCAGCAGGTTTTCGTGCACCGTCAAATCCGAAAAAATGGCCATGCTTTCGGGCACGTAGGCGATGCCGGCGCGCGCAATGTCGGGCGTGGCCAGTTGGGTGATGTCGCGCCCGTCGAAATGGATGGTGCCCGCGCTGGCGCGCCACAGGCCCATGATGGTCCGCAAGGTGGTCGTCTTGCCGGCGCCGTTGCGTCCTAATAGTACCGTCAGGCCGCCGCGTGGCACCGCCAGGTCGACGCCTTGCAGGATGTGGTACTGGCCGATGTGCGTGTGCACGCCAGCAAGCGTGAGGAGGGCGCCGTTGGATGTCGATTCAGGCATCTTCCAGCGCTCCCGTGCCCAAGGTATTCCCCAAGGCGTTGCCCAAATACGCTTCCTGCACGATGGGCGAGGCCATCACCGTGGCCGGTTCGCCGTCGGCCACCAGCTGGCCGTTGTGGAGCACCACGATGCGGTCGGCCAGCGCGCGCACCACGTCCATCTTGTGCTCGACCAGCAGCACGGTCTTGTTGCGCTCCAGCTTGACCTGGTGGATCAGGTCGAGCACCACGGGCACGTCATCGACGCTCATGCCGGCGGTGGGTTCGTCGAACATCATGACGGCTGGTTCGAGCGCCAGCAGGATCGCCACTTCGAGCTTGCGCTGGTCGCCGTGCGACAGCGTGGCCACGCGCGCGTCGCGGCGCGGGGCCAGCGCCACCCGATCGAGGTAATGGTCGGCGCGATCGATGATGTCCCGATGCCGCGACCAGACGGAGAACATGTGCATGCCGATGCCGGCCCGGGCCTGCACCGCCAGGCGCACGTTTTCCGCCACCGTCAGGTTGGGAAACAGGTTGGTCAACTGGAAAGCGCGGCCGATCCCGAGCGTGGTGCGGCGCGCGGCCCCAAGGCGCGTGACGTCGACTCCGCCCAGCAGCACGCTGCCGCTGGTTGCCGCCAACTGGCCGGAGATGAGATTGAAATAGGTGGTCTTGCCGGCGCCGTTCGGGCCGACAATGACGGTCAGGGTGCCGGGATAAAATTCGGCGCTGACCGCATCCACGGCGACGTGGCCGCCGAAGCGGATGGTCAGCGCGCGTGTCGTCAGCGCGGGTAGCTGGGCCGCCATGGTCAGCGCTTGTTGCGCACCGGCAGCGGCATTTCGGCCGGCGGAATTTCGCGCACCAGTTCCAGTAAATCCCACTCGTCCTTCTGGTCTTTCTTGATTTTGAAGTGGTACATCGCCTGCAGGGCCTGGTGGTCTTCCTTGCGGAACGTCATTTTGCCTTTGGGGGTGTCGAAGTTCATGCCCTCCATGGCCGCCACCAGTTTTTCACTGTTTGCGTCGGGTACTTTCGCCAGCGCCGTGAACACCGCGCTGGCCGCGGCAAAGCCGCCGGCGGTGAACATGTCGGGCGGCGCCTTGAAACGCTTGCGGTGCTCGGCCACCAGCCAGTCGTTCATTTTGTTTTTCGGGAAGGCGTAGTAATAATAGATGGTGCCCTGGGTGCCGGCGAAGCTCTTCCAGGTTTTGAGGATCGGCAGGATATTGCCGCCTGGCGCGAGCGTGACGCCGTAGCGTGCAGGCTGCATGTCGGCCAGCTTGTTCATGGGGTTGGGGCCGGCCCAGACAATTTGCAGCAGGCGCGGTTCCGGCTTGTCCTTCAAGGCATCGAACAGGCGCTGCGCCGGGGCCGTGAAATCGGTGGTGTTGGCCGGTGCATATTCTTCGTGGACGACCTTTGCCTTGCTGCCGGTGGCGGCCAGCGCTTCTTTGCCAGCGGCGACCGCGTCGCGCCCGAACGCGTAATCCTGGGCCAGGAAGCCGACGCTGCCGGCCTTCAAGGTGCTGGCCGCGGCCATGGCGTCCTGCATCGAACTGCGCGCCGTGCGGAAGATGTAGCGGTTCCACTTGTCGCCGGTAATGGCGTCGGCCACCGCGGGTTCGATGACCAGCACCTTTTTATATTCCTTCGCCACCGGCAGCATGGCGATCGCCGAGCCGGACGAGGTGGTGCCAACGGCGATGTCGACCTTGTCGTCGCCGTAGGCTTCGGCCAGCAGGGTGCGGCCCAGGTCCGGCTTGCCCTGGTCATCCTTGACGATGACCTTGATTTTGCGGCCATTGATTTCCATCTTGCCGCCGGTGAGGTATTCCAGGCCCAGCATGAAACCTGTTTCGGTTTCGCGGGCATACGCTTCCAGGGCGCCGGTCTTGCCGGCGATGAGGGCGATTTTGACGTCCGGGCCGGCGCCATGGGCGGCGCCAGAGAGGATCAGTGCGAACGATAGCGCGGCCATCGGGAACAAACGTTTCATGCAGTCTCCAGTTGTTTTATGGAACGTGGGCCAGAAAGCCTTGCAATGCAGCGAGCGCGGCTGGCTCCGTCAACATTGGCGCGTGGCCGACATTCGGCACTTCGGCGTACTGCATGCCGGGCGCGGTGCGGCGCATGTAATCGGCCTGGCGCTCTTCGACCAGGTCGGACAGGGTGCCGCGAATGAGCAGGGTAGGGCGATGGCGCGACAGGCGCTTGAAGGCCAGGCGCGCCATCAGCGAAGTGGGCCGCAGCTTGCCTTCCTGCAGGCCGGCGGCAACGTGCGGGTCGTAGCGCAGCGCCAGTGCGCCGCCGGGCTCCTGGGCAAAGGCCCGGTGCGCCCACTTGTCCCATTCCGCGTCTTCGTTGGCGGGAAAGGCGCACCGGTTGATGTCCTTGACGTAGGCGGTCGCTTCTTCCCACGTGCCAACGTTGCGCGCTGTGCCGGCATAGCCCGCGATGCGCGCCAGTCCGGCGCGCGACATCACCGGGCCGATGTCGTTCAACACGGCCGCTGCCACCAGGTCCAGGTTGCGCATCGCCAGCGTCATGGTGATGAGTCCACCCATCGACGTGCCGATGAAGACGGCGCGCGCCAGCCCCAGGTCGTGCATCAGCCTGGCGACGTCGCCGGCGTAGGTGACCGGGTTGTAGTTGGCCGGATTCGGGTCGCGCGCCGATTCCCCACGTCCGCGCACGTCCAGTGCCAGCACGCGCCGGCTCTGGCGCGCCAGCAGCGGGGCCAGCTCGTCGAAGTCGGCCGCATTGCGCGTGAGCCCATGGATGCAGATGACGGGCAGGCGCGCCGGGCCGCTGGCGGCCGCATAGTCGCGCGCCGCCAGCGTCAGGCCATCGGCGCTGGTGTAGGTCAGCTGCGCATAGACGGACACGATGGTTTTCCTTGTAATACGCCGTTTAAAACCGGTATTCCAGGGTGGCCGACAGCTGGCGCGGATTGCCGTAGAACGCCGTCAGTACGCCTTCGTTGCCCAGCGTCGGAAACAGGTAGCCGGCGGTTTTGTAGTGGCGGTCGGTGAGGTTCTTGCCATGCAGGGCGGCGCGCAGTTTGCCGTCCGTGCGCGTCCAGACCAGGCTGGCGTCGACCAGGTAGTAACTGTCCTGGTCGAGGATCGACGTGGTCTCGAACTGGTTGGTGGCGCCCTTGTACGAGACGGCGCCGATCAGGGCCACGCGCCCGGTCGCCAACGGAATTTCGTAGGTGCCGCGCAGGTTCGACGAGTGCATTGGCGTATTCTGGAACACGCGTTGCGCTGCCACGTTCACGCCATTGACGATGTACTCGTTGTACTTGGCGTCGATGATGCTGTACATGCCCGAGACACTGAACTGCGGCGTGACACGTCCCATTGCTTCGAGTTCAAACCCCTTGATCTTGGCCTTGCCGGCATTGGTGGTGACGCCGGCGAAGCTGTCGTCGATGCCGTCGCCGTTGGTGTCGATGGCCACCGAGCCGGGAATCTGCACATCCTTGTAGTCGCTGTGGAACAGGGCGATATTGGTCATGAAGCGCTGGTTCAGGTAGGACGATTTCAGGCCCAGTTCGAACGTCTTGATGGTTTCGGGCGAATAGCCGGCGCGCGCCTGCGCCAGTGGGATGCGGGTGCCGACCACGTTCAGGCGCGGATCGAAGCCGCCGCCCTTGAAGCCTTGTGCATACGAGGCGTACAGGTTTTGCTGGGCGTTGATTTTGTAGGCCAGCGCCAGACGCGGCGTGAATTTTTTGTCTTCGCGCTCGAGGCCGGAGCGCAGGTCGGTATCGGTGCGAAACAGCACGGCGCCGGGGTTGCCCATTTCCGGCGTTCCGCGCTGGCCGAAATAGATTTGGCGCAGGATGCTGGCGCTGCGCTTGTCGACCGTGTAGCGGCCGCCGAGCGACACGCTGAACGCATCGTTGACGGCGTAGCTGCCGTCGGCAAACGCCGCCCACGCACGGGTGCCAATGTCGCCGTACGTGAAGGTGGAGGTGGGCACCGCGCCGGCCAGGATGGTGTCGAACTTGTTGAAGGCGGTGGCGTCGATGTAATAGATGCCGGCCACGCCCTGCAGCTTGTCGCCGGTGTAGGTAAGCTGGAACTCCTGGCTAAACTGCTGGTTGGTGTACACGGCCGGGACTTCGAAGTCGACCACCGGCAGGGCATCGAAATCGATGGGCGCGAACGATTTGTCGTGGCGCGTGGCGGTGATGGATTTGAACAGCAGGGTGGGGCTGACGGTGTACTCGACCGTGGCGGCGATGCCGTGCTGGCGCACTTCCTGGTCTTCGCCGAGCGCTTTCGTCAATTCGCCCTGGGTGTCGAACACGTTCGGCAGGATCGGCGCGCCACTGGTGCGCCCGACAATGAGGCGGTGGCCATTTTTGGGATTGGAGTCGTCGTCGGTGATGTCGCCAGCCACGCGGATGAACAGGCTGGGCGTGGGCGTGAATTCGGCCGACAGGCGCGCCGCGGTCAGCTTTTTGTCGTAATTGTCGCGCCCGGTTGCGAAGTTGGTGCCGAAGCCGTCGCGGGTAAAGCGGGCCACGGCGCCGCCGATGCGGACGGTGTCGGACAACGGCGTGCTGGCGGTGAGCTGGGCATCGGCCTGGCGGTAGCTGCCGAAGGTGCCCTTCAGGCGCACGTCGAGCTGGTTGGACAGCTTGCGCGTGACGTATTTGACGGCCCCGCCAATGGTGTTGCGGCCGTACAGCGTGCCTTGCGGGCCGCGCAGCACTTCGATGCGCTCGACGTCGTAGATGTCGGCCACGGCGCCTTGCGGGCGGGCCAGGTAGACATCGTCGAGGTAGATGCCGACGCCTGACTCGAAGCCGGCCAGCGGGTCGGCCTGGCCCACGCCGCGAATAAATGCCGTGAGCGTGGAGTTGGTGGCGCGCGAGCTTTTGAGTGTGGTGTTGGGCAGCTGCGTGGCCAGCGCGGTGACGTCGGGGATGCCCTGTTTCGAGATCTGGTCGGCGGAAATGGCGGTGACCGAGACCGGCACGTCCTGCAGCGTTTCTTCGCGGCGGCGCGCGGTGACGATGACTTTCTGCATTTCCGTCGACTCGACGGCGGCGTTCGCGCCGGGCGCAGTGTCCGTGCTTTGTGCATGCGCCCCACCCGACAGCGCGAGCAAGGCAAATGTGGTGCGCTTGAGCAGCGCCGACTTCTTCCTGGTCAAATGCATTTGGGTCTCCTGGTTTTTATTGTCGGCAAGCGCTGCGTCGCCGCATGCCAACGAGTGTGATCCGGAACGCAGCGCGATGAAAGACAAGCACGCGCCCACTTGCTGTGCATTTATGCACACCTCCTTTTTCATGCACGACCGTAAAATATGCAGGGAGAATGCGCACTTTCGACGGACATTTGCACTGGAACAAACCTTGTGCAGATAACCGTGGCGGCTGAGTGTGCACCGGCGCACACTCGCCATTCTTGATATGACGCAAATGTTCGATGAATACCCTGCCTGAATGGACCGACCTGCGATTTTTTCTGGAGCTGGCGCGCGCCGGCACGCTGTCGAGCGCCGCGCGCCGCCTGGCGGTCGAGCACACCACGGTGGCGCGCCGCATCGACCGCCTCGAGGCGCAACTGGGCACGACGCTGTTCGACCGCAGCCGCGAGGGTTATGAACTGACCGAGCTGGGCGCGGCCCTGCGGCCGCACGCCGAGGCCATGGAAGGCGCGGCGCTGGCCGCGGCCGAGCACGTGAAAGGCGCCGACGTCGCCGCGCACGGCGTCGTGCGGCTGGGCGTGCCGGAAGTGTTCGGCGTGCGCGTGGTGGCGCCGCTGATGGCGCGCTTGCTGGAAAATAATCCCGATTTGTCGATCGATCTGCTGGCGCTGCCGCGCTTTGCCAATCTGGCCAACCGCGAAGCCGACCTGGGCGTCATGCTCGACCCGCCCACCACCGGCCGCTACATGGTCACGCGGCTGGCCTCGTTCCGGTTTTATTTGTACGCGGCGCCGGCGTATCTGGCGCGCCATCCGCCGATCACGCAGCAAAGCGACCTGGTCCGGCACGATTTCGTCGATTATGTGCAGGACCGCCTGGCCAGCAGCGAATTGAGCTATTTGAACGAACTCGGTTTTACGCCACGCCGGCGGCTCTGCTGTTCCGGCATGAGCGGGCAACTGGAAGCGGCCGCGCTGGGCATGGGTTTGATGATGGCGCCTCCGTACGCGGTGCCGCACGACGGCCGCCTGGTGCAGGTGCTCGACGGTTTTTATGCCGAACGCGCGTTCTGGCTGGTGGCGCCTGCCGACCTGTACCGCCTGCGCCGGGTGCGCCTGGTGTGGGATTTGCTGCGTACCTACGCCGACAGTCAGCCGGCGCTGTTCCAGCACGGGCCTGCGTCGCGCTAGGCAAATGCGAAACGGTGCGGTTAGAATACGCCCCAACCGCATCCACCAAACACCGCATGACCCGTCGCCTGCTACCCCTGCTGATCGCATTCTTCCTGCTGATGTCCCAGCAGGTTGCGTCGACGCACGTGTACTCGCACTTTGCCGGCCTTGCCGCGCATTCCGGCGCCGCTGCACAGGATCGCGCCGCGCTCAGTGCCGATGCGCCGACTGCCATTGAACAATTGTGCGGCCTGTGCCTGACGGCTGCCGATCTGGCGTTCGCCGTGCCCGGCAAAATTTTCCAGTTCGACCTGGCTGCCGAGAAGCTGCAACAGCTGATCATCCTGTGCACCCAGCCGCTGGAGAAGTCCACCAACGTTGTCTTCCTGTCGCGCGCACCACCTCTGGCATAACAAAATCCGTCTTTTCTGGACTGCGCTGGCGCGTTTGTGCCGGCGCGTCCGTACGCATCCCATTTTGTTATTCAAAGGTTTGAACCATGAAAATCCAACATACCCTGCTGGCAGCTGCCGTGCTGTCCACGTTCTCGTCCTTCGCTTTTGCAGACAATGCCGACCAGGTCGTTCCAAAAGTCGTCGTGACGGCCAGCCCGTTCAAGAATGCCGACAGCGACCAGATTCTGAACCCCGCCAAAGTGATTTCCGGCGATGAACTGCGCGACAAGGTCGGCAGCTCGCTGGGTGAAACGCTGGCGCAGGAACTCGGCGTATCGGCCTCGGCCTTCGGCGCTGGTGCGTCGCGTCCGATCATCCGCGGCATGGAAGGCGCCCGCGTCAAGATGCTGGAAAATGGCATGGCGACTTCCGACGTCTCCGGCCTGTCGAATGACCACGCGGTGGCCAGTGAAGGCGCGGTCGCCCAGCAGATCGAAATCCTGCGCGGGCCGGCGGCCTTGCTGTACGGTTCCGGCGCGATCGGCGGCCTGGTCAACGTCGTCAACGAGCGCATTCCGACCGCGCTGGAAAAGCAGACCACCGGCACCGTCGAGACGCGCTACAGCACCGTCGACAGCGGCAAGAATGCCTCGGGTACCATCGACACGGCCGTCGGCCAGTTCGCCCTGCACGCGGATGGCAATATCCGCAACGCCGACGACTATAAAATTCCCGGCCAGCGTATCGAGGGCGACCCGGAAGCGGGTGCGGGCCGTTTGCCGCATTCCGGCACCAAGGAACGCAGCTGGGGCCTGGGCGGTTCCTACATCGCCGACTGGGGTTTTATTGGCGCGTCGGCCTCGAAGCTGAGCAATGTGTACGGCATTCCGAGCGCAGAAGGCTCGAAAATCGACCAGGCCCAGACCCGTTACGATATCGACAGCCTGGTGAGAAACCCCTTTGCCGGCTTCGAGTCGTTCAAGTTCAAGGCCGGCTACACCGACTACAACCACGCCGAACTGAACGAGGACAATTCGCCGGCAGTGCTGTTCACCAACCGTACCGTCGAAACGCGTGCCGAGCTGACCCACAGCCCGATCGCGGCGCTGCACAATATGCGCGGCACGTTCGGCATCCAGACCGACAACAACCACTTTTCGGCCTTGAGCCCCACAGGCGGCGCGGACACGGTGCCGGTCACGCATTCGACCTCGCAGGCAGCGTTCCTGGTCGAAGAAGTCAAGCTCGGTCCTGTCGTGCTGAGCGCGGGCGGCCGGCTGGAATCGGTCGAGCGCAAGCCGGTCAGCAATGTCGAGCGGAATTTCTCGCTCAAGTCCGGCTCGGTCGGCGGCATGTGGACGTTTACCCCTGGCTACGCGGCCGGCCTGACACTGTCGTACGCCGAACGCGCACCGGCCACGGAAGAGTTGTATTCGGGCGGTCCGCACGATGCCACTGAAACCTTTGATATCGGTAACCCGGATTTTAAAAAGGAATCGTCGAAAAACTTCGAGCTGAGCCTGGAAAAAAACACCGGCTTGATCCGCTGGAAAGCGAATGCCTTCCGCAACAAGGTCGATAACTACATCTTCGGCAATGTGAACGGCACGCTGGTCGATGAGGAGGGCAATGTGGTCGCGGATGGCAGCTCGCTGCGCCAGCGCATCTTCCAGCAGGCGCCGGCCACCATCCAGGGTGTCGAGGCCGAGCTCACGTACAACGCGCTGGGCAATGGCTGGAATGGCCGCGTGTTTGCCGACACCTCGAAAGGCCGCCTCGACAATGCCGGTAGTCTGCCGCTGCAACCGGCCGACCGGGTCGGTGCATCGATCGGCTACAAGGATGGCGCATGGCGCGCGGGCGCGTCGCTGGTACATGGCGCCGGCCAGGAGCGCCTGGCGTCGTTCGAATCGACGACGACGGCATCCTACAACCAGCTGGGCGCGAACGTGTCGTACACGCAGAAGCTGGCCAATGTGGATATCACCTACTTCCTGCTGGCGAAGAACCTGCTGAACGAAGATATCCGCCTGTCGACATCGCTGCTGAAGGATGTGGCGCCGCTGCCGGGCCGCAATGTCGTGTTTGGCGTGCGCGCGCACTTTTAATCATTCAGATACGGCATGTCTTTCCATTCCATCGGCGACGCCGCTGGGCAATTGACCTTGGTGTCCTTGTCGACCCCGATGCCGTTCGCGCGGGCCAGGGTGACCGGCCCGCCGTTCATCGTGCACCACGACTTGCCGCGTTTGGTCATGCGCATGTAGTGCACGTTGTCGGGCGACGTATAAAAATCGACCGTCACGCGCTGGTCGCCGCCCACATAGGCGTCCGCGATGCCATGCTCGAGCTTGTAGCGAAACGAATCGGGCTGCAGGGTCAGTTTGGTCGGTACATTGTTGCGCAATTCCCGCTCGATGCGCGGCATGTCCTGCCGGGCCTGTTCGAGAATCTCGGCGCCGCTGGGCCGATGCGGTTCCGGCGCCGGCAGACTTGCGACAGGCTGCGGCGTGGCGCTTGGCATCGCGCTGGTTTTCTGCGCCTCGGTGGCCACTGCGCGCGGTGTTGCCGGTTCGGCGCGCGGGCGCGTGAGCGGCGGCGGTTTCGCGCGTGGCGGCGGCACCGGCAGCAGGTAAGTGATGCGCTGTGCCTGTTCGACTGGCGTGGGAACGCGCATGCCGTGCTGGCGCGCCAGCAGCCACAGCGCCACCGTGTGCAGCAGCAGGATCAGGATTAGCAAAAGGGGGTGCCTGCGCCGCGCTTGCACCTCAGCCCTTGAACGGATTGCGGTCGTTCAGTTCATCAATGTATTGCTCGATGCCGCCGCTTTCCCGTTCCAGGAAATGTGCCACCGCATCGGCAAACGCCGGTTGCGCCAGCCAGTGGGCCGACCAGGTCCGGGTCGGCAGGAAACCGCGCGCCATCTTGTGCTCGCCCTGGGCGCCGCCTTCGAACACCTTGATGCCGTGCTCGATGCAGAATTCTAGCGGCTGGTAGTACGAGGCCTCGAAATGCAGGCAGGGCACGTGCTCCAGCTCTCCCCAGTAGCGGCCGAACAGCGTGTCCTCGTTGTGGATGACGAGCGAGGCCGCAATCGGCTGGCCGTCGCGCTCGGCAATGACCAGCAGAATGTTGTCCGGCATCGTCGCGCCGATGCGCTTGAAAAAATCCAGGTTCAGGTAGGGCGTCGAGTGGTGCGCCGCGTAGGTATGGCGGTAGCAGCGGTTGAACAGGCGCCAGTCCGCCTCGGTCGCCTGGGCGCCGCGCACGCGCCGCAGCAGCACGCCGGCCTCGGCGACTTTCCTGCGTTCCGCGCGGATGTTTTTGCGTTTCTTCGTTTCCAGCGTCGCCAGGAAGGCGTCGAAGTCGGCATAGTCCTGGTTGATCCAGTGGAACTGCACGCCGCTGCGCAACATGTAGCCGGCCGCTTCGAGCTGCTTCGCTTCGCTTTCCGGCGGATACAGGATGTGAAGGGACGACACCTTGGTCGCCTTCTGGGTTTTTTTCATCACCTGGACCAATGCCGCGCGCGCGGTCGCGTCACGCGCCAGCAGGCGCGGGCCCGTGACGGGTGTGAACGGAATGGCCGACAGCAGCTTCGGGTAATAGTCGAGGCCATTCCTCTCGTACGCCTCGGCCCAGGCCCAGTCAAACACGTACTCGCCGTAGGAGTGGTACTTGACGTAAAGGGGCAGGGCGGCGACCAGCAGATCGTCGCCGTCGAACAGCGTCAGGAACTGGGGCTGCCAGCCTGCGTCGGGCGCGGCGCTGCCGGATGCGTGCAGCGCGTGCAGGAAAGCGTACGACAAAAACGGATTCGGCTTGTCCTGGGCGGCGACGAGGTCGTCCCACGCGGCCTGGCCGATCTCGTCGAGAGAAGAAACAATATGCGTGCGATAATTCAAAGTGACTTTCTTAGCAAATGAAGAAGCAGAACGCACCGCGAAACACGCCGGCGAAACAGCCTGAAGAACCCCTATGACCCAGCCATCTTTCCCGCATTTTTTCAACCTCTACGCGCACCAGTTCGCACGCGTCGCGGTTGCCATTCCGGTCTGCAAAATCGCCGACCCTGTTTTCAATGCCGCGCAGACTGTCGCCCTGGCGCGTCAGGCTGCCGATGCAGGCGCGGTGCTGGTGGCCTTCCCTGAACTGGGCCTGTCCGCCTACACCTGCGACGATCTGTTCCACCAGCGTGCCCTGCTCGATGCCTGCGAAGCCGCACTGGCAACCGTCATCGCTGCATCGACCGATCTGCCGGTCGCCATCATCGTCGGCCTGCCGCTGCGCGTGCAACACCAGCTGTTCAATTGCGCCGCCGTGCTTGCCAATGGTCGCCTATTGGGCGTGGTTCCCAAAAGCTATTTACCTAATTATGGCGAATTTTACGAAAACCGGCAGTTTAGTGCTGCGGAAAATGCGCCTGTCACCGAGATCACCGTGGCTGGCCAGCGCGTGCCGTTCGGCGCCGGCCTGTTATTCGAGCTGGAAAACCAGCCGCTGCTGCGCTTCCACGTCGAAATTTGCGAAGACGTCTGGGTGCCGATTCCACCGTCGTCGTTTGCCGCGCTGGCCGGCGCCACGGTGCTGGTCAACCTGTCCGCGTCGAATGTGTTGGTGGGCAAAAGCGGATATCGGCACCAGTTGGTCGGCCAGCAATCGGCGCGCTGCCTGGCCGCTTACCTGTACACGTCGGCGGGCCGCGGCGAATCGTCGACCGACATGGCGTGGGATGGCCAGGCCATCATCTACGAAAAGGGTGAATTGCTGGCCGAGTCCGAACGCTTTTCGGACGATGCGCACATCGTCTACGCCGACGTCGACCTGGGCCGCTTGTCGCATGAGCGCATGCATACCGGTACGTTCGGCCAGTCGGCACGCCGCCATGCGGCCGAGGTCGCGGCCTTCCGCGTGATTCCCGTGCCGCTGGCGCTGCCACTGACGCGCGACCTGCCCTTGCAGCGCGTGGTAGAGCGCTTCCCGTACGTCCCGGCCGATCAGGCCCGGCGCGACGAGCGCTGCACCGAGGTCTACAACATTCAGGTGCAGGCGCTGGTGCAGCGTCTGTCCTCCAGCAATATTTCAAAAGTCGTCATCGGGGTCTCGGGCGGACTCGACTCGACGCACGCGCTGCTGGTCTGCGCCAAGGCCATGGATCGCTTGAACCTCCCGCGCACGAATATTCTGGCCTACACCATGCCGGGCTTTGCCACCAGCCGCCGCACGCTCGAGCAGGCGCATGCGCTGATGGCGGCGGTCGGTTGCCAGGCAGCTGAGATCGACATTCGCCCGAGCTGCATCCAGATGCTGAAAGACCTGGGCCACCCGTATGCGGCCGGCAAGGAAGAGTACGATATCACCTTCGAAAATGTCCAGGCGGGTGAGCGCACGAATCACCTGTTCCGGCTGGCCAATTTCCATAATGGCATCGTGATCGGCACGGGTGATTTGTCCGAGCTGGCGCTGGGGTGGTGCACCTATGGCGTGGGCGACCACATGTCGCACTACAACGTCAATGCCAGCGTGCCGAAGACGCTGATCAAGCATCTGGTGCGCTGGGTGGCGGACACGGGCGCAATCGGGACGGCCGGTTCGGCCACGCTGCTGGCCGTGCTGGCCACCGAGGTCAGCCCCGAACTGGTGCCGGGCAAAAGTGCCGACAGTGCGCCGGCCCAGATCACGGAAGACGTCATCGGCCCGTACGAGCTGCAGGATTTCACGTTGTACTACATCCTGCGCTATGGCTTTGCGCCGTCGAAGGTGGCGTTCCTGGCCTGGTGCGCGTGGCACGACCGCGAGAACGGCCGCTGGCCGGACAGCGAGGAAATCGCCGTGCACAATGAATACGACCTGGCCGCCATCAAGCGCAACATGAAAATTTTCGTCTGGCGCTTCTTTAAAACCAGCCAATTCAAGCGCAGCTGCGTGCCGAATGCGCCGAAGGTCGGCAATGGCGGCTCTTTGTCGCCGCGCGGCGACTGGCGCGCCCCGAGCGATGCCGAGGCCGTGGTCTGGCTGGCCGACCTGGACAGGGTTCCCGCCGAAGGCCCGGTAAAATAACACCCATTCACCAAGGAGAAATCATGAAACAAATTACCTGTGTCATCAAACCATTCAAGCTCGACGAAGTGCGCGAAGCGCTGGCCGACGTCAACGTCACCGGTTTGACCGTCACCGAAGTGAAAGGTTTCGGCCGCCAGAAGGGGCACACCGAGCTGTACCGCGGCGCCGAATACGTGGTCGACTTCCTGCCGAAAGTAAAAATCGAAGTGGTGGTCGATGACGCCATGGCCGATCAGGTGGTCGACGCCATCATCAAGGCCGCGCGCACCGGCAAGATCGGCGACGGCAAGATTTTCGTGCAGAACGTCGAGCAAGTCATCCGCATCCGTACCGGCGAAACCGGCCCCGAAGCGGTGTAAATCAGTTGTTCAGCGGCCCATGCGGAGGTCGAATTTCCAGGTGATCAGGCGCAGTCCGCTGATGAACAAGGCGCTCGACCAGAGCGCGAAATCGTGCGGGAAACCGTACTGCAGCATGCCAAGGAAGAGCCAGTTGCCGAGGAACGCGCAGATCGCATACGGTTTGCCGTCCCGGAATACCATTGGCACTTCGTTACACACGATGTCGCGCGCGACGCCGCCGAAAATGCCGGTGATCACGCCCATCATCGACGCGATGAACAGCGGCATCTCGGCGTCCAGCGCGGCTGACACACCGGCAATCGAAAACAGTCCCAATCCCACCGCATCGGCAATCACGATCAAGCGTTCGGAGACGATCTGGCGCAGCGTGCGGATCAGCGGCGAGGCCACCAGGGCCAGCACGAAAATCAAAATTGCGTATTCCTGGTGCGTGACCCAGAACAGCGGACGCTTGTCGAGCAGGATGTCGCGCAGCGTGCCGCCGCCGAACGCCGTAATGAACGCCACCGTGAACACGCCCACCAGGTCCATGCGTTTCCGGCGTGCTTCGATAAAGCCGGAAAATGCCCCGACCAGGATCGCCATGATTTCGATGAACGTGATGAGATGCATGCAGGCAGGGTGGAGTAGACGAGGTCGTCAGCCTACCATGCGCCCCGCGCCCTCGTCAGTACATTATTGCGTTGCAGCATACGCGCTGTTGTAGCGCTTCACGCCAGATGGGGCAGGCGCACGGTAAAGATCACCTTGCCTTCTTCATGGCGGTATAGCAGCTCGCCGCGGTGCTCGCGCACGATCTGCTGGGCGATGTAGAGGCCCAACCCCATGCCGGTGCGGTTGCGCGGGTTGTGCAGCGAGGTGCGCTTGAACGGATTGAATAGCGTCGCGACCGAGTCGGATGGAATCGGCGCGCCCCGGTTGACCACGTCGACGAGCGCATGGTGGCCATCGATGTCGGCCCGCACGGCAATCGGCTGGCCTGGCTCGCCGTGGTGGCGCGCATTCGACAGCAGGTTCGACAGTACCTGCGCCATGCGCGCGCTGTCGGCCTGGACGAAGGTCTGCGGCCGGTTATCGAGCTGGTAGGCAATGGCAGGGTAGGCCGTGCGCGCCTCGTCGACCAGGTCTTCCACCACCATCGCCAGATCGATGCGCTCGGTCGCCAGTCCCAGGCCAATGCCGCCGTCGATGCGGCTCATGTCGAGCACCTGGCCGATCAGGCGCTGCATGCGGTTGCTGGACGACTGGATGCGGCGCCCGATGCCGGCCTGCTTGTCGTCCTGTTGATTGGTGCCGCGCTCGAGCACCATGCCCGCCATATTGATCGAGTGGAGCGGGTCGCGCAGATCGTGGCCCAGCATGGCCAGCAGTTGCGCGCGGGTCGACTCGGTCTGGGCGCGCCGTTCGGTGGACACGCGCAGCATTTCGGCCAGCATCAGGCGGGCGTTGGCCAGCACGGTCGGCTCCCACGGCTCGGCATGGCCGACCACGGTTTCGCACCAGGCGTCGAACGAGCCGCGCGGGGTCAGGCGCGCGCCCATCGGGCCGGTCCGCATCCCCTTTTCGGGTTGGCCGGCCCAGATCACGTTTTCGATCTGTTCCTGGCGCAGCATGATGCACCAGCCGCCGCCGGGCGGGTCGAACGGCAGGGCCAGCATGCCAACCCAGCCTTTGATCGTGTCGCGTGCAGACTGCGGCCAGTCGGCCCGCTGTTCGCGCATTTGCAGTTCGTGGCTGCCACCCGGCAGCGAAGCGACGATGGCCTCGGCCACCGGCGCCGGCACAGCGCCGTACACCACCACCTTGCCGTACAGGCTGCACACCATGGCCGCGGCGTGGCCGCTCGCGCGCAAGGCCTCGGCGTGAAGCTGCAACGCTTCGAGCGGATCGTCGTCGAGCAGCATCGACTCGACCAGCGCACTGCGCGCGCTGGCCGCCTGCTGCACCACGTCGGCGTCACGTTTCGATTCGATGCTCTGGATGGTCGACGCCAGTACCTGCGCCAGCACGTCGGCCGCCATGCGGATCGCGTACGGCACCTGCTTCGGGCCATTGTGATGACAGGCAATCAGGCCCCACAGGCGGCCGTTGATGACGATCGACACGCTCATCGATGCGCCCACGCCCATGTTTTGCAGGTATTCGACGTGGATCGGCGACACGCTGCGCAGCACCGCAAAACTCATGTCCAGCGGCGCGCTGGCGGCGGCGCCCAGCAGCGGCACGCTCTGGTAGCCGATGTCGGCGATCACGCGCAGCGTATTGAGAGCGTACAGGCGGCGAGCCTGGGCCGGGATATCGCTGGCGGGGTAGCGCTGACCGAGGTAGGGCGTCAAATCGGCGCGGCGGTCCTCGGCCATCACGTCGCCACTCTCGTCCTGGCGGAAACGGTAAGCCATCACGCGGTCGAAACCGGTCATCTCGCGGATGCGCCTGACGGCAATCTCCAGCAGGCCGGCCACCGTCTTCTGGCGCCGCAAATGGTCGATGGCGCCGTGCGCCCGCACGGCAAACATGGCCACGTCGGTCGCCGGCACGGTGCGGATTTCGAATTCGGCGACGATACGGTAATGGTATGCATGGACGATGCAATCGTATTCGCGCGCGCCCACCGTGATCGAGGCGACGCTGGCGCCGGCTTCGCCGTCAAGCGCCGTGTCGACGCAATCCTGGATCAGTCCCAGCGTTTCGCCCGGCAAGCCCAGTGCAGTAAAAGGCGTACCGATCTGCAGGGTGGAATCGACCAGCGACACCGCGTTCGCGCTCCATCCTTCCAGTAAACCGTTGATGCAAAAATACAACAGCACGCCATGCGGCTGGATCGATCCCGGAATGTGGATGGGTTCGTCCGCACAGGACAGCAGATCGACTTCGCGATCGGACGTGGCGGTGGCCGCGGGGATGACGTTCAATTCAGGCAGTCCTTCGGCAAGCAAGGTTCCGAGGCAGCTGGCTCGATCAGTCGTACTCAGCCGGATATTACAAGTTTTTGGCGGCCGTTGCGCAGTTGACCCGTGCGCAAGTGCATCAGGGCGTGTCGAGCGCCGCTTTGAGGAGGACGATCAAGGCGCCGTGACCGCCGTCGCCCTTGTTGGCAATGCAGAATGCGACCACGTCCTCTTTCTGCACCAGCCAGCTGTGCACCATGCCGCGCAACACCGGCTCGCCGCCGGCCGAGCCGTAGCCCTTTCCGTGAATCACGCGCACGCAGCGCACGCCGCGCCGCACTGCACGGCGCACGAAGTCGCCGACCTGGTCGCGCGCTGCATCGCGCTTCATGCCGTGCAGGTCGAGTTCATCCTGCACCGGCCAGTGGCGCTTGCGCAGCTTGCGCACCACATCGGCGCCCACGCCGGGCCGCGCGTAGGACAGGCTCGGGTCTTCGTCGAGCAGACCGTCGACGTCAAAACCGTCGGATAGTGGCTGCGCCAGCGACTCGCGCATGACGGCGGCATTGTCTTCGGCTTCGGTGCGGTATTTGGGCGGCAGTTCGCGCCCGACGATGACCGGTGGTGCAGGGTGGACGTAGCGGTTCGACTCAGGCAACTTACGCACGCCGCCGAGCGAACCCTTGAAGACATTGGCCTCCGCTTTGGCCACGCGCTCGCGTTCGAGCCGCTCGGCCGTTTCGCGCGCGCGCGTTTCCTGGTCAAGCTTGAGCTGGTCGCGCAAGCCTTTCAGTTCGCCAAAGTCTTTCAACCCCATGGTCAGTCGTCCAATGCTTCCAGGTAGCGCTGGGCATCGAGCGCGGCCATGCAGCCGGTGCCGGAGCTGGTGATCGCCTGGCGGTAGATGTGATCCTGCACGTCGCCGGCGGCAAACACGCCCGGGATGTTGGTGGCGGTGGCCATGCCTTCCAGACCGGTGCGGGTTTTAATATAGCCGTTGTGCATGTCGAGCTGGCCTTCGAAGATGCCGGTGTTCGGCTTGTGGCCGATGGCCACGAACAGGCCGTGCACATTCAATGGCTTGATGGTGCCGTCGATGGTCGATTTCAGACGCAGGCCAGTGACGCCGCCGTTGTCGCCCACCACTTCGTCGAGCGTCTGGTTATATTCCAGCACAATCTTGCCCTCGGCCGCTTTATGTTTCAGGCGGTCGATCAGGATCGGCTCGGCGCGGAACTTGTCGCGGCGGTGGATCAGCGTGACCTTGTTGGCGATGTTCGACAGGTACAGCGCTTCTTCGACTGCGGTATTGCCGCCGCCGACCACTGCCACTTCCTGGTTGCGATAGAAAAAGCCATCGCAGGTGGCGCAGGCCGACACGCCGCGGCCCATGAATTCTTCTTCCGATGGCAGGCCGAGATACTGGGCCGACGCACCGGTGGCGATGATCAGTGCGTCGCAGGTGAATTCGTGGCTGTCGCCCACCAGGCGGATCGGCTTCTCGTTCAGGTAAGTCGTGTGGATGTGGTCGAACACGATTTCGGTATTGAAGCGCTCCGCGTGCTGCAGCAGGCGCGCCATCAGTTCCGGGCCTTGCACCCCGAGCGGATCGCCGGGCCAGTTCTCGACGTCGGTGGTGGTCATCAACTGACCGCCTTGCTCGATCCCGGTGACCAGCATCGGGCTCAGGTTGGCACGGGCAGCATAGACGGCGGCGCTGTAGCCGGCAGGCCCGGAACCGAGGATCAGGACTTTGGCGTGTTTGGTAGTGGTCATCGAGGCGACTTCTGAAAAGAAATGATGGAAAGAAACTGGGGTCAATTTGGGCAAGATCAAGCCCATATTCGCGATGGCGAATTATAGACGAAGGCGCGCGGGAGCATGAATCATGGGGCCGGTCGCCCAAGATGGCTTAGAATGTGACATCTTGTATCTACTGTGTTTATTTACAGTTCGATCACGGTACTATTGGCCGCGTTTGCCGTTGTATTTACTTTCAAGTTACATTCCAGTTTCACGACGTCTCGACGCATGACCAAACCTAAGCAAGCTGCCAGCAACACCTACACCCGCAACCCGGCCGCACCGCGCCAGCCGTTGCCGAATCGTCTCGTGCGTCTGCTCAACGAAGCGCGTTGGATCGCGTTTTGCTTTGCGTTCCTGTACTTCGTGATGATTCTGCTCAGTTATCACAAGGCTGACCCCGGCTGGTCGCACGAAAGCCTGGTGCCGCGCGTGGCCAACCTGGGCGGACGCGCCGGCGCCTGGCTTGCCGATCTGCTGCTGTTCATCTTCGGCTTTTCCGCCTGGTGGTGGTGCATCTGCTTCGGGCTGCTGGTCTGGCGCGGCTACCGGCGCCTGAGTGACAAATTTTTCACCGAGCGCGATACCGACCTGCCGCACCAGCACGAGTCTGCCATCCGCTGGACCGGTTACGCGATGATGTTCACTGGCAGCGTCGGCCTCGAATACCTGCGCATGTGGTCGCTGCGCGTGGAACTGCCGCGCGCGCCGGGCGGCGTGCTGGGCCAGTTGATTGGCCATGCCACCAACGTCGCCTTCGGGTTTACCGGCGCCACCTTGCTGCTGCTGCTGGTGTTCGGCATCGGTTTCTCGCTGTTCTTCCAGGTTTCGTGGCTGGCCGTGGCCGAGCGCATCGGTGCTGCCGTCGACGTGAGCCTTGACTGGTTTCGCCTGCGCATTGAAGACCGCGAAGACCGCCGCCAGGGCGAAGCTGCCGCGGTGCTGCGCGACGAGGTGCTGGTGCAGGAGCGCGCCAAGTTCGTCGAAAAACATGCGCCGGTCCCATTGCCCAAGGCCGAACCGCGCCTGATGGATGACGATGAAGACGCCTACAGCGCGCCGGTAAAACCGGTGGCCCTGGCCAAGGCGCCCGAGCCGGCGTTTGCGGCGGCGTCGCCGTTCAAGTTCGAAGCGCCCGGCACGGTGCAGAAGTCGGACCGTGTCGAGAAGGAAAAGCAGGCCACGCTGTTCCGCGACTTGCCGGGCGACTCGAAATTGCCGCCTTTATCCCTGCTCGACGAAGCGGCCGCGTTCCAGGAAACCGTCTCGGTCGAGACGCTGGAATTCACCAGCCGCCTGATCGAAAAGAAACTGTCCGACTTCGGCGTCGAAGCCAAGGTCGTGGCCGCTTACCCGGGCCCGGTGGTGACGCGCTACGAAATCGAGCCGGCCACGGGTGTCAAAGGCAGCCAGATCGTCGGCCTGGCGCGCGACCTGGCCCGCTCGCTGTCGCTCACCTCGATCCGTGTCGTGGAAACCATTCCTGGCAAAAATTACATGGCGCTGGAGTTGCCAAACGCCAAGCGCCAGATCGTGCGCCTGACCGAAATCGTCGGCTCCAAAGTCTACAACGACAGCGCCTCCAACCTCACCATTGCGCTGGGCAAGGACATCGCCGGCAAGGCAGTCGTCGCCGACCTGGCCAAGATGCCGCACTTGCTGGTGGCCGGTACCACCGGTTCCGGTAAATCGGTGGGCATCAACGCGACCATTTTGTCGCTGCTCTATAAATCCGATCCGGCCGATGTGCGGCTGATCCTGATCGACCCGAAAATGCTGGAGATGTCGGTCTACGAAGGCATCCCGCACTTGCTCGCGCCGGTGGTCACCGACATGCGCCAGGCCGGGCACGCGTTGAACTGGGCCGTCAACGAGATGGAGCGTCGCTACAAGCTCATGAGTAAGCTCGGCGTGCGGAATCTGGCCGGCTACAACGTCAAAATTGCTGAAGCGAAGAAGCGCGAAGAACACATCCCGAATCCGTTCTCGCTGACGCCCGATGCACCGGAGCCTCTTGAAAAATTGCCAACCATCGTCATTATCATTGATGAGCTGGCCGATTTGATGATGGTGGTCGGTAAAAAGGTCGAGGAATTGATTGCCCGTATCGCCCAGAAAGCCCGTGCCGCCGGCCTGCACCTGATCCTGGCAACGCAGCGCCCATCGGTCGACGTGATTACCGGCCTGATCAAGGCGAATATCCCGACCCGGATCGCGTTCCAGGTTTCGTCCAAGATCGACTCGCGCACCATTCTCGACCAGATGGGCGCCGAAGCGCTGCTGGGCATGGGTGACATGCTGTACATGCCGCCTGGCACCGGTCTGCCGGTGCGCGTGCACGGCGCGTTCGTGTCCGACGAAGAGGTGCACCGGGTGGTGAATCACCTGAAATTGCTGGGCGAGCCAAACTACATTGAAGGCATCCTCGAGGGCGGCACGCTGGAAGAGGGCGGCGCCGAAGGGGGCGCACCGGCCGGCGAGGGCGGTGGCGAAGCCGATGCGCTGTACGACCAGGCCGTGGCCGTGGTACTGAAAAACCGCCGCGCCTCGATCTCGCTGGTGCAGCGTCACTTGCGCATCGGCTACAACCGTGCGGCGCGCTTGCTGGAACAAATGGAAAACAGTGGTGTGGTCTCGAGCATGCAATCGAACGGCAACCGGGACATCCTGGTGCCTGCCAACGCCAATACAGAATAGGAATAACCATGCAATTCAAAAATAAGATGAGCCTGTTCGCGGGCGCCGCCTTGATCGCCCTGGCGGGCGCCGCCCAGGCCAGCGCGCTGGAGCAATTCAAGACCTTTGTGTCCGGCACCAAGTCGGCGCGCGGCGAATTCACGCAGCAGCAAGTGCGCAGCACGCCCGGCAAGGTCGCACCTGTATCAACTGGCACCTTCGTCTTCGCCCGCCCGGGTAAATTCGTCTGGACCTACCAGAAGCCGTACGAGCAATTGCTGCAGGCCGATGGCGACATGCTGTACGTCTTCGACAAGGATTTAAATCAGGTCACCACGCGCAAGCTTGGCAACGCGCTCGGTTCGTCGCCGGCCGCCATCCTGTTCGGCAGCAACGACCTCGAAAAGAATTTCACGCTGTCGGAAGCAGGTACGCGCGAGGGCCTGGAGTGGCTCGATGCCAAGCCGAAGAACAAGGACACCTCGTTCGAGCAGATCAGCATCGGCCTGAAAAACGGCGTGCCGGAAGCGATGGATTTGAAGGATGCGTTCGGCCAGACCTCGAAGCTGCGCTTTACCAATTTCCAGAGAAATCCGACCCTGGCGGCCAACTTCTTCAAATTCGAGGTGCCGAAGGGCGCCGACGTCTCTGCCCAATAGTGCAAAACTGAAGGCAAGCCATGGATGACCTGTTCAAGAACGAGCCGGCTGCGCCGCTGGCCGAAGCGCTGCGTCCGCGCACCATTGATGAAGTGATCGGCCAGAGCCACCTGCTCGGTGCCGGCAAGCCGCTGAACCTGGTGTTCAAATCCGGCAAGCCGCATTCCATGATTCTTTGGGGCCCGCCCGGCGTCGGCAAGACCACGCTGGCGCGCCTGACGGCCAACGCCTTCGACTGCGAATTCATCGCGCTGTCGGCGGTGCTGTCGGGCGTCAAGGATATCCGCGCATCGATCGAGCAGGCCGAGCACCACCTGGCCAGTGGCAAGCACACGATTCTCTTCATCGACGAGATTCACAGGTTTAACAAATCGCAGCAGGATGCCTTGCTGCCCTTCGTTGAATCGGGGCTGGTGACGCTGATCGGCGCGACCACCGAGAATCCTTCCTTCGAAGTCAACTCGGCGCTGCTGTCGCGCGCGCAGGTGTACGTGTTGAAAGCCTTGACCGACGCCGAACTGCTGTTGTTGCTCAAGCGTGCCCAGGAGCGCGTGCTGCAGCACCTGCAATTCGACGACGTCGCCATTGCCACGCTGATCGGGTACGCCGACGGCGATGCGCGCCGCTTCCTCAATCTGCTCGAGCAGACCAAGACATCGGCCGAGACGTCGGGCCTCACGCGCATCACCGGCGAATTCGTCGACAATGCGTTGACCCTGAATTCGCGCCGCTTCGACAAGGGCGGTGACAATTTCTATGACCAGATTTCGGCCCTGCACAAATCCGTGCGCGGCTCGCATCCGGACGCGGCGCTGTACTGGCTGTGCCGCATGCTCGACGGCGGCGCCGACCCGCAGTACATGCTGCGCCGCATCGTGCGCATGGCCTGGGAAGACATCGGCATCGCCGACCCGCGCGCGATCCAGATCGCCAACGATGCGGCCGCGACGTATGAGCGGCTGGGGTCGCCGGAAGGGGAGCTGGCGCTCGGCCAGGCCGTCATCTACCTGGCCATGGCAGCGAAGAGCAATGCCGGCTACAACGCCTACAACCGCGCCGTCGCCTTCGTCAAAAAAGACAAGTCGCGCGAGGTGCCGGTGCACTTGCGCAATGCGCCAACCAAGCTCATGAAAGAGCTCGGCTATGGCCACGAATACCGCTACGCGCACGACGAGCCGAATGCTTACGCCGCTGGCGAAACCTATTTACCAGAGGGTATGGAAGAACCCGGCTGGTACGAGCCGGTACCGCGCGGGATCGAGGTCAAAATCGCCGAAAAGCTGGCGTGGCTGCGCAGCCTGGACGCCGACGCCAGTGCTAACTGAGCCTTATTGCGGCTAAAGCTCCTGCAAGATTGATCCATTCCGCATTTCTTGCAATCCAGGGCCGGTTTTGTGCACTTCGTCGCAAGTCGATGGCGTCATGCGGGTCCGGTGGGTAAAGTTCAACCATGCCAAGACGACTTGGCACCCTTGAAACCCACTGGAGAAACATCATGAAAGTTCGTAAAAACATCGAAGGCCTGTTCCTCGTCGCTGCTGCTGTCGGCATCTTTGGCAGCTACGCCTCCGCTGAAACCATCGTCGCACCGGCGCCAATGATGGCTGCCACCACCAAAGCGGTCGCCGTCGCCGCACCAGCCATTCCGACCGTTATCGTGGTCGGCCACCGGCTGACTGCTGCAGAGCGCGCCAACCTGGGTTAATTCCCAGGTTGTGAGGGCGGTAAGGATGACCGCTAAAACTCGCATTGATCGATAGTCGGCTTGGTACAATTGCGCTTTATACATTCAGCGCTGGCCCCGACAATATGATAGACATCCAACTCCTCCGCAAGGACATCGCCAACGTCGCAGAGCGCCTCGCGACCCGCAAGTTCCAGCTCGACGTGGCAGGTTTCAACGCCATCGAAGCCGAACGCAAAGCGATCCAAATGCGTACCGAAGAGCTGCAAAGCAAGCGCAACGCGCTGTCGAAACAGATCGGCATGCTCAAGGGCAAAGGCGAAGACACCAGCGCCGTGATGGCGGAAGTGGCTGGCCTGGGCGACGAGCTCAAAACCAACGAAACCGCCTTGAGTGCGGTACAAGAAAAAATCGCGACCTTCCTCGAATCGGTCCCGAACCTGCCGCATCCATCGGTGCCGGTCGGTACCGACGAATCGGGCAACGTCGAAGTGCGCAAGAGCGGCACGCCCCCAAGCTTCGATTTCGAAGTCAAGGACCACGTCGACATCGGCGGCCCGCTGGGCCTGGATTTCGAAGTGGCCACCAAATTGACGGGCACGCGCTTCTCGGTCATGAAGGGCGGCATCGCCCGTCTGCACCGCGCGCTGGCCCAGTACATGCTCAACACGCACACCGACCAGCACGGCTACACCGAGTGCTACACGCCGTATATGGTCAACGCCGATTCGCTGCGCGGCACCGGCCAGTTGCCGAAGTTTGAAGCCGATTTATTCTCGGTAAAAAAAGGCGGCGTCGAGGGCGAGGGCGAGACCTTCTACCTGATCCCGACGTCGGAAGTCACGCTGACAAATATCGTGCGCGCCGAGATCCTTCCGCTGGAAAGCCTGCCGGTCAAAATGACGGCGCACACCCCATGCTTCCGCTCGGAAGCCGGCAGCTACGGCCGCGACACGCGCGGCATGATCCGTCAGCACCAGTTCGATAAAGTCGAGATGGTGCAGGTGGTGCATCCCGACACATCGTATGACGCGCTCGAGCAGATGGTCGGCCACGCCGAAGCGATCCTGCAGGGGCTGGGCTTGCCGTACCGCGTGATGGCATTGTGCACCGGCGACATGGGTTTTGGCGCCACCAAGACCTACGACCTGGAAGTGTGGCTCCCGGCGCAAAACACCTACCGTGAGATTTCGTCATTGTCGAACTGCGAAGCGTTCCAGTCGCGCCGCATGCAGGCGCGCTTCCGCAATCCGGCCGGCAAACCGGAACTGGTGCACACGCTCAACGGCTCGGGTCTTGCCGTGGGACGCACGCTGGTGGCGGTGCTGGAGAACTATCAGCATGCTGACGGCAGTGTGACGATCCCGGAAGTGTTGCGTCCGTACATGGGTGGTTTGACGACGCTGACGCCTGCCTCGGCGTAATGCCGATCTGGTACGCATAAAAATTTGCGTATCTTTACAGATTAGCTCTTCCGTTTTTACATGCGAGCCGCTATAATTTTGTTCTCTTGCAGCGGGGCACAAGAAATACAAGCCCTGCAGCAGAATTCGAGACCACCCTTGTGCCAGAGTAGCGGCCGAGTGCGAACACAGAACACCGGAGAGGTGGCAGAGTGGTCGAATGTACCTGACTCGAAATCAGGCGTACGTTAAATCGTACCGTGGGTTCGAATCCCACCCTCTCCGCCAGAAGCAGAAAAAAAGCCACCCTCGGGTGGCTTTTTTTTTGCTGGCGGCGGAGAGGAGGGGGCCACCTGCGTGGCCCCCGCGTGGGATTCGAAGGGCTGGGCGTACTACGCCCAGCCCTCTCCGAATCGCCCATCTGCTGTGCGCCATGCGCACAGCCCGCGCGCCGTGGGCGCGCGTTCGTACCTCTGATCAGGCTTTACCCAAGCAAGCCACGCAACAAATCACCGAGCAGTGCAGCTACCACCCGTTTATTTTGAATCAGGCAAACTGACATCCCGTAAAACACCCCCATACCCCGCGTACAAATTCGCAGGCGGGAGCAATCCATCGGCACGCAGTCGTTGATGCACCTTGCCCAGATTGTAGAAGGGCATGCGGACAAAAAGATGGTGCTCAATATGGTAGTGAATGGCGTGCGGGCCGAACAGAAACGTTTGCCATGACGGGCGAATAATCGTCCTGGCATTGCGGCTTTGGTCGTCGCCTTCTGTCAGCCCGGCGTGTTCCATGATGGCCCTGATGCGACCAAAGAGCGGCAGCAAGGTCACCGATGGAAGCGTCCAGAGGGCCAGGTACAACCAGGCATGTCCGCACAGCGCAAGCACAGCGAGGAGCAAGCCATTGCTGGTCAACATCGTGCCAACTTCCCAAACCTTGGCGCTGCGCGATTTGGGTACACCGGGCATGATCCCGCGATAGTCGCCGCGCATGAACTTGAATGCGCTGACAAGATAGGCAATGCCGAGTACAGCACCGAGCAGCCGGAAAACCAGCCTGCGGCGCGAAATTGGATAGTCGATAATGTCGAACACGACCGCCACGGGATCGTCACTGCGCATAGGCAGAAGATGATGTTGCACGTGTCCTGCACGATACGTCTTGAGTGACAGGCACAAAGGCCCGGCCGCGCAAGCCTGGCCGACGGCATCGTTCAGCCATTGCGATGGTAACAAAGTGCCATGCGCACTTTCGTGCATCACGACCGCCAACGCCAGCTGAGTACGTGCGACGATCACCGCCGCCGCCAGGTAGGTAATCGGATAGGGCCACAGTATAGCGCTTGCGAATGCCGCGGCTATCAGGCACCAATCTGCCGCCAGGGCAGTCATCGCGCGCCATGGCTGGATGCGAAACAGTCCGGCGTCCGGGATGAACCCGAGCAAACCTGCGTTGCTGCCGCCACTTGCTTTATGCGCGACCATGTGACACCTCTGCCTGTTGCCATTTTTCGGCGACGATCGCGCACAGTCCTGCCAGCAGCAAACCGGCGACCACATCGACCAGGGTGTGCTGCTTGAGAGTGAGGGTGGACAGGCAAATCAGCGAACCGGTTGTGCCGATCAACCATCGATAGCGGGTCAGCCAGGCCATCCGGCAAACCAGGCAAGTGACGCTGACGTGCAGGCTGGGCAGACCATTTGACGGCAGGTCGACTTCCCACAAGCGCGTGATCCGCTGGCGTAGAAAGCTATTGGCGATGGATGTCGGGTCGGGACGCGGAACGATTTCGGGGAATAGCTGAAAGCATCCGATGCTCACCATGAACGCCACGACGACGGCGACTTTGAACGTGTCGAATGCCTGTTCATGCGCGTAGGCCGACACTGCAATGACGAATGGGAAAAACAGGACGTAAATTGCCCATGTCAGCGGCATGAACGGAATGGCCAGATCAGCCGGTGTGACAAAGCTGTACCGCGGCACGACCGTGCGTTGAACGATCACAAAAATTGCCAGCCCCACCAGCATGCCCATGAATGCGCTCCCGGCCTGTCGGTTGTGCCTGCGCTCCGCCAGCAGGGCGCGAAATTTCACGATTGAATACATCATGTTTGCACCCCGCACAGTGCCAGCAGGCGCACGGTCCACGCATCGACACGCGCTTGCGCCTGTAGCCGCCCCGAGGATACTGCGGTCGGTGCCGGCACCATACGTCGCAGCGTGCTGGCAGCCTGCCGGACCTGGCAGCGGAAATCATGCGCCTCACCGCGCCAGGTCACGGTCTGGTGGGCAATACCCAACGCCGTCGCGCGCTTGGCATTGCTGGCCTGCTCGGGCTGTTCGGTGAGCACCAGTATGATAGGGCGGCCGTACACGACAGCGATCGAGAGCGCCGCCATTCCCGGCGCGGACACGATCACTTCGGCATGTGCGGCTCGGCTGGCCCAGTTCGGATCGACACCAACCCAACCGTCGTTGCCGGCGTATCCTTCGCCGACGCAATACGCAGCCAGGCCCGCATCGGCGATTCCCTCGCACAGCGCATGCGCCAGATTGGTATCGCTGAAATGGGGGTTGAGATAGATCGCAGCACTGTTCAAACCGTCGGCAGGCGGCGGTCCGGCAACCTGCACGGGCGTCGGGAGAGAACAGTCGCGTCCCTTTGCGTGATCGCTGATGGCATAGCTGAAATCGTGCTCGAGGCGCGCCCGCGCTGCATCGATTTGCCAGCCAACGACATGCCTGAACAGATGACTGAACAGGCGTCGTTTGGTACCGTCAAAATTGCCGAGCACTGCTTCCCGCAGGCTTCCTCCATACACGTGCACGACCTTGCGGCGCGCGACCGGCAGGATTCCCATGAACAGCGCGGCAGGATGAAATGAGTCGTTGACCAGAATATCCTTGCCACGCAGGGTGCGCCGCAGGCGCAGGAGATCGCGCAGCATCCTGGCTGGATGCACCATGTAATGCAGAACGTTGCGATTCGATGCGCCACGCAGCATGTTCTGGCGCGTGTCGAATTGCATTGCGTAGTGATGCGACAGGATGCTGGCCTCGATGCCGAAACCTGCCAGGAAGCGCTGGCCCGCATCCGAGGTGGTTATCACATCCACCTGCGCACCTGCCTGGCGCAACGCATGCACCAGTAACTGCGCCCGCATCAAATGGCCGCGCGCGTCCGCCGTTGCAAGGTACACGATACGCGGTGTCATCTGGCACCCCCGTCGGGCCAGGCGCGCCCAATCAGGCCGGCGACATACAAGGCCAGCGCGCCGCTGATACCGAAGGCCGCCTCGATTTTCCGGACCTCGGCAAGCAGGGTAGCAAGGCTTGCCATCTCGTGCGGCGCGACCAGTCGCTGCAGGGTATGCGCACAGAGGCGCACGTGCCGATTTTCATCTGCCAGTATCGTGGCAAACAGCGCGTGCAGTGCGTGTGCGGAGCCAATCGTTTCGCAGTGACGGTGCAGGATGCGCGCAGCCATCTGCTCGGCGCACATTGTCGTTGCATACGCTGGCACCAGGGCGCCGTGTGCGAAGCAATGTGCGTGTTGATTTGCCAGTTGATGCCAGCGTGCCAGCTTGCGGCGGCTCAGCCCTGGCGGCGTCAGGGCGGAGCGAGAGCGGCCTCCCTTGGCGTCCAGGGCGGCGCCGAATAGCGTCGTGTGGATTTGTTCTTCGGCCAGATGCTGCCTGATCTGGCGCGCCAGCCAGCCCGGCGGCTTCTGGCGCAGTTGCTCGCGCAGGATCCCCAGGGAGGCCTCCTCGGCATCGAGGTACATGCGTAGCAACAACCGTTCGCCGCTTGCACTGGCATGCAGATGACGAATGGCTGCACGCTTGATGCGGTCGACCAGCCTGGCCTGCAAGGCGGTGAAGCCACGTGCTTCGGACCGCGTGAAGGCGGGATTGGCCAGACTGTCATGCGCCGCTGACGCTGGCCCGCTGCAAGGCGTGACACTCATGACCGTGGTGGTTTCGGCGCCGCGGAAGAAGCCGCAGTAGCCTGGCCTGCCAGGGTGCGCTGCCACGCCAGAATCATGCCCATGAAGCTCTCTTGCATGAATGCGTGACCGGATGCGGCTGCGCCGTCAAATGGCGCTTCCTGGTCATTCAGACGCAGGTAGCCTTTGCCGTCGCGTGCACCGAATGTCAGCTTGTCGTGGTCCTTGAAGCCAACTTCGCGCAGTGTTTGCAGAGCAGGGTGCGCATCGAGTCCGAACAGGAACAGTTCGCGCTGCACCACCCAGCGTGGAATGCGGTCGCTCAGTGCTTCAAGTTCGATCGCCCAATTGCCGTTGTTGAAAGTGCGCGCAAGGTCGCCGGCTGATGCAGGATTGCTCGATGTGAAACCAGCCCGGAGCACCGATGTCGAGAACTTGCCCAACCCGAGCGCAACCGTAATATTGTCGTTTGCCGCATTGACGGCGCTGGTGGAACGAACCGACACGAACGCCCGCGCAAGGCGCTTTCTCAGCGATGGATCTGCAAACATTTTATGTGCACGCTCCGGCGTCAGCAGCACGCGCGTCTGCGCGCCTTCCCGTGCGACGATCTGATAGGGATCGATGGACACGCTCGAAAAATTTCCTCGCACCGGTGCGTGGATGTAGCTATCCACATCCCATTTTTTTCCTGCGCGCCGCAGCAAGACGTGCAGGCTCAACGGCACCCGCTGGCCCTCTTCGGACACACCGCTTCCGTGAATGAGCACGTCGCCGACCACTGCCTCTTTTTCCTGCGTGGCGCCGGTCGAGAAGACAATCGTGTGATTCTCCGCATTGACCCCGACCCGCGTGTCAGGCCGGTCAATTGCAATGCGGTTGCATTCTGTATGCGTCGTATCGAGACCGCCTGGCGGACACCCGCTGGCGGAGGTGAAATGAAACACACCGCGCCCGGCGAATTCGACCGGCGCAGCGCCGACGGTCACGCCATGGAGCATCAGAGCAGCAAGTGCAAGGCGCGAGGCCAGTATGCCAAGTTGATTTGTTTTCATGGTGGAGACTCGACTTTCATGGGTTGAGCAAACAGGGTTATTGGCGGTGGTAGGACAGTGCTTCGAGCTTGCGGTCTGCCGGCGGCTGCGCCAGGGCGACAAGCGCGCGGGTGATAGCGCCGAATGTATCGATTGACGACATGGCGAGCAGCACGGCCGCTGCCGCTGGACGCTGTAAGCCGCGCAGGGGCGGCAAGTCTTGCCGGTTCAGTGCCCGCACGCTGTAGAAGAGGCGCGCGGCCATCACGCACAGGGGACCGATCGGGCCGCTGCGCGCCAGCCATTGGAGTGCGCCAGGCAGGCATGTGCGCACCAGGTAAGGCGTGAGGCTGACGCTGTCTTCGCCGCGCATCCAGCGTAGTTTGAACAGTTCCCGCCGCGTGTCGGGAAGCCGATGTTCGGTATGCGCACGCGCTGCGAAGTGGATACCGATGCCGGCAGCCTGAAGCCGCATTCCCATCACCTGGCAATGGGCGCGGTAGACGCCGGGGAGCGCCTGATAGCGGTACGCGTCGAACACCTCGCGACGAAAGGCGACATTGTTCGCATAGAAGTTACATGTCGCGCCAGTCCGCAACGTTCCCGGAAAATACATGAAGTCGATGGACGTCAGGGCCACGCCCAGGACGCTTGCTGAATAGCTTGTGCGGCCTGCAACGGCGACGGGTGCGCTTGGCGCGGCTTCGGCAAACGGCAACAGGAGCTGCGCCAGCCAGTCTGCGGCGGGGGTGCAGTCTGCATCGCAGAATGCCACGTAATCGCAACGCAGCGGATCTACCCGGTCGAAGCCGAGATTTTTGGCGTCGTAGTAGCTGTCTTGAGGATCGATGGCGACGAAGTCGACTGGCCGGCCTGCAAGTTTCGTGATCTCTGTGCAAGCCTCCTGTTCCAGGCCGTCGTGCGTGATGATCCACTGCGCCAAACACTGCGGCGCCAATGTCTGCATGCCGAGACGGGTTACCAGTCGTTTGAGGCTGGCCAGCGCCTGGCCGGCATCACTCCCGCCACGCAGATTATTGGTTTCCATTATCAAGGCTGTTTTTGCTGCGACCCGGTCGATGTTGTCAGTCGCTTTTTCTCTTGTGCGCATCTGCAATTCCCCTTCGTCGAATGAATTCAATAAAGTTATTTCGCTCATGTGAAGCAGGCTTTTTCCTGTGGCTGGTGAGGGCGTTCTCTCCTGGCTGGCGGCAGGTCAACTATTCAGAGTGAGCCAATCAGTTTTGCTCCGCATGCGGTGCTGTCGTTGGCGTAGGCGTAGGCGCGTCCGTTATGTCGGGCGCCGGCCCCATCGGGCTTGATCGGAAAGTTGCCCTTGCATTTGGGGCAGAACGTCATATCGCCCGCAAGTGCGGCATCGCGTCCCATGACCCGCGTGCCGGATGAGGCAGAGATGACCGTTCCGCCGTGGTCGGTCTTGTCGTTCAGCCGAACGACTGCACGTCCTTCATGCTTCATTTTTATGGCCTCTCAATTGCTGGGTTTTAGGGGACATTCCTGGCGACGGTGTTACACCAAATTGGGCGATGCATCGTCGAGCAAGTGCCACGACAATTCACATTTATCCAGCGACAACAGCCATTCGGACCTCGGATCGGGGAAGGACTGGCCCGACGTTATCCATGCCTGGCGCCATGGCTGATTGACGGCGTGCCGCAGAGGGTGATCGACCGACAGCCACGGTTGCCAAGTGCCGGTCACAGGACCTGGTTCTTTGGGATCGCATGACAAGCGCGGTTCCAGCGGCACGACTTCGCGCGACAGTCGGACCGCAGCCCGCAGCCCGCGGTGCAACGGCGGAGTGGTCAGACGGTATGGTGAGCATGCGTTCCCGTACGACATTGCGTATCGTTCCGTAAGTGCTCACCGTAGTGGGACAAGGCAGCAGGTCAAATGCATCGCCTGTTGCGTACAAGCCTAATGCGAGGCTGGCAAGATGCCGTTCCCGGCGCGGTTCTTCGTAGTGGTGCGCTTCCGTGTCCCAATAGTCGGTCACGGAGTTCAGTCTCATGACGTAGCCGACCATGTTGCCATGGCGATGTCGACCCCCACGCAGTCCATCAGGTGCCAGGTAATGTCCGTGGCCGGCACATCGAGCATCCACGCCAGCTGGGGATTCGGGAAGCACTGGCCCGCAACGACCCAGGTTTGCCGCCAATACTGGTTGATCGTGTTTTGCTCAGGATGCTCGGCGTGCACCCAGGGTTGCCAGATGCCAGTGACCGGACAACGCTCGCTGGCGGCGCACGCCGTGGGTTTCGCAGGCGGCGCGACAAGACGCGTACGTTTGCTGTCGACCGGAGGAGAAATTGTTCCCTGATCGTGCCGTACAGTGCGCCAATTGCGCCACTGCAAACCAGGACCACCATCGGTGGCCCTGGTTTGACGCCGCTTATCTACGCGCTCGAAACGCTCGCCGACTTGATACAGTCCTGGCCCGATTGTTTTGCCCGCGCTGTCCTGGTAGGGCTTGTTTTCTTCAATGACGGGTTGCCAGTAGCCGGTGAATGGTGCTGTCGCATCATCAGTGATGTCGTCAGTCGGCATCAGGCGATATTCGGGAGCCAGGAAAAAGCGTCCCTTGCGTTCCGAAGAGGTGGTCGGTGAGCGGGGCGCGGATGGCGGATGGCTGACGCCGCGTGCGGCGTCGAGCAGGGTGTCGCGATCGCCGTTCCAGGGGGGGAGGTCGGCGGGTGGCAATGGGATAATCTTGTCGAGATTCGGGAAACGTCGCTCAGGGTCGAAGTCGAGAGCGCGACTTAATATTCTGTAGCGTTCTGTACGGGCCTCGTCGAGAAACGGCGCTATTTTTTTCAATGGGTTAAGTGGGTGAGAAAATTCGATCCATAATCTTGCGGCACATTTCTGGCATCCAAGTTTCACGCCTTCGTGTAAAACATTTAGCGCACGGGAAAGATCAGTTTTTGTAGCAGCGCCTCCGGCGGGTATGCTATATATAAGGCCCAATTCAAAAGCAGCGTTTCTGTCACCTTTGGAGTATGCGCACTCCAGCATCTGTATTCCAACCGCAATATTCGCCCATCCTGCTGCGTTGGGCTGGTCTTCTCTATACTGCAGTTTTTCACCGAGGAAAGTTAAAGCTTCCGGACTTCCCATTTGTGCGGCGCGTTGCCAAAATGCGTATGCCCGCGTGGCATCCGCATTCACACCCGTGCCATTCATGTAGTAAGTCCCCATGCGATCATAAGCGTTCGGAATGCCGATTTTCATTGCGTTCTCGACCAGTTGAACCGCATCTTCTACGCCATGATTTTTATCCTTCCCTTCAAGATACAAGCTAGCCAGATTCAGCATCGCTTTCCAATGGTTGCGTTCAGCAGACTGGCGAGTAAGCGCGACAATTTTGTTGTAGTCGCGGTCGTCCACGAATATCTGCGCACTTTCCAGTTCCCGAGCCTGCTGAAACCATCTGTCTGCTTCCGCGTCCAAAGCAAAAATCTTTTCCGGCATGCATGTAAAGGTTGGTGTATGTGGATCAAAGAGCGGCAATTCTTCATTTCGGCCTACATTGTTGTTAGGGGCGGTTTTCATATTGCATCCCGATAAGTAAAGTACAAGTGAGAATGTTAATAACCGAGCGAATGGATTGAATAAAATTATCGCTAAAGGTTTTTTCATGCTCATCCTTGACGTACCGTCGATTTTCGATCGTCGGCAAGGGAGAAAATAAAGCCTAGCGTGGCCTCTTTTCCAACCTTCTTTATTTGGTTATTATTTTTCATTAGACTTGTCCAATAGTCAAAAGTATTGGCAATTTGACCTGGCGTTCCTTCGCCTCCGTTGCTAATTGTCAAGACCCGCTTGGTTATAGACGCGTTTAACGAATAATTCTGGCTTTTTATCGTGCCAGTTTTTCAGTGCCTGG
>NZ_JAQQPS010000012.1:0-193214 GCF_036688685.1 Massilia sp. S19_KUP03_FR1 | reverse complement strand
CGGAGGGACTCGAACCCCCACACCCGAAGGCACATGGACCTGAACCATGCGCGTCTACCAATTCCGCCACGTGGGCACTGATACTGCTACAACATTTACTGCTTACTGCATTTACTAACTTTACTGCTTGCGGAAATAAATCCGGTAGTTGGTGCCCACGGAGGGACTCGAACCCCCACACCCGAAGGCACATGGACCTGAACCATGCGCGTCTACCAATTCCGCCACGTGGGCATTGTGTTACACCTGCTATCTGCAGCAAATTATTCCTTGCCGCCGACTTGTGCTATCATATCAGGCTTTGTAGTTTTGCGCCAGATTAACTTCTTGCACTACTTTTTAATCTGGTTGAAACTGCATTACCGACATGCTGCATTTCTCTCTGCGTATCACCCTGAATCGAGTTGGGTTGCCGCGAAAGACCGAGATTATAGCGCAGCGTTTTCAAATGTCAAAGCCTACATTTTGAATGGGCGCATCCATGCCGCGTTAGGCGAAACGGGTAGTCCTCCGTTACACTACGCCTGTCTACGTTGTCAATCTCACTCCAAGAAAAAACGATTTGAAGCAACCTACCTATACTATTCCAAGCCGCGAGGAAATCCTCGCCGTCTTCCGCGAGTCCGCGGGTCCGCTCGATGCCACTGCGCTGGTGCTTGCGCTCGGCGTCGATCCCGATGCCGCAGAAGTGCTCACGCGCCGCCTGAATGCCATGGAGCGCGACGGCCAATTGCAGGGCGACCGCACCGGCGTCTTCACGCTGGCACAGGAAACCGGCTTCATCGCCGGCAAAGTCAGCGCGCACCGCGACGGCTTCGGCTTCGTCATCCCGGATGACAATTCCGGCGATCTCTTCCTCAACGACAAAGAAATGCAGAAAGTGCTGCATGGCGATCGCGTGATGGCGAAAGTCACGGGCATGGACCGCCGTGGCCGCCCTGAGGGCACCATCGTCGAAGTCGTGGCACGCGCCAATACGCACGTGATTGGGCGCCTGCTCAATGAAGACGGCGTCTGGAAAGTCGCACCGGAAGACCAGCGCATCGCGATGGATATCCTGATCGTCGGCAAGCCTGGCAAAGCCAAGGCCGGGCAGGTCGTCAGTGTCGAACTGATCGAGCAGCCGGCCCGCTTCAAGCAGCCGACCGGCACTGTCCACGAGATCCTCGGCGAGCTCGACGATCCTGGCATGGAAATCGAAATTGCCGTGCGCAAGTTCGGCGTGCCCCACGTCTTCTCTGCCGCCGCACTCAAGCAGGCGAATAAACTGCCGGGCCAGGTAACGGATGCCGACCTGGCCGACCGCGTCGACCTGCGCGACGTGCCGATGGTCACCATCGACGGCGAAGACGCGCGCGACTTCGACGATGCCGTGTATTGCGAGCCGGTGAAAATCGGCCGCGCCAAGGGTTTCCGCCTGATCGTCGCGATTGCCGACGTGTCGCATTACGTGAAGCCGAACGATGCGCTCGACGTCGACGCCATCGAGCGCAGCACGTCGGTGTATTTCCCGCGCCGCGTGATCCCGATGCTGCCGGAAAAGCTGTCGAATGGCCTGTGTTCGCTGAACCCGGCTGTGGATCGGCTTACCCTGGTCTGCGATGCCGTCGTCACCGCCACCGGTGAAGTCAAGGCTTACCAGTTCTACCCGGCCGTGATTCACTCGGCCGCGCGCCTGACGTATAACCAGGTGGCCGACATGCTGGCCAACCCGGACGGTGCCGAAGCGAAGAGCCGCCCGACCATCGTGCCGCACCTGCTCAACCTGAACAGCGTGTTCCACGCGCTGCTGCAGGAACGCCAGAAGCGCGGTGCAATCGATTTCGAAACCACGGAAACGTATATCGTCTGCAACCCGCAGGGCAAGATCGAACAGATCGTGCCGCGCACCCGCAACGATGCTCACCGCCTGATCGAAGAGTGCATGCTGGCCGCGAACGTCTGCGCCGCCGACCTTCTGATCCGCAACAAGCATCCGGGCGCGTTCCGCATCCACGCCACGCCGACCGAAGAAAAGCTGAAACAGCTGCACACTTTCCTCAAGCAGGCTGGTTTGACATTAAACGGCGGCGACAAGCCATCGGCCGGCGACTACGCCGCGCTGATGCAGCAAATCAAACAGCGTCCCGATGCGGCCCTGCTGCAGACCATGCTGCTGCGCTCGATGCAGCAGGCAGTCTACAGCCCGGACAATATCGGCCACTTCGGCCTGGCGTACGACGCGTATGCGCACTTCACCAGCCCGATCCGCCGCTATCCCGACTTGCTGACGCACCGCGCCATCAAGGCGATTTTGCTGGGCAAAAAATACGAGCCGAAAGGCATCGACCTCGCCAGCCTGAACACCAATGTATCGAACGCCACGCGCAAGCAGAAGGCCAAAGATAAATTGCAGGGCAAGGAGAAGCAGGAAAAAGATCTCACCATCTGGGATGCGCTCGGTGTCCATTGCTCGGCCAACGAACGGCGTGCCGATGAAGCCTCGCGCGACGTCGAAGCCTGGCTCAAGTGTTATTTCGTGCAGGACAAGATCGGTGAAGAATTCACCGGCATGGTCGTGGGCGTGACCACTTTCGGCATCTTCGTGCAGCTCGACGAACTGTATGTCGAAGGCCTGGTCCACATTACCGAGCTGGGCGCTGATTTCTTCCAGTACGACGAAGGCCGGCATGAATTGCGCGGCGAGCGCACTGGCAAGAAATTCCAGCTGACCGACAAAGTCACGGTGCAAGTGGCCCGCGTCGACATGGAAGCGCGAAAAATCGATCTGGTGCTGTCGGGCGAGAGCGTGACGCTGCCGGCCGAGGGTGCATCGGTGCCGAAGAGCGCTGCCCACAAGGCGCAGGAAGCCAAGCCGGGCCGTTCGCGCCAGCCGAAAGAGTCGTCAGGTAAATCGCGTTATGAGCTCGATACGAGTTCAAAGCCACAAGATCGTCAGCCGTCGAATACCCGCAACTCAAGCAAGAGAAGAAGCAAGAAATGAAGAACAAAATGATTTTCGGCTTCCACGCCGTGGTTTCGCGCCTGCGGCACGAAGCCTCGTCGGTGGAAGAAATTTTCGTCGATGCGGGTCGTGACGACCGCCGTATGAAAGACCTGATCGCTGGTGCCAAAGCGGCCGGCGTACGGGTCATGCCGGTCGACTCGGCGCGCCTGGATAAAATTGTCGGCACCCGCCGTCACCAGGGCGTGATCGCCTTTGCCAGCCAGTTGTCGCTGGCGCGTAATCTCGATGAACTGTTGGACGCAATCGAGGGCCCGCCATTGCTGCTGATCCTCGACGGCATCACCGACCCGCACAACCTCGGCGCCTGTCTGCGCGTGGCCGACGGTGTCGGCGCTCACGCAGTCATCGTGCCGAAAGACCGCGCGGTGGGCTTGAACGCCACCGCCGCCAAGGTTGCCAGCGGCGCGGCCGAGACGGTGCCGTACATCACGGTGACGAATCTGGCGCGCACGATGCGCGAGCTCAAAGAGCGCAATATCCTGTTGATCGGCACCTCCGACGATGCCGACCGCGGTTTGTATGCGGCCGACTTCACCGGGCCGGCTGCGCTGGTGATGGGTTCGGAAGGCGAGGGCATGCGCCGCCTCACGCGCGAGACCTGCGATGTGCTGGTCAGCATTCCGATGTTCGGCTCGGTCGAGAGTCTGAACGTGTCCGTCGCGTCGGGCGTCTGCCTGTTCGAGGCGCGGCGCCAGCGCATGGCGCTGGAAGGCGTGACCGGGTAAAGCGTATCGTCTCCGCCATGCAGGCGGAGACGCATCGCCCTATTCAACATCCTCGTATTGCCCCTGCTATCAGCGCATCGTTCTCCGATGCGCTACCATGCTTGTCTTGTAATTGATTCCACGTCCCCATGTTTGCCAAGCTGCGCGAAGACATCCACGCCATCATTGAACGCGATCCTGCCGCCCGCAACGCCTGGGAAGTCTTCACCTGCTATCCCGGCTTCCACGCCATCCTGATGCATAGCTGGGCCCACGCATGCTGGCGCGCCGGGTTCAAATGGATCGGCCGCTTCATCGCCTATGTCGCCCGCATCATCACTGGCATTGAAATCCACCCCGGCGCCCTCATCGGCCGGCGCGTCTTCATCGACCATGGCTTCGGCGTCGTCATCGGCGAAACGGCCGTGGTGGGCGACGACTGCACCATCTATCAAGGCGTGACTTTGGGCGGCACCAAGCTGGTGGCCGGCACCAAGCGCCATCCGACGCTCGAGCGCGGTGTCATTGTCGGTGCCGGCGCGCAGGTGCTGGGCGCCTTCACTGTCGGCGAGTTCGCCAAGGTGGGTTCGAATGCGGTGGTCATCAAGCCGGTGCCGGCGGGCGCGACGGCAGTCGGCAACCCGGCCCACATCGTGCGCAAGGAAGAGCAAACCCGCAGCGAAAAACTGTTCAGCGCTTACGGCGTTTCGCCCGAGGGCGATGATCCGCTGTCGAAGGCCCTGCACGGCCTGATCAACCACGTGGCGCGCCAGGATGAGCAGATCGAACGGCTCGCCGCGACCATCAAGGCAGCCGGCATCGCCTGCCCGAATTTAATCATCAACGATAAACTCGACTCGGCCAGGCTGAACCGCCTGGTCGATTAAGGAAGCTATGACTGAAGAAATCGATCTGGATCCGTTTGAAATTCGCGTGCTGGCTGTCCTGGCCGAAAAAGAAGCCCTCACGCCCGACAGCTATCCGATGACCTTGAACGGCTTGATGAACGGCTGCAACCAGCTCTCGAGCCGCGACCCGGTCATGCAGCTGTCCGAGGAAACGGTTTATGACGTTTTGCAGAGGCTGATGCAAAGGAAGCTGGTCAACGGCGTCACGCAGGCGGGCGCGCGCGTGGCGAAGTACGAACACCGGCTGCGCATCAAGTACACGCTCGAGCAGGACAAGCTGGCAGTGTTGACCATCCTGATGCTGCGCGGGCTGCAAACGTCTGGCGAAATCCGAACCCGCAGCGGCCGCGTGCACGAATTCAAATCGGTTGAGGCGGTGGAGGCGGCGCTGCAATTTTTGATCGACAAATACCCGCCGCTGGTGGCCAAGCTGCCGGTCGCATCGGGCGCCAAAGAGCCGCGCTATGGGCAGCTTCTGGGCGGCGAGGGAGCACTAGCACGCGAGGAATCGGCGTTTGGCACGGTGGCGCCATCGGGAGGGCGCATCGGTCAACTTGAGCAGGAGGTCGCCAGCCTGCGCGCCGAGGTGGCCGAACTGAGGGCCCAGTTCGACACCTTTAAACGCCAGTTTGAATAAAAAAGGGAAGCCAACCGGCTTCCCTTTTGCTTAACCTTCGTCGCGCCAGCGCCGCATGCGGATGGCCACGAAGATCATTGCGATGCCCGCCGCGGCACCGAGCCATACACCTGGCGTCGTCAGCGTCATCCAGGATTGCTGGAACACGGTGTCAAGCTCGATGCCGTGCTCGCCTGGCCGCATGGCGACCGTGTGCTGGCTTAGGGAGAACCAGATCCCCGGCACCAGCCCGCCCAGGCCGCGGCTGACCACTTCCTTGGCGATATAGCTCAGGCTGCTTTCCGTGGTGGCTTGGCCGGTGACGATGAAGTCCACCCAGCGCACCATGACCAGCGCGATGACCGGTACGCCGATCGCCCACAAAAATACTTTCGATTTGGCCCAGCTCGACACCATCAGCAGCCAGCCGATCGTCGGCAGCGCCCACAGCACATACACTGGCAGCATCCCGAGCAGGAACAGCGGCGCCAGGTACAGCGCCGGCGTGGCCAGCAGCGCGCCGAACAGATTCACGCCATTGAACGCCAGCAGCACACCGAGGATGATCAGCAGGGACAAGGACATGGCCAGCGCAGCGGCCATGGTAATGACCGGCCCGACCACTGCAGCGGTGAGCACCTTCGAGAACACCGTCATCTGGTCCGACATCGGCAGTGACTTCCAGAACAGCACGCTGCGGTCGCGCCGTTCATCGTACAGCGCTGACAGGCAATAGAAGAACAGCGTGAAGGCCAGCATGATGAACAATGGCATGGCAGTGGCCAGGTAACTGTTGGCGGCCACTTGCACGATCTGCGCGCGCATTTCGGCCGGCATCTCGCTGAGCATGGTGGTGTGCAGGATGCGCCCGTTCACGCTGGCGTTCACATTCAGGTTGTGCGACAGCATGCCATAGCCCGCACTGCCGGCTGTGAACAGCAGCAGGATCGCGGCGACGATGGCCGGCGCCCAGAACAGCGAACCCTTGTGCTCCCAGATCTCGCGGCGGAGCATCCACTGTAAGGTTTTCATGCGTAGCTTCCTTTCATGGTCGCGACGAACAGATCGGCGACGCTGGGGTTACGGGTCTCGCCGAGGGTGGCCAGCTGCGAGCGGGCGACGCCGTCGAACAGCATCACGGATTTGCCGAACACGGTGCGCTGGTCGATCGGCGAGAGCGCATTCGCAGCGACCACCTTGTCGGCCTGCACCATGACTTCGGTATAGCGCTCGCCCACTTCATCCATCGTGGCGGCCAGCACGATCTTGCCTTCGCGGATGAACATCAGGTCGGTGAGGATGTGCTCGACTTCCTCGACCTGGTGAGTCGTGATGATGATCGTCTTGTTTTCGTCAAAATAGTCTTCCAGCAGATTCTGGTAAAACTGCTTGCGGTACAGGATGTCCAGGCCCAGCGTCGGCTCGTCGAGCACCAGCAGTTTGGCATCGATGGCCATGACCAGCGCCAGGTGCAGCTGCACGATCATGCCCTTCGACATGGCGCGCACTTTCATGTCCGGCGTGAGCTTGGTGATGGCGAGATAGCGCTCGGCTTTCTTGCGGTCGAAGCGCGGGTGCACGCCGGCCACGAAATCGATGGCGTCGCCCACTTTTAACCAGCGCGGCAGGATGGCTACGTCGGCAATGAAGCAGACATCCTGCATCAGGGCGTCGCGCTCGGTACGCGGGTCGTGGCCCAGCACCGACAGGCTGCCTTCAAACGGGATCAGACCCAGCGCAGCTTTCAGGGTGGTGGTTTTGCCGGAGCCGTTCGGGCCAATCAGGCCGACGATGCGCCCTGCCGGAATATCGAAGTCGATGCCGTCGAGGGCGACATGCTTGCCGTAGCGCTTGCTCAGGCCGCGCGCCGTCATGACGGCGCTCATGCCGCACCTCCCGTTTGGGCTACGCGCAGCAATTCCTCCACGTTCAGACCCAGGCGGCGGATGCGTTCGATCATGGCGGGCCACTCTTCGCGCACAAACCGTTCGCGTTCGCTGGCCAGCAGTTTTTCGCTTGCTCCCTCAGTAACATACATGCCGATTCCCCTTCTTTTTTCTACGAGATTGTCGTCGACCAGTTCCTGATACGCCTTGGAAACGGTAATTGGATTGAGTTGGTATTCTGCCGCGATCTGGCGCACCGAGGGCAATGCGTCGCCGGCGCGCAACACGCCGTCGAGCATCATGCCCACGACCCGCTCCTTTAGCTGGCGGTAGATCGGGGTATTGTCGTTCCAGCCGATATTCATGCCTGGTCCTTTGTCGTTAAGTGTTTTGATGCAGTGGTGTTGTATTGAAGTATAACAGTGGTGCGCAGCGTGTCAAACAGAATCGTGTGCATACCGATTACAAGGTGGTGCCGTCCAGTGCGTGCCGGGTGATGGCGCCGGCGCCGTCGACCGCGATCCAGCCGCCGCGTTCGGGGGCGGCGTCGAGTTCCCAGTCGGGCAGCACGAAGCGGCGCTGAGCACCGTCAAGGTGTAGCGCCGGGCGGTGCGTATGGCCGTGGATGATGGTGTCGGCGCGGGTGGCTGCGTGCAGGGCGTCGATGGCGCCAGGCGTGACGTCCATGATGGCGTCGGCTTTCATCGTGTGCGCCTCGCGGCTGCCTGCGCGCATGCCGGCGATGATGCCCTTGCGCTGCGCCAGCGGCATGGCCAGGAACTGCTGCTGCCAGGCCGGTTGGCGCACCTGCGCGCGAAACGCCATGTAATTCGTGTCCATCGTGCATTCGGCGTCGCCGTGTACCAGTGCGATGCGCTGGCCGGCAATGTCGATGACGTGGGGTTCTTGCAGCAGGGTCAGGCCGGCCGCGTCGGCAAAGTCGTGGCCGACCAGAAAATCGCGGTTGCCGGCAATCCAGAACACGGCAACGCCCGCGTCGGAGACGGCACGCAGTGCGGCGATGATGGTGCGGTGGAAGGGGTCGAGGATGTCGTCATCGCCGGCCCAGTACTCGAACAGGTCGCCGAGTAAATACAGTTGTCGCGCTGCAGCCGCGCGCTCCGCGAGAAAACGCAGAAAGGCGGCGGCCGTGACCGGGTGCGAAGCCTGCAGGTGCAGGTCGGAGACGAACAGCGCGACGGCGCGCTCTGGAATAGGCATGAGCGCGCTGCTTGACTTAGATGACTTCGGCTTTTTCGATGATGACCGGATCGCTAGGGACGTCCGAGAACATGCCGCTGCGGCCGGTTTTGACCTTGTTGATCAGGTCGACGATGTCGGCGCCTTCGGTGACTTTGCCGAATACGGCGTAGCCCCAGCCGTCCTGGCCTGGATAGTCGAGGAAGCTATTGTTCTTGGTGTTGATGAAAAACTGGGCCGAGGCCGAATGCGGGTCCGAGGTACGGGCCATGGCGACCGTGTACTTGTCATTTTTGAGGCCATTCTTGGCTTCGTTTTCGACGGTGGCGCCGGTTGGCTTTTGCTTCATGGTGGCGTCGAAACCGCCGCCCTGGATCATGAAGTCACCGATCACGCGGTGAAAAATCGTGTTGTCGTAGTGGCCCTTGGCGACGTAGTCGAGGAAGTTGGCGACGCTTTTCGGTGCTTTTTCGGCGTCCAGTTCCAGCGTGATGTTGCCTTTGTTCGTGGTAATCAATACGGCCATGATGATGTCCTGTTCAAAAATTGATGGGTAGCGGATGCTGGCGGAACGTTATTTTACAGGCTTGGCGGCGCCCACGATGGTGGCCGACTGAATCACGATCGGCACCACCGGCACATTCTGCTGGCCGCGGATGTCGTCGACCACCACGCCCTTGATTTTATCGACCACCTCCTGGCCCGAAATCACCTTGCCGAAGACCGCGTAGCCGGAGCCGTCGCGGCCCGGATAATCGAGCGCCGCGTTCTCGCCGACATTGATGAAGAACTGTGAGGTGGCCGAATCGTGCACGTTGGTGCGCGCCATGGCGATCGAATACGGGACGTTTTTCAGGCCGTTATCGGACTCGTTTTTGATCGGCTTGCCGGTCTTCTTGTCGGTCATTTTGACGTCGTAGCCGCCGCCCTGGATCATGAAGCCGTCAATCACGCGGTGAAAAATCGTGCCCTTATAAAAGCCGGATTTCACGTACTGCAGGAAGTTGGCAACGGTTTTCGGTGCGTGCTGCGGGTCGAGTTCGAGGACGATCTCGCCCATCGAGGTCTTGAGCGACACCTGCGGCAGATCGGCGGCGTAAGCGCTCGAGGCGACGGTGGAAGACAGTGCCAGGCCGCACAGGACGGCAGTGAAAGCCTGGATCAGGGTGCGGCGCGGGACGTTTGTCATGGTGTGCTGGGTTCCTTTCGGTGGACATGGCGCAAGGTGCTGTCAACCCTTTGACGCAAAAATAAACCTGAACCGTATGCATCCGGGTGAGATTTTATCAATGCTATACTTTGCGCAGAACGTCCCATTCTATCAAATAAGAACAGCACGAAGGGGCGTGACGATCTCGTTGCAGACGCCGTTTTCCCGGTGCGCGCCTCCGCGGCGCCCGCGCCCGGCTGCGTTGTTGCCGAAATTTGCCGCAGTCTGCAAACGCCGTCACGTCCCTTCAACTAAGGCAAGCCACTCATGAGCCAATTGAAGGTCTACAACACGCTTGCGCGTGACAAGCAGGTATTCGTCCCCATCGAAGCAGGCAAGGTACGCATGTACGTTTGCGGCATGACGATTTACGATTACTGCCACATCGGTCACGCGCGCATGATGATGGCCTTCGATGTCATTTACCGCTGGCTGAAGGTGTCGGGTTACGACGTCACCTACGTGCGCAACATCACTGACATTGAAGACAAGATCATCAAGCGCGCCGTCGAGAATGGCGAAACGCTGTCCAGCCTGACGACCCGCTTCGCCCGCTACATGGACGAGGACACGGCCGCGCTCGGCATCCTGCCGCCCGACAAGTCGCCGCGCGCCACCGAGTACGTGCCGCAAATGTTGGCGATCATCGAGACGCTCGAGCAAAAAGACCTGGCCTACAAGGGCACAGACGGCGACGTCAATTACGCCGTGCGCAACTTCCCCGGGTACGGCAAATTGTCCGGCAAATCGCTGGACGACCTGCGCGCCGGCGAACGCGTCGAGGTCAACACCGGCAAGCGCGACCCGCTCGACTTCGTGCTGTGGAAAGCATCCAAGGAATCCGAGCCGGCCGAAGTCAAATGGCCCTCGAAATGGGGCAGCGGCCGCCCGGGCTGGCATATCGAATGCTCGGCCATGGCATGCGCCATGCTGGGCGAGCATTTCGACATCCACGGCGGCGGCGCCGATTTGCAATTCCCGCACCACGAAAACGAGATTGCCCAGTCGGAAGGCGCATTCGGCGCGCCGATGGTCAACTACTGGATCCACAACGGCTTTGTGCGCGTCGACAATGAGAAAATGTCCAAGTCTCTGGGCAATTTCTTCACCATTCGCGATGTACTGAAAAAATACGACGCCGAAGTCGTGCGTTTCTTCATCCTGCGCGCCCACTACCGCAGCCCGTTGAACTATTCGGACGCGCACCTGGACGACGCGAAGACGGCGCTGGCACGTCTCTACACCGCGCTGGCCGAAGTCGATGCCGGCAGCGACGTCAAGGTCGACTGGGAAGAAGCGCATGCCCTGCGCTTCCGCGAAGCGATGGACGACGACTTCAATACCCCGATGGCCTTGGCCGAACTGTTCGACCTGGCGTCGAGCATCAACCGCAGCAAGTCAAGCGCGGAAGCGGCCCAGCTGAAAGCGCTGGCCGCAGTGCTCGGTTTGCTCGAACGTGCGCCGCAGGACTTCCTGCGCGCCGGCGGCAGCGAGCAGGGCAGCGTCGATGAAGCCGCCATCGGGCAGCAGATTGCCGCGCGCGCCGCGGCCAAGAAAGCGCGCGACTTCGCAGCGTCCGACCGCATTCGCGCCGAACTGCTGGCAGTGGGCATCATCCTCGAAGACAAGCCGGACGGCAGCACCAACTGGCGTCGTGCATGATGGCTCTGGGTAAAGAAATCGCCGGCGCTGCAGCCGTGCCGCTCGAAGTGCCGTCCTACTGGGAAGAGGCCAAGCTCGAGCTCATGAAGCGCGACCGCATCATGAAAAAACTCATCCCCCTGTTTGGCGACCTGCACCTGGTCGGTCACCCGGACCCGTTCACCACGCTGGCGCGCTCGCTGATTGGCCAGCAGGTCACGCCGAAAGCGGCCGACGCGGCCTGGGGCAAGCTGCTGGTGTGCTGCCCCAAGCTGACTCCGGCGAATGTCGCCAAGGCCGGCGCCGAGCAACTGTCCGCGTGCGGCCTGTCCAAGCGCAAGACCGAATACATCCTCGACCTGGCCGACAATTTCAAGGCCAAAAAAGTCCACCCGAACCTGTGGGCCGGGATGGACGACGAAGCCGTCATCGCCGAACTGGTGCAAATCCGCGGCGTGACGCGCTGGACCGCCGAGATGTTTCTCATCTTCAATTTGCTGCGCCCGAACGTGTTGCCGCTGGACGACCCTGGCCTGACGCAGGGGATCAGCCGCAATTATTTCTCGGGGGAACCAGTCTCGCGCAGCGATGCGCGCGAAGTTTCCGCCAACTGGGAACCATGGCGAACAGTGGCGACGTGGTACTTATGGCGTAGCCTTGATCCGGTTGCAGTAGAATAGCCGCCGTACCTGAATGCTGATCCTGCCGCTACCAGCGCGCAGTGGTTGTAAAAAAAACACGGAGTAAACATGAGCAAGACAACTTTCCTCAATTTTGAGCAGCCGATGGCTGAACTGGATGCCAAAATTGAAGAGCTGCGTTTCGTACAGGACGACTCGGCCGTCGACATCTCCGAAGAGATCGACCGCCTGGCCAAGAAGAGCCAGCAACTGACCAAGGACATCTACGCCAAGCTCACGCCGTGGCAAGTGTCGCAGATCGCGCGCCATCCGCAGCGACCGTACACGATGGACTACGTCAACGAAATCTTCACCGACTTCCATGAACTGCACGGCGACCGCTCGTACGCGGACGACCTGTCGATCATCGGCGGCCTGGCCCGTTTCAATGGCCAGGCCTGCATGGTCATCGGCCACCAGAAGGGTCGCGACACCAAAGAGCGCGCACTGCGCAACTTCGGCATGCCGAAGCCGGAAGGCTATCGCAAGGCCATGCGCCTGATGAAAGTCGCCGAAAAATTCAACCTGCCGATCTTCACCTTTGTTGATACCCCGGGCGCGTTCCCTGGTATCGATGCCGAAGAGCGCGGCCAGTCCGAAGCCATCGGCCACAACCTGTACGTGATGGCCGAACTGAAGGTGCCGCTGATTGCCACCATCATTGGCGAAGGCGGTTCCGGCGGCGCGCTGGCCATTGCGGTCGGCGACGCCGTCCTGATGCTGCAATACGCGACCTATTCGGTGATCTCGCCAGAAGGCTGCGCGTCGATCCTGTGGAAAACCTCCGAGCGCGCGGCCGACGCCGCCGACGCCCTGGGCCTGACCGCACACCGCCTGAAGGCCATGGGCCTGATCGACAAGATCATCAACGAACCGCTGGGCGGCGCCCACCGCGATCCGAAGCAGATGGCGGTGCTGCTCAAGCGCGCTCTGGCCGATACCTTGCGCCAGTTCCAGGGCATCAAAACCAAGGATCTGCTCGACCAGCGCCATGCGAAACTTATGAGCTACGGCAAGTTCAAAGAAACGCTGCCGACTGAAGAGTGAGCCGCATTCAAGCTGGGCATCAAGTCGTCACCTTGACGACCTCTTTCGCGCAGGCGCTTGACGGCCTGCGCGCTTCCTCCCCGCACGATCCGATCGCGATTGCCTGCAGTGGCGGTCTCGACTCGATGGTGCTGCTGCACCTGTGCGCGCAGTATGTGCGCGAGCATGGCATTGCGCTGCACGTGCTGCACGTCCACCACGGCTTGAGCAGCAATGCCGATGCGTGGCTCGATCACGTCGAGGCGGCCAGTGCCACCATCGGCGCGCGTTTCGAAGCCCGCCGGGTCGACGTCAGCAACCAGGGCAGCGGGACCGAGGCCGCCGCGCGCAAGCTGCGCTACGCCGCGCTGGGCAGCCTGTGCGGCGCCCATGGCGTGACGCTGATGCTGACCGCCCACCACCTCGACGACCAGGCCGAAACGGTGCTGCTGCAGTTGCTGCGCGGTTCCGGCACGGCCGGCCTGTCCGGCATGGATGCGGCCAATGCCGCCCCGGATTTGCTGGGCAATCCGGCGTTGGTGATGGCGCGTCCGCTGTTGCAGCACAGCCGGGCCGAACTCGAACGGTATGCCGCCGCACACGCCATCGTGTGGGTCGACGACGAATCGAATGCCGACCCGCGCTTTGCCAGGAATGCGCTGCGCCACCAGGTCATGCCGGCGCTGGCAGTGGCATTTCCCGGCTTCCAGCAACGCTTTGCGCGCAGCGCGGCGCACGCCCAGTCGGCGCAGCGCCTGCTGACCGAACTGGCCGAACAGGACCTGCGCGCCAGCAGCATCGGCGACGCGCTCGACGTCGCGGTGATGCGGTCCCTCAGCCTGGACCGCATCACCAATCTGCTGCGCCACTGGTTCCATGTGCGCGGTTTGTCGATGCCGTCGACCGCCTGGCTGGCCGAGCTGATCACGCAGTTGCTGGAGGCGCGTGCCGATGCGCAGTTGCTGGTCACGCACCCGGAGTGTCACCTGCGGCGTCACCGCGAACGCCTGTATATCACGCCGAAGTTGCCTGAACTGGCCGGCATGCGCGACCCCGACGACGAGGGTGTCCAAGGCGTGGCCGTGCGGGCAGGGCAGGATTTCACCTGGTCCGGCCAGGCGCAACTGGATTTCCCCGATTACGGCGGTGTTTTGTACTTCGATCGCGCCGAGACTGGCCTGGACGCGGCCTGGCTGGCATCGCAGCCGCTGCAGATCGACTTCCGCAAGGGTGGCGAGCGCCTGAAGCTGGCACTGAACCGTCCCACGCGCAGCCTGAAGGCGCACTACCAGTCGAGCGACGTGCCGGCCTGGGAGCGGCCGCGCCTGCCCGTGCTGTGGTCACGCAAGGAACTCATCTTCGCCGCCGGCATCGGCGCCGACTGCGCCCATGCCGCCCCGGCCGGCAGCCCTGCGATTGGTCTGCGCTGGGTGGCCAATCCGGTCTAAGCTCGCTGCCGTTATGTCCATATACCCAGAAGGTATATGACGATGCTTGTGATTTTGCAATGCAGCATGTAGAGTAAAGCCCTCTTTTTATCTTCATACGCGGGAAAAGCACTGCTATGGCATTAATCGTCCACAAATATGGCGGCACGTCGATGGGCTCGACGGACCGGATCAAAAATGTCGCAGCACGTGTCGCCAAGTGGCACGATGCGGGCCACCAGATCGTCGTGGTGCCGTCGGCCATGTCGGGCGAAACCAACCGCCTGATCGGTCTGGCCAGACAAATCATGGACCAGCCGGATCCGCGCGAACTGGACATGATCGCCTCGACCGGCGAGCAGGTTTCGGTCGGCCTGCTGGCCATGGCGCTGCTGGCCATCGGCAAGGACGCTGTCTCGTACGCCGGCTGGCAAGTGGCCGTGAAAACCGATTCGTCGTTCACGAAGGCGCGCATCCAGTCGATCGACGACGCCAAGGTGCGCGCCGACCTGGACGCCGGCCGCATCGTCATCATCACGGGTTTCCAGGGTGTGGATAACAACGGCAATATCGCGACCCTGGGCCGGGGCGGCTCCGACACATCGGCCGTGGCGATTGCCGCCGCGCTGAAGGCGCAGGAATGCCTGATCTTCACCGACGTCGACGGCGTCTACACGACCGATCCGCGCGTGGTGGACGAGGCGCGCCGCCTGAGCAAGATTACCTTTGAAGAAATGCTGGAACTGGCGTCGCTGGGCTCCAAGGTGCTGCAGACCCGTTCGGTGGAATTCGCCGGCAACTACCGCATCCCGACGCGCGTGCTGTCGTCGCTGACCGACCCGCTGCTGCCGTTGGAAATCGAAGCCAATTCCGGCACATTGATCAGTTTTGAGGAAGACACGAATATGGAACAAGCCGTTATCTCGGGCATCGCCTTCAACCGCGACGAAGCCAAAATCACCATCCTCGGCGTGCCCGACAAGCCAGGCATCGCTTACCACATCCTGGGCCCGATCTCGGATGCGAACATCGAGGTCGACATGATCATACAGAATCAGTCGGTCGACGGTAAAACCGACTTCACCTTCACCGTTTCGCGCGGCGAGTACGTGAAAGCCATGGCGGTGCTCGAAGGCGTCAAAATGGACATCGGCGCGACCAGCATCACGGGCGACGCCAAGGTCTCCAAGGTGTCGGCGGTTGGCGTGGGCATGCGCAGCCACGTGGGCGTGGCGTCGCAGATGTTCCGCACGCTGGCGGAAGAGGGCATCAACATCATGATGATCTCGACATCCGAGATCAAGATCTCCGTGTTGATCGACGAGAAATACATGGAGTTGGCGGTCCGGGCGCTGCACAAGGCCTTCGAGCTCGAAAAAGCGTAAATTTTGGCATTTTTTCGGCGCGCTTCCTTGACCTGATGAACGCGAGCCGCTATGATTCTTGCTCTCAGCGCTGGCGAAATTTGCTGGACTGAAAGGAGACGTGGCCGAGTGGCCGAAGGCACATCCCTGCTAAGGATGCATACGGCTTATACCTGTATCGTGAGTTCGAATCTCACCGTCTCCGCCAAGTATTAGAAAGAGAAGCTCCCGAAAGGGGGCTTTTTTTTCGACCATCACAGGCGAAAAACAAAAAACGACGTCTTTCGGCGTCCCACAATATCCACCATTGCGTGGGGGGAGAATGGTGGGTAAGGCCTATTTCGCGTCGTGTAAATCATCTCTCAGTCGTAATGATCAACTCGCTCAGCCAGCCATGGCTATCATGGCGACGGTACCGGCTTGTACCTGCAGATATCAAGCTCTTTTTCGAAGAGCTGGATTTTCAGATTTAGCATGGCCGGCAAGCGCAGTGAAATTGGACTGGGGCCCCTGCACACCCTCAGCTTGGCGGTGGCACGCGAGAAGGCCCAGGCGTGCCGGCGTCTGGTTGGCGGCGTTGACCCCATCGCCGCGCGCGACGACGCCAGGACGTCGCAGGCATTGTCAGCTGCCTTTACCCATTCTGAAGAGCGCCCACCGACCTTGATCGGTGCCGGAAAATCGCCCTTCTTGATCGAAGCATACACGCTGCTTCTGGATTTTCCGCAGATCGACAACACTTCTTTCAGTCTAATGAAACACAACTCTGACGATGAGTGCTGAGAGCTATGCTCAATCGTTCTGGGCCCACTTTCGGACGCGCCCGACCGGGTCAGTTTTCGGTCTGCGCCAACAATACCGACCTCAATCAGCTTTCCGGCTTCGGCGAGCATCGTTTTTTTCCATGCAGATCAATCCCTAGATCGAACATACTGCATTTCTGATTCGGGCGCTGCTGCTAGCAAACCTTCCTGCGCAGCCCTGCGACCAGAAAGCCGGCGTTATTACTGCTGCGACTGACGAACGCTTCCTTCAAGTTTCTCGAGGGGAGGAGCTTGGCGGACGCTGTCGTGTCCAGGCACGGTTCGATCTTGGAAATGTCAAAATGTTCTTTGCTGAAGTAGCCGCCGCCATTGTTGCCGGTGACGGCGACGACAAGCTGTTAACGTTCATTGTGAGCAAGCGCGTTGTCGGTGATGCTGCCTTCGGTACGCGCGCCCACCTTGGGGCTGTACAGTCCTTGCGCAGCCAGAACGATTGTGAGGCCGCGGTATCCTGCATGGGCGCGTTGGCGAGCGTCGAAGATTCTGGAATCGTCGGGGATTTATCAGAGGGGTTTGTCTTTGTGACGTTGATATCCTGATGTATCTTGATCCTTCAGAAGGCGAAAAACCGAATAACTTCGCGGTCATGGGGACTCAATTTGCGTCGGGGTGCGTGATTGCGGGTAGGTCAGCGCCGGTACTTGAGCGAGACGGCTAAATCGAGGCTGCGCGGCAGCGGGTTTGTTTGATAACGATTGCGCCTGCACTATTTGTTCGCGAACTGGAGAAAGGTGAGTTGGCGTTCTTGCTTGACCACTGCCAGGTCGGTTTTGCTGTCATGTCCATCATTTGGAATTTCCTTTTTCTGTGTCTGGGTACAAGGCTCGCAAACATGCGCAGGGGTCTCGGGCTTTGGCTGGGGTCAGCCATGAAAATCATGTATGTGTTAGGAATCCATCGATTCGGGCTGGTGCGCCGGAAACGATATGGTTCGCTAGGACATTACCAATCAGCGCAGTCATGCGGAAATGCAAACCAGAAATCAATTGCATTTAGAGAAATGCAAATGTATCATCTGATCAATTTGATGATATATTGGCTTAACAATGAGCGGAATGCAGTGTAGATTTGGTCTTTTCGTTGCGTCCCATGAATGAGGAGCGATTTTTATGCATGCGCAGCGTGTCGGAAGCCTGAGCCAGGCTCAATGCGAAAGACTCACTTACCTTGAGTTCCGCCTGTATTTCATGGGGGAGATTGGTCGTCCAGATCTTTCCGCTCGCTTTGGTGTTGCCCCAGCTGGTGCTACCCGCGACATAGCAATGTACCGGGAGCTGGCCCCGCAAAATATCGACTTTGACAACAGCAGCAAGACTTACCGGATCAGTAGCGAGTTTGCCCCTATTTTCGAACACCCTCCACAGCGCGTCTTGTCGGCGCTCTCGCTGGGTTTCGGCGATGGGGTGGATGGTGAGCCGAGATTACTACTTCCATGCGAGTTCCCAGCAATATTGAGTTGCCCTCGGATGGATGTGTTAGCGCCTATCTGCCGGGCCATCTATGCCAAGCGTCCAATGGCAATACGCTATCAATCTATGAGCAGTGGAGAGTCGGAGCGCGCCATCGTGCCGTTGGCGCTTGTCGATACAGGTCTGCGCTGGCACGTCCGGGCGTTTGATCGTAAGTCGGGAGAGTTTCGTGATTTCGTAATCACACGCATTCAGAACCCGACCATTCTCGATGAAGTGTCTGTGGCGCACGAGCGGATGGATGCCGACATTCAGTGGACACGGATCGTAGAGCTGGACCTGGTGCCGCATCCTCGAATCTCCCGCCCCGAGATCATCAAGATGGACTACGGGATGCCCGATGGCTCGATACGCATTCGTGTGCGCGCAGCGGTCGCTGGCTACATGCTGCTGCGCTGGAGCATTGATGCGTCGCCCGACCACAGTCTTAGCGAGGAGCACTACCGCCTCTGGCTCCGCGACCCGCTGGCCCTGTATGGCGTCGAAAACGCGAAGCTTGCGCCGGGCTACCGCCCCCCGATATCTCCACAGCCTAAAAGCGGAGCGCAAGTATGAGCACACTCGACTTGTTTGCGGCAGTCCGACGTAGCATGAAAACCGGTCCCATCACACTGGACCAGTTATGGGCGGACCACAGCACGCAATGGCATCACCTGGGATGGAGTCGTGCGCAGCTGAGCCTGTTTCTAGCTTCTACGCCATCCTTGCAACGCTGTGAATTGCCCAGCGGTGAAGTAGTGTGGTCTCTCAAAGCTGGGCAAGACCAAGTAACGCCCAGTCTGGCCGACGAAATGGTGGCGCTGCTGCAAAAGGCGGGCCGCCCTATGCCCTTCGCCCAGCTCATCACCAAACTACCGGCTGGCTTAGTTGTCACCGAGACCAGTTTGCGCAGTGCCGCACAACGCGATGCACGACTCGAATTAAAAGGCCCGCTACTCAAGCTGGCGTAACGTACACACAGGATAAAAAGAACTCCATGGCAACTGAACAAACACTGGATCAACGCTACCAAGCCATCCGCGCCAAATACAGCGATTACACCGAGCACACCCCGCTTAACGGCGATCACGATTTCGTGAAAGCCGGTTTGGTCTGGGGAGAAGACCAGGGTAACCAGACCCCGGCCGTGTTGTTGATTGCACTGGAACCGGGGCACTGGGACACTTCACGCGCAGACAAGCTGGATCAACTGGCTTACGAGCTGCTGGCCAGCGTCAGCGGAGACTGGCCCGTGTTTGCGCACATGCAAGATGACAAAAACAGCCGCTGTTATAGCTTGTTTGGTGTCGATGGCAGCGATGGTACCCACTCGGTGGACGAGGTTCCGTCCATCGAATTGATCCGCAACTACGAAAAGCTGGAAAAAGACCCGACCTTCCGCTGGTCGATGCGCATCTACACCCTGCTGATGCACCGCTTTGACGCCTTTCACGAGCAAGTCTTCCAGACCGTCAAAGATCGCGTCAATGATAAGAACGACATCATCGAAGAAGTGGCCAAGTTGCTGTTCCTCGAAACCTTCCGCGTCCATCATGGCGACGAGCTCAGCTTTACCGATCACGAAGGCAAGACCCAGCGCTTTCGCGAGGTGTTTGACCATCACTACGTGGCTAAGCACCGTGCCAAGGCAGTCGAGCAAATCAAGGCAGCCTTTGAAGCCTTTAAGGCGCACGAAGACTATGTGGTGGTCAGCGACGACGGTACCCGCAATGCCATCTTCCCCAGCGACTCCCACCTGCGCCTGACGCAGCCGGAAAACTACCGTACCTTGCTGGAGGCGATGCAGGACCTTGGGGCCGTAACTGACAACCAGGGCCGCATGATCGCCGGCAAAGAAATTGGCACCCTGGCCGATGTGGCGGGCGATTTGCTGGGCCGGGTGTTCGATGTGTTTTTGCGTGCAAACTTTGAATCCAAAGGCGGTTTGGGCGTGTACCTCACCCCCAACCCAGTCAAGCAGGCCATGCTGGAAATTGCCATGCACGACATCCAGCAAGACAACGCCATCATGGAACGCCTCACGGCGGGCGCATTCCGCTTTTGCGACCCCACCTGCGGCTCGTTCGGCTTTGGCTCGGTGGCGCTCAGCCACATCGAAAGCGTGGTCGATCACTTGGGCGGAATGAGTGATGCGCAGAAAAAAGCGCTCAAACAAACCCTGCGCGACACCGCCTTTATCGGTGCTGATGCGGCCCCACGCATGGTGATGCTGGCCCGCGTCAACATGGCCCTGCAAGGCGCGCCCAAGGCCAAGATTTTCTACACAGACAACTCGCTAACCACCAAGGCGTTCAAGCCGAACAGCTTTGACCTCATCTGCACCAACCCGCCGTTTGGTACGCCCAAGTTCACCAGCGACAAAAAAGGCAAGGAATCCAAAGAGCGATACGAAGCCCAGATGGAGCAAGTGCTGGGCGGCTTCCGCCCCACCGAAAAAGTGGTTGATGAGTACGTGGCCTATTACGACCACCTCAAGATGAAGTGGGAAGACACAGGCGACCTCGACCTGGATGAAGACGGCGCGCCCAAGTGGCCAGGCTACCGTACCGATTTGCGCAATGTCTCCGCCGGCAAAAAGGCGGTCTACAATCTATTCCCCACCACCAGCGGTTTGGCGCTGGGCAGTAAGCCAAATAAAAAGGGTAATTGGGAGCCGGTGGGTGCCACTATCGACCCGGCTGTACTCTTTATCGACCGCTGCCTGCAACTGTTGCGTCCCGGTGGCCGTCTGCTCATTGTGTTGCCCGATGGCGTACTATGTAACTCCGGCGAACGTTATGTGCGCGAGTACATCATGGGCACTAAGGACGAGAAAACCGGCCAGTTTGTGGGCGGAAAGGCCATCGTCAAGGCGGTGCTGTCCCTCCCGGCGGATACCTTCAAGCTCTCGGGTACGGGGGCCAAAACCTCGGTGCTGTACCTGCAAAAACGCCATGCTAACAGAGAACACCTCGAGCAGTTTCTGCCTGAACCGCAAGGCGATGTGTTTATGGCAGTGGCCGAAACGCTGGGCTATGTGGTGAAAAACAATATCGAGGATTACTCGGCGGGCGTTCCGAATGACCTCGACAAGATTGTTGGCGCTTATAAGCGGGGTGAGTGATGTCTGTAGATACCTTGCGAGAAGCCTTTCATATCAACCGGGTTACGCCAGACAAGATCCAAGACTTTCTGACGGCGCAAACATATCGCCCAGAAATCACGAAGGCGAAGGAAAAAATAAAAACGCAGCCTTGGGTCTTTCTGCAAAGTGTCTGCAAAAGGCCAATTCGCCAAGGTAAGTCTCCATCTTACTCGGACGATGCGGGGTTGCTTTGTATTAAACCGAAGAACACCAATGAGATGATCGTTTCATTGGAAGAGCTGAGTTACATCCAGCCGGCGAGCAAAGATGAAGTCGCGGGACAGCGGTTACAAAAAGACGACATTGTCATCACCCGATCTGGCTCAGGAACCATTGGACGTGCCTCAATTTTTCTGTCTGATGAGGAGGTGTACACCAATGACCATTTGTTCATTGTTCGAACCGATGCGGTTGATAGTCATTACACCTGTGCCTTCCTCAATACCTATTGGGGGCAGCGCGTTCTCGAGGCCGGAATTTCTGGATCGACCGGCCAGCTAAATCTGTCGAATGAACACATAAAAGGCATCACGCTGTACACGCCAGCTGAGCTTGCCCAAAAATACATCGGCGATAAAATCCGCCAGGCCGAGCGGCTGCGGGCTTGGGCGAATACGCTAAACATCATTCTCGATGCGCATTTTTCCGGTCTCGTGAAAAATCCTCTATCACCCAGAGTTTCCTGGGTGGCAAAAAAGGAAGATCTTGATCCCTATCGGATCAATCCCAAACAATACGATCCAGTAGTGCTAGATTTAATTCAGCGCGCAGAGGCTGATGGCACGCGTTTAGAACCATTGAGTTCATTGGTTGGAGTTAGGCAGATTGCTGGCGGAGCGACGCCAAAAGGTGCGCAGTACTTCGATAAAGGAATTCTGTTTGCCCGCGTCCAAAACGTAAAACCACTACGATTGGATTTGTCTGATGCCGTATATATTGACCAATTGGCGGATGAGGAATTGGCAAGAAGCCGCTGTGCGGCCGACGACATCATCTTCACGATTACAGGTTATCCCGGGACAGCCGCTCTAGTTACCGAGGAAGATATCCCCGTTAACATCAATCAGCACTCCGTCAGATTCAATATTAAAGATGGCATTGAGTCGGGATATGTTTGTGCGGCGCTCAATTCAAGATTTCTTAAGTACCAAGTCGATCGCTTGGCGATTGGCGGCACTCGGGACGCATTGGACTACCCATCAGTTGGACGACTACTAATTCCTCGTTATGAAGCTGAAGTTGAGAAAACGATCGGAGACCAGGCTCGGTACGTCAATGCTGCCGTAAAGTTATCGCAGCGGTTGACCAATGCCGCCAAGCTCCTCGTTGAAGCCCTTATCGAAGGCCAGCTAACGGAAGCCGAACTGATCGCCGCCGAGCAAGCGCTGCAAGCCGGTAACGATCAACTCGACCGTCGCGTTTTGAATCGTCTGAGGACCGATCGAGTTGATGGACAAGGGCCAGCGCTTTTCAGCGATCTGGACGAACTTTACCGCTTTCTCTCGCAGGCTGAGGTGGATTGATGGCCAGCTCCTTGTCCGCCTTGATACTGCGTTTGCGTACCTTGCTGGCCACGGGCTTTACGGCCGCTGTCGCCAATGAGCGCGACGGCTTGGCGCTGTTGCGTTGCCTGGCCCACCCGCTTGAAGCGGAGGACGCTGGCGACCGGGGAGAGGTCAAGGGTGCAATTAAAAGCGTGGGCTGGATCATCAGCCAGCGCTTATTGAGGGTGCGGCCTACCTTGGCCAGCGATGCCGAACTGATTTGCGCGCTGTTGGCGCAGCAGATGGACGTGCGCGCGGCGTGGCTGACCCTTGCCGCCGCACGTTGTAAAGAGGCGGGGCAGATGGCGGCTCAGGGGAACAATTCTGGACCGCTGGTCGGGTTGATCTCTGGCCTAGGGCCAGCCGCTTCTTGGGTAGAAGCCGCTTTGGAAAGCGCGATGCTCACTGCCAGCCCTTACGCTGCGTTTGAACGGGAATTGCTGGGGATGAGCTTTGAGCAAGCGGCGGCAACGCCTGCGCTGGTGCGCATCCTGGCAGTTGCCGCACAGCTGGCCGCGTTTGCCGATGCGCCCCCTCCCTTACCCAAGGTGGACGCCAGCGGCATCCAGGCGCAGCAGAATTGGGTCAAGGGGCGACTGTTGGCATTGCCCTTCGTGCTGGAGTCCGCCACGCACGATCAGAAATTCAAAACCGCAGCCGCAAAGTCCGCAGAGCAAGTGCTATTGTCAGGGGGCATCGCACCCTTCATCACCGATGACCAGACCGTCATGTGCTGGGTATTGGCCCAACCATGGGTGCTTTTGCTAGCAATGCTGGCCTTTGCGCAGGATGCCTGGCGGGCCGAGAACAGGGGCGGTTTACTGCTGGAGCTACCTGCAGGCCAAAACGCTTTTGCACCCGCCGAAATTTCCGTCACTGTGATGGGCATTGAGGGCGACGAGGTGCGCTGTGGCACGCTGGCCCATCTACTACTGGACATACTGACAAGGCTCGGTTTGGCCTGCTTTCCGCAACAGTCCTTGGCTTCTGAGTTGAATGCACAACTGTCACCGATGGTAGGCTTGTTGCTCAAGCACGCCGTGTGGCGATATCAGGACGGGGCCAGTAGCCAACTGGGCCAGTACCAGATTCATCCTGAGTTCTCTGATCAGTGTTACCGCCTGCCCGCAAGCCGCGTGTTCAACCGCACGGGCAAGTTGCTGTGGCAGTCCGCACGCCTTGCTGCCGCGGCCCTGTATCTCGAACACAAACAAGTCTATCAACATCGTTCTGTCCGTGAGGCAGAGGCAGAGTACGTGGTTCAGAGGGAGCCCATTGCATGAATAAAAACGATCAACTCACCGCCGCCGACATTGCAGGCTTTGCCCGCCGCCACAGTTGGGCAGCCACCGGTGTTTCGGACTACCCGCCGCGTGATCCGCTGGTTGGCCAGAGTCGCTTCTTCAAGCGCTACCGCACCTTCATCCACACAGTGGATCAGGATGCGGACAACTTTGCCCATGTGTTTGCGGTGGAGGCGGAATGGGGGCGCGGTAAATCGCGCCTGGGCCATGAGTTGATCGCCCAGATCAACGACTGCTCCAAAGGCTGGTTTGTGCGCGAAGACGGAGCCCAGCTGGAGGACAAAAAGCTGTTTGACCAGGCCACGCAAGACAAGTATCTGGCACTGTACATCCGCTATTCGCAAGTGGCTTCCGACTACCAGAACTCGGACAACTGGTTCGGCTTTGGGCTTTACCGGGCACTGTTGCCGCTGGCGACAGGCAAGTTTGATGGTTCGATTCAAAGCAAGATTGCTGAGCAGGCGCTGCATCGTCTGAATCCGGCCGGTTTCGACCCTCAGCAGCTGGCGCACTGCCTGGAGTTGGATAAGGCCCACTCTGAGGAATCGCTTTACGAAGAAGAAGGCCTGGTCGTGCGCTTGGTGCAGTCTGCCTACAGCTATCTGCAAAAGTTTGGCATCGGCTATGTACTGGTGGTGTTGGACGAGCTGGAAACCGTGGCTGAGGCGGCCACCTTTGGTTTGGAGCAAGACGATGCCAAGCGCCTCGACGGTCAGGCTATCCGCCTGATTGGCAAGGCCATCAAGGAAGAGGACCCGCGACGCAAGTTGCCTTGGCTGCGTTATGTGGCTTTGTGCTCGCCCTTGCTGGGCCAGCAGTTGCGCGAGATTCAATCCGTCGCGCGCCGTTTTGAGCTGGTCGAGCTGGAACACAATGCTTTTGCGGACGTGAGTGACTATGTGGCCCAGCTCAAGGCTGAGCGTAAGTTGGCGCACGACTACCCAACAGGGCTGGTGGAAGCCGCCTACGCCATGAGCGGTGCCAACTTTGGCTGGTTTAACGTGATCATGGCCAATGTCGATGCGGTGCTGGCTCAGTATGCCGCAGCGGGCAAGCAAGTGATCGATATGGGCGTGCTGTTCGATGCTGTAGTTGAGAGCTCTGGCCGTGTCGCTGAGCATGTGCTGGACAAACACGCCATCGAGGGCATCAAGACAGGTGATCACGATCTGCGCGCCGTTGCGCAATCGCTGCTCTACGGCCAACTGCCTGTCGCACTGGATGCCGCACCTACGCGCTGCAAAGAACTGTTGACGCTTACTAATGAGGATGGCGAACCGGTCGCCAGCCTGTATCGCAAGATGCCATTTGACGCCCTCCAATGCCGCCAGGCGTTGGAAGAAGCCAAATTCAAGCGCGAAAAGGACGAATGGCTGTACCCCGCAGTGGAGCAGGCTCTGAGCCTGTCTGCCTTACTGCAAAACCTGCGTACGTTCGCTATCAATGAGGCCGATAAAGATGTGCTGCTGATGCCGCTATCACGCGGCGAGTTTAAGCATCTATTGAGTTTGCTCTACGATCACCCGGCTGTGGAGTTTGCAGCTGACGCCCTGTGGCAAAAGCTGATTGGCGGCGACCAGTTCATTCCGAATGATGAAGCCACCCATATTGGCCCCAGCGTGGCAATGCTGTTGCGACTGGATCTGCGTTACCGCAACCAGCAACACAACTCGATGATCTTCCGCGACCCGGCGGATGCCGATGTGCACGAAGCGGCGATAAAGACCTTCTTGCAGGCCAGCGGCCACAACCCGGGCTTGCGCTGGACGGCACGGCTGATGGGACTAATGCGTTTGTTAGACAAGAACTGGCAATACGCACAGACCGCCCTCTCCAACAAAGACAATCTGTACATTCAAACCAGTCCGCGTGGGCAAGGGGGAGGTCAGCGTGGTGGCTTGCTGTATTGCGAGGGGCTGAAGTTGCACCCGGACAATCTGGCTTGGTTTGCCTGGGTGAACAACCGTGAAGAGCTGGACCGCCTGCATCAGTTGGCGGCAAGACGTCATGCCGATGAAGGACGCTTCCCGGTGACGGCATTCACCGCTTCTACCCACTTGATGGAGCAATACAATCGGGGCGATGTCAGCGAAAAGCTCAAAGACGATTTGCTGCTCTATTACCTGAACCCCAGCGAAGTGGACCAGTTGGAACGCATCGGCCTCTCACCCGAGCAGTGCAAGGGTTTGGTGCTGGATGAGGCACGACTGACCAGTAAGTTCAAGAACAAGCTCAGTGCCCTGCGCGACTTTGCTTATCAAGCGATCCAGCAATGGCGCGCCCGCTTGAATGAGCGCGGCTTGATAGCTTGGCCGCTCAAGCCAACTGGCAAGATCAGCGCGCAGGACCGCGATTTGCTGCTGCAGGCCTGGACCGTGTTTGTTTTCAAGGAGCCGGCCCTTTCTGGTCTGAATGATCTGGAAACCAAGCACGGTATTGATGCCGAGGAAGTTGCATCGCTGATGCAACGCTTGGCCCTGCCAAGCAAGCTGTTTAGTCTCGGTTTCGCGAAGGAAGATCAATCTGGCTTGTTTACTGGCTTGGCCAATCCGCAGCAGGCGCAAGCAAACCTCCCGTTCTTCTTGGCGCGTATAGCAAACCCGGCCAGCTCACAGGAATGGACGCTGGAGAAGGCCAAGCGCGACTGGTACTGGGGCTACTTGCAACATGCCAGCGTGACAGCCAAGAACGTGTTCGATGACTGGATGTGGTGGTGCGGGGAGTTACATTTGTTGCAGCTACAGGATGCAACTGCGGCAACAGCCAAATGGCAAAGCGTGCCAAGGGCTAAGCTGGATAATGCCATCAACGAGGCCCAGAACTGGTTTAACGGCGGCGGTGCCGACGGCTATAAGGCTGTGGTTGCTAAGTTGGAACGCATTTTCGGCTATGACCGCATCCCTGGGCTCTTCGCCCCCTTGGGCAAGTCACCCATCGGGACTGAAACGGTGGAAGCGCACGAATTGCTCAAAGCGGCCCGCGCCGCTTTTGAGTCGCTGAAGGTCGGGGAAGAAGCGCTAGCCTTACAAGGTGCCGATGCTTTGGATGCTATTGGTGACAAGATGCCCGCCCTACTTGCTGGACGCTTTGAGGTGCTGCAGCGGGTCGCGGGCGTTTTGCCTGCGCTAGTTCCTGAGATCTCCTTGGGCAACATCAATACCCTGCGCCTCGACGACAAGAGCCAATCGCTCTATCAGCGTATCGAACAGGCTCGGCTGTTTGCGGATTACGTGGAGAAGGCGGCAACTCAAATTAAGCGAGGCATCGATCATCTGATCACCGACATTGAAGCTGATGCAAAGAATCTGGCTTTGTTCCCGCGTGGCTTGTTCACCCTGTCACTACAGACGGTGACCAACATTCTTGATGGGGCCTTGCAGCAACACAACGCCAGCGGCACTGCGGCGGCAGAGGGTACTGCGAGCTCAGACACCTTGCTGCATTACCTGCGCTCACTTCAGCTGGACAAGGCAGCGGATCGTCTGCGCCTGCTCGCCGAGGAAGCGGGCATCAATATCGACAATGGAACGGCTTTTGGTCTGGCTGAGAACCTTGGCTGTATTGCCAGTAGCTATAGAGCAGGCAAGAAAAGATTTGTTGAGATCACAGAGTACCTTGCGGACTTGCAAGGGCGATGCGCAGAGGCTACACGAGTCTTGGAGCCCATGCCTACGGACTATGCAACGCCAGAAAATGCCCAAGAGCTTGCAACACTCGCACAAAAATTGGTGTTGATTGGCGATGCGTTTGAAGAGTTGGCCGACACAGCCAAGAGTGAACGTGAGAAGTTTCGGGAGCTAGCACGCAAGGGGCAGTTCAGCGCCATCCGCGACATCCCTGATCGTTTGCTCAACCCCATTCACTCTCAGTTGCACAGCGTTGGCGGTGCCATTCACAAGATTGAAAAAACAATCGTGTCGCATCGGGAGGTCTTGGTCAGTCAGACCAATGAGCGCTACCTTCCGGTACTGATGCCACTGTTCAGTGCTTGCAACGAAGCTGCGCCAGCTGCAATTAGCCCGAGCAACGTATCTCCCCCTTCCTTGCATGACCTGCATGTGACGATAGATTTGCAGCAATTGCAGTGGGAAGCCAAAGCGGCCCAGTTGCTAAGCGGGACGGGCCTTGACTTCGCGGACTGGCAAAATTTGGCGAAGGCGATAGCCGAGGGCAAAAGCCCAGTGCTGTCCCAACCCGCTCAACAGGCTTTAGTGTCCAAGGGTATCCTGAAAATGAAGCTCTATTTCGGGGGGGAAGTGTGAAACTTTATTTGACTCCGGAATTGCAGGCGCACCGTAGAGGGCGTTTCCTGGCCAGCTTGCTGGGAATTTCGCAGGCGTCTGAGCTTGGCTTGCCGAAGACGGGATTTGTGTTGATGACAGGCGAAACTTTGCAGGCATCCAGAGAGATTCAAGAGGAATGTGTGGCCTGGGTACGCCAACCTGGTCGTTCATTGCTCCTCCTCCCTCCATACCAGGAAGGGATCGTTTTCCATTCTCTGGACTGGGTGGTTGAGTTGGCACCGTCAAGTTCGGCAGCCGTCAACCAAGCATCGCTTATGAGCCTACTGACGGGCGAAATGACCTACAAGCTGCGCGGGATGGATGGTGCTTGTACCGAAGACACGCCGCCGGGGAAGCTGACTTGCCATACACGCTATTGGAAAGGACATTCCAATAGCGGCCTGGTCGCTGCCACGACGCTACCGCTTTGGTCCATCAGTTTGTTGGATCAGGCTACGTTGGTTCATGACTTTCTGGTCAATATCGAGAGGCTGTGTGGGTTGTCCTCTGCGCGCGAGAACGAAACAGAGCTCCCGAAAGATGATGCGATACTCCCGGAGGATGTCACCGTTTTGGTGTGCAGTTACGGATTCAATGTCGTGACAGCCGAGGGCTTGTCGAACAAGTTGAAAACATATGCCGTGCCACTCTTGAATCTGACCAGCTTTGATCTGTCGGAAAGTATGGTTCGTCTAAGAAATGCCGGGTTTATCCATGACAATGGCTTTACCGAAAAAGGATTGGCCCATTTGATGGGGTCCAAATACTGGGTATTTGCCGAGAGCCTGAGAAGTGAGGCCTAGCCAATGAAAACAACAAATCTTGCGCAAGCATTGGCTATTGATTGTCAGCTGAGATTGCCAGGCAGTGCCGGGCGCTTACTTAAACAGATTCGAGATATTGAGCAAGTAGCCCCCTTATTTCGAGATGCCGGTTTAATTAAGGCAGTCAAGCGGCCATCTGTCGTCAATCTCACGGTCTCCGGCATTGCGAGTCACTCATGTATTCACCGTGCTCTGGGTGGCTTTATCTACGCATCCGCAGCTGTGCGGACGGATTTAACGATTCAGGACAATAAGGTCAGTACGGCTGGGACTGATTCAGTCTCCGAGCTGGACGACATCGATTTCGAAGCGCAGAGAAAACGCCTGGACTTGGTGGAGATGAGACACTGTTATGCCCTGGTAGATCGGCTGTTGCAGCAGGGTGTTTCTGCCAACCTGATTCTGATCGATACGCCGCTTTTCATTGATCGGGAGATGATTCCCCTGAAGCGCAATGTGCGGCATTGGGCAGAGTTTGAAAAGACCAGAGACGTTATCGAAAAGTTTTGGCAGAACAACCGGAAAACCCTGTTTCCATGGAATCAGGAAGGTCCTGTGCTCGTCAGTATTCTGGCTGAGCGCTTCTCCGCGATTGTTAGTATCGCTCGTCAAGATTTGCGAACTGAAGAAGGCCGCAAGCATATTTTGACCACCGATGGCTTTGCACCGGAATCGGCCGCCATGCTCGAAGGCCTGGAAAGTCGGCTGAGCGGCATTGGTGATACGCGTTTTATCAATGGAATATTGGGCAATTTCAACCGAACTATCGCTTTTCGGATGACCGAGAATCGCTCTAGAATGGAGCCCGCTAGTGAGGTAACCCAAGGCGTTATCGGTTTTCACTTTCGCAGCGCTCGCGCAAGTCAAATAAAAATGGCTCAGTTGGCTGGCGAAGAGTCCGACTGGAATTCTGCTTTGCTGGACACCGTTTCATCGCGATTGATGATTCTGGATATGCAGAGCCAGAAGAAAGCCATGCCACTTCCGCAGTTGCTAAGTCGGCAGCAACTTAATATTCTCGAAAAGTTCTCTGCCTATTACCAGCAGGGGTTAAATGAAGCATTGCGCAGTAACGACGTGGAAAGCACGTGGTTGTCCGGTCTTGATGAAGGGTTTGAATCATGAAACACAAAGTACTTGGAAAGCTGGTTGGTAACACTGGTGACGCAGCACAGCTGACGATGGTGGTTCAGGATTCCTTTTCTATACGTCGAGGAGAGTTTGTCCGCATCATGCATCAGGAGCGCGCGGATGAAAGCATTGTGCCGGTGCTTGGGCGAGTCACCAAAATTACCCGAACCAATATGCTGTTCAACGCTGGATTTGGTGATGGCGTGACTGAACTCGAGTTGCTCCCCGGTGCAAGTGTCACAGGCGAGAATCTCTACGCAAATGTCGCGCTGGTCGGCTACCGCGATCCTGTATCTCGCCAGATAAAAATTCCACGCCGTCCTCTAGATCCAGGTGCCGCCGTTGAAACGGTCGATTTCCAATTTCTAAGCGACTTCTACGAGTTTAACGAACACACCAGTTTACACCTCGGAAATCTTGTTGGCTATGAGCGCGGCGAAAACACGGTCCCGGTTTTTTTGGATGTAAACAAACTGGTCACTGAGCACATGGCTGTATTGGCGATGACGGGATCGGGTAAGTCCTATACTGTCGGCCGTATCATTGAACGCTTGGTTGCACTGAACAATGGAACCGTTGTTGTTTTCGATCCCCATGGAGAGTATGGAAAGGCCCTGGCGAAGGGGCAATTGAATTTCTCGGGAGGCCTGTCGGAGAGCGAAGACGGACGCGATCGTACGGCGCTTCCCAAAATCCGCGAAACCTTCGAACGATTGCAGGAAGCCGGAGCTGGCATACATGTTTACACGCCACAAAATGAATCGTTCAAACACAAGTACGCTGGCAAGAACACCCAGCTTGCGCTGCAGTTCGATCACTTTGAGATGGATGATGTGGCAGAGATTCTGCCCGGGCTTACCGAGCCACAGCAGCGTGTGCTTGATGTTGCTTTGCGCTATTGGCGGACGGCAGACAAGACCGAACCACGGGACATCAATCGCCTTCGACATCTCCTCGGAGATGGCATCGAAGAGTTACGCGAGTGGGACGACCTTTCTGAAGCGGAAGGCAAAGCATTGAATGGCCGTAGTGCTGCGGTGACATCAATGAAGCTGTCGCGGGTACTCAACGAGGCGCAAAGCTTCTACTCTGCTGCTATGTCAGCTCCGACAGACATATACAATATGGTTGGACGTCCTTCGAATAAACAAGGGCGACTCGTTGTGATCGATCTGCAAGGGCTGAGTGATACGGCTAAACAGGTAATCTGCGCGCTGCTTTCGAGTGAGATTTTGCGCGCAGCTTCCAGCAAGACAGATCCGCTTCGCCCTTGTTTCTTGGTTTACGAAGAAGGTCATAATTTCGCGCCCGCAGGCGGAAATGCGGTCAGTCACCGAATCATCAAGAAAATTGCTGGCGAAGGTCGCAAGTTCGGCGTGGGCTTTGCCATCGTTAGCCAACGTCCATCAAAGCTGGACGCGGACGTGACATCGCAATGCAACACCCTGATCACCATGCGCCTAAAGAATCCGGACGACCAGCGATTTATCGCAAAAGCATCTGACATGGTAAGCAAGGCGGACTTGGACGAGTTGCCGAACTTATCAACGGGTGAGGCATTGGTATGTGGGCGATCAATTCCTGCGCCATTACTGGTCAAGGTTGGAGGTAAGGCACTAATACATGGCGGTGAATCGCCTGAGGTGCTGCGAGTTTGGGGGAGTTTTGGTGACTGACCTCACAGAGCGTATTTGTGCCGAAATGTCCTCATTGGAATTTGTCGATCGCAGTTACCCCATGCTGTCTACCTGGGGTGTGCGCGACGAGGACGTCTTAATCCACAGCTTGGGTTGCAGTGCATGGAATGAGCTAGGATCTCATATAGGCTACATGGCGGTGTCAGAGTGTCCGGTGCCGATGACGCATGGCGCGGACATTCGGGCCGACTCTACCTGGTTTAGTCGAACCCAACGCACGCCTGATGTCTTGATTGAGTTCGAACGCTTCGATGGAACTGACCGGGGGCACAAAAAACTCGATGAGAAGATTTGTAATTTACTTGAAGCATCCTTGAGGTGGGGGGATGCCCCTTCTGTTCTGATTCTTTCGGCATGGAACAAAGGAGTTGTATCTGCGCCAAATAAAGACGGGTTTGTACAGCGATGCCGACAAGGCTTCAAATCGTCGGTTGGTGCGCAGGTGCCGCCACTGAGAAATACAGCGGTTCTGTTTAGCAGGTTTATTTTCGAAATTGAGTGCGGCGGAACTCTGCTTCTCAAACAGATTCGCTGCGAAAGGTTGATGTGAATATTAAGTCCGCACACTTTCTGCCGGGAACCAATAAGCATTTAGGGGATAGATATCTGTTACTCGAATGCCTCGGCGACGGCAGTCATGGTTGGGTATGGCGGGCGGAGAGGCTATCGGACGGCACAATCGTCGCAGTGAAGATTCCGAAAGACCTCACAAAAGATGATCGCCTACTTTCCGAAGGCAAAGAGCTACTCACATTAGATCCACATCCCAATATCGTTCGGATTTGCGATATGGGGAGAATTCCGCCGGAGAACGAATGGTTCTTCATTGAAATGGAGTACTTTCCGAGCCAAAGCCTTGCCCAAAAACTGGAGCAACGAAGCCAAAACTTCGGCAACACGTTTGAGCGGCTGTTTAACATCTACGCGCAGGTGCTCGATGCGGTTGGTTTTTTGGCGATGTTGCCAATACCTATCTCACATGGAGATATCAAGCCGCACAATATTCTCGTGGGTGCCGGAGATTTGGTGAAGTTGACTGACTTTGGGAGCTCCGCTCTGCCCGAAGAAATTTATGTTCGAACCAGAGAGAACGGCGGCACTGTTCTGTACGCTGCGCCAGAGTTTTCTGACAGTGTTTCGCGCAAGGGAACTTTTGATGACTTGCTGCGAGGCGACATCTACAGCCTAGGCGTTCTCTTGTACCAGCTGTTAACGGGGCAACTCCCTCATGACACGCCCTCTCAAGTTCGTCGCCATGCACCATTCAAGCGCCCCAGCGAAATCAACGCTAACATCGTGCCCATAATTGATGAGCTGATCCTTAAGTGCATGCAGAGAGTCCCTTCCGATCGATATCACGATATTGCATCGCTCCGCAGCGTTTTTGAGCAGGCAAGGCAACATCAATTAAATGCTCCGCATTATTCCATAACGTCTTTTGGTGGGCAGGTTTCGGTTGATTGGTCGGCATCAGTGGTCAAGGCTCTGGAGACAAAAGACTACCTAAAGGCGGCAGGACTAGCGGGGGATGAGTTTGCCCGCACTGGCGATTCCGCGGCGTTGTTGCAACAGCTCAATGCGCTCTATCGCGCAAACAGGCTGTTTGAGTTCGAAAAAGTATTCCATCGAGGATACAAGATCGTCTTGCAGGGAAACGATCAACAGTTGATCCGGCTGCTTGGTATTAAGGCATTCCTGACGCTTCGTAAAATCGATCCCGCAAAAAATCTCATTCAAGATGCCGAAAATCAGGAAGGCGAATCGTTAGAACTTGATTTCTTGCGAGCGACGCTGTTTGGCTTGGAGGCCAATTTTTCGGGGGCTCGCGCAGCACTTGAAGCGATCAATAGGAAGTCCCCGAGCAAACCGCAAGTTCTAATCCGGCTAATTCAAGTTTGCGAGCAAATGCGGGACTATTCTGCGGCTGCAGGATATTTAAAGCACGCTTTACGGGTAATCAATAACTCGATGGAATTGGAAGCTAAGCGGGAACGTTACCAGGGGCTAGGACTATGGTAACTGGTGGGTTCGACATCGAAGATGTCCACGTGACGCCGAGAGGCGAAAAATGGCCTTGAATCTGGCAAAAGCCGTACTCCATTGCTTGAGATCACGTGCCGAAGAGAAGCTGACGGCAAGGCAGATTGCTGAATGGATTTTTAGCACATATCCTGGTGAGTGCCAGGAGAAGAAGTCGAATAGTCGCAGTGACTACATCAAAACTGATGGTGATTTGGTGCAACAGTTAGTCGCTGAGATCAGCTCGCAGCGCCCCCGTTTACAAAAACGGCACCCTGAGTTGAAGACCACTGAAGGTCGACCGCGCAAGTATTACTACACAGAGAAGTCGGACGTCGCCGAAGTCGCTGCGGCTGAGAGCGTGGTCGTCGTTCCGTTGGCCGATAGTAGCGATTCCACGCTCGGCGAGTACGCCATGTATCCGCTGCTCTCGCTGTATCTGTGGGAAGAATTTGGCGTCTACTCGAAGCGCATTGACGAAAAGCGTTCATCGAACAAGCGCGGGCCAAACGGCAACCGCTGGCTATACCCGGACGTGGTCGGGATGGAGGACCTGGGCGCCGAGTGGCACCAGGAGGTGCGGGACTGCGTGAATCAGTACTCCGACAAACGCACCAAGCTGTGGTCGTTTGAGGCCAAGTTGTTGATCAATCGGTCGAACGTGCGCGAGTGCTTTTTCCAGGCGGTTTCCAACTCGTCGTGGGCGAACTTCGGCTATCTGGTCGCGGCGGAGATCGAGGGCCAAGATACGCTCAAGGAGCTGCGAATGCTGTTCGCTGCGCACGGCATCGGCCTGATCAAACTGGATGCCGACAACCCGGCAGAAAGTCAGGTGTTGATTCCAGCCCGTGAAAGGGACGAGATCGATTGGGACATGGCCAACCGGCTGGCCACCGAGAACCGGGATTTTCTGGAGTACGTGAAGCTGGTAAAACAGTTCTACCAGATTGGTGAAGCAAGGCTGGCAGATTGGGATGTGTCTTAGACGCTGGAGTGAGGGTTATTATTCCAGCCGAAACGTGAACCTAATGCTTGTTTACAAATTAGATGCGCGCGACTCATCTAGAATTTTAGGTCCATAAAGGTGGTGGGTAGTCCGCAGCAGGCTGTGATCGTTCGAGGGCACTTCTACAGACACCGTCTCCGCCAGCACTAAATGAAAAAGCCACCTTCGGGTGGCTTTTTCATTTGTTGCGCCAGCGGAGACGCGCGAGCCATCTGCATGGCTCGCGCGTCTTGGCGCGTCCCGCCCCGAATCGCCCATCTGCTATGGCAACGCGCACAGCGCAGCGCGCCGAGCGCGCTTCGTATCTCCCATTTCTGCACTCAATGCGCCCAACGCACAGCAAACCGACCAAACAACTGCGCAACCTCCGCCACAGTCGCTGCATCTGGATAGCCATGCACGGCACCCGCCTTCAACGCCGCATCCTCACACCCGACCGCGCGAAACTCCTGCAACACGTAATTCGCCACCCCCATCTCCGCCAGCGTCCTCGCAAGATCGAGCAGCACTTCAGGCGGCAGCAAAAAAGGGTGAATGGTGGTCCGGCATTCATAGGCAACGCCGCTCTCTATAATTGCCTGTACACATGCTCGCGCCGGATCGCCACTGTTGCGCACACCGGTGATGGCCGCATATCTGGAAAAGGGCGCCTTGATGTCGAAACCAATCCAGTCGAGCAGCGGCAGCACCCTGGCCAATCGGTCGGGGTAGATGCAGGCCGTGTGCAGGCCGACGCGAAAGCCCAGTGCACGCACTTCGGCAATCGCGTCGGGCAAGGCCGGATCGGTGGTGGGCTCGCCGCCACTGAAGACCACTGCGTCGAGGAGGCCGACGCGCCTTTCCAGGAAGTCGCGCGTCTCCCGCCATGACACTTGCGCGGGCTGCTTGCGCGATTGCAGATGGGGATTGTGGCAATAGCTGCAGCGCCACGCGCATCCGTTCACGAAGACCACCGCCGCCAGCTGGCCCGGATAGTCCGTGGCGCTGAACGGCGCAACCCCGCCGATTTGCAGTTGACGGGGGGCCATGTCAACCGACCGCTGCCAGCTGTTGCTCACGGAAGTATTTTCGTTCGTGGAACTCGCCTTGCTTGCCGATGTTGAACGAGGACAGCGGACGGTGATAGCCCATCACGCGGGTCCAGATTTCGCAAGGCTGACGCTCGCTATCGAGGAGGATCACGGGGGCGACCGCAAGCGGCTGGGTTGTCATGGCAATGTTCATGTGGTTTCCTTGTTGCTGTTAATGTCAAACTTGGGTGGAACGGATGTGTGCGCCTTTCGCGCGACCAGGTCGGCGTCGCACTTGGGGCAGAAGGCATGGCTGCCGTGCAGGTAGCCATGCTTGGGGCAAATCGAAAAGGTGGGCGTGATGGTGATGTAAGGCAGTCCGAAGCGGCTCAGCGCCCGTTTGACCAGCGTGCGGCAGGCGTCGGCGCTCGACAGTGCCTCCGTCATGTACAAATGCAGCACGGTGCCGCCGGTGTATTTGCGTTGCAGCGCATCCTGCTGCTCAAGCGCTTCGAACGGGTCGTCCGTGTAACCGACCGGCAATTGCGTCGAGTTCGTGTAGTACGGCTGTTCCACCGTGCCGGCTTGCAGGATGTCCGGGTAACGTTTCCGGTCTTCCCTGGCGAAGCGGTACGTCGTCCCTTCGGCGGGCGTGGCCTCCAGGTTGTACATGTGTCCGGTCTCGTCCTGGAATTGCCGCATGCGGGCGCGGACATGGTCGAGCAGGCGCAATGCCATGGCGTGGCCAGCAGTGGTCGTGATTTCGACATTGCCGCGGGGGTCGAAGTTGCGCAGCATCTCGTTCACACCGTTCACGCCGAGCGTCGAAAAATGGTTGCGCAGCGTGCCCAGGTAGCGTTTGGTGTACGGGAACAAACCGTTGTCCATGTGCCCTTGAATCACCTTGCGCTTGATTTCCAGGCTTTGCTTGCCCAGGTCGAGCAGGCGGTCCAGCGCCGCGAGCAAACCGGCCTCGTCGCCCTGGTGCAGGTAGCCCAGGCGCGCGCAATTGATCGTGACCACGCCGAGCGAGCCGGTTTGTTCGGCCGAGCCAAACAGGCCGTTGCCGCGCTTGAGCAGCTCGCGCAGGTCAAGCTGCAGGCGGCAGCACATTGAGCGGATCATGTTCGGTTTCAGTTCGGAGTTCAGGAAATTCTGGAAGTAGGGCAGGCCGTAGCGCGCCGTCATTTGGAACAGCAGCTCGGCGTTCGGGCTGTACCAGTCGAAGTCTTCGGTGATGTTGTAGGTCGGGATCGGGAACGTGAACACGCGCCCCTTGGCATCGCCCCCCATCATGACGTCAATGTAGGCGCGGTTGATCAGGTCCATTTCCACTTGCAGGTCGCCATACGTGAACGGCATCGCTTCGCCCGCGACAATCGGCACCTGCTCGCGCAGGTCTTCCGGGCAGACCCAGTCGAAGGTGAGGTTGGTGAACGGCGTCTGGGTGCCCCAGCGCGACGGGACGTTCAGGTTGAAGATCAGTTCCTGCATGTATTGGCGCACCTCGTCATAGCGCAGATTGTCCTTGCGCACGAAGGGCGCCATGTAGGTGTCGAAGGAACTGAAGGCCTGGGCGCCGGCCCACTCGTTTTGCAGGGTGCCGAGGAAATTGACGATCTGCCCGACCGCGCTCGACATGTGGCGCGGCGGCGCCGATTCGATCTTTCCCGGCACGCCGTTGAGTCCTTCTGCGAGCAGCATGCGCAGTGACCAGCCGGCGCAGTAACCGGCCAGCATGTCGAGGTCGTGGATGTGCAGGTCGGCGTCGCGGTGGGCCTGGCCGACTTCGGGTGGATAGACATGGTCGAGCCAGTAGTTCGCAATGACCTTGCCGGACACATTGAGGATCAGGCCGCCCAGCGAATAGCCCTGGTTGGCATTCGCGTTGACGCGCCAGTCCTGGCGGTCGAGGTACTCGTTCATCGACGACGCGACATCGACCAGCGACGAGCGGTCGCGGCGCAGCTTCTGGTGCTGTTCGCGGTAGACGATATACGCGCGCAGCGTGCGGCGATGCCCGGCGTCCCACAGGACTGCCTCCACCGTGTCCTGGATCAGCTCGACATCGAGTGGCGCGCCGGTCGGCAGCGCGGCCAGGCGCGACAGCGTCGTGCCGCCCAGAACCAACGCCGTGTCGGCGGCGTATTCACCGCTGGCGGCGCCGGCACGCGTCAGCGCGGCGATGATGTTGTGCGTCGAAAAATTCGCAATGGCATCGTTGCGCTTGCGGATCAATAAGGGTGGATTGGGAGTCGCCATGATTGCCTCTGTTACTAGATGTAGTAGATTGATGAAGGTAATCCACTGCATATAGTGGCGTCAACGAAGAGTTTGAGAATTATCAATATCCTTGATGCAGGTCATCGTTCAGCTGTGGCGTGCCTACAGGAACATGGCATGGACCAGGTTGCGCCACAATGAACAGCACGCGCACTGCCAGCGCCCTGGCGTTTTCCGTCGGCGCGAACCGGCATGCAATTGCCGCCAGCAGGCTGGCCATGGCGCAGCGCAGGTGCACGGCTTCGTGCGCGCGAGCAGTCGCCTTGTCCCGGTAAGTCGAGCGCGTCGAGTACGCACACCCTGGGCCCGGACGGTTCGAGGCCGCAGACCTCGCGTTCGGCAACCCGGCTTTCCGGGCGGCGGTGGCGGTAAACATTGGCTTACCTTTTTGATGTCAGCTCGCCTTGTTACGTTTCACCAAGCGAAGAATCGTTGATGTGCCTCAAGGATCAAAGAATCGGCTCCGGGATACAGTGCGGCCTCTAATTATCTTTAGGCAAAACTCATGCAGTTGAACATGTTGCAAAGATTTACGTTGAAGGACAAATTGCTGTTGCCGATCGTCCAGGGCGGCATGGGCGTGGGCGTCTCGGCCCACCGGCTCGCCGGCAGCGTGGCGGCGCTCGGTGCAATGGGCACCATTGCCAGCGTCGATTTGCGGCGCCACCATCCTGACCTGATGGCCAGCGCCGGCCGCGACGGCGCCCGGATCGATGCCGCCAACCTGCTTGCCCTCGACCGCGAGATCGTCATGGCGCGCCAGATCGCGCAGGGCAGGGGCATGGTCGCCGTGAATGTGATGCGCGCCGTCACCCAGTACCCGGCGCTGGTGCGCCAGGCGTGCGCCAGCGGCGCCGATGCGCTGGTGGTCGGCGCCGGCCTGCCGCTCGATTTGCCCGATCTGACCAGGGATCATCCCGACGTGGCGCTCATTCCCGTGCTCTCCGACGTGCGTGGCATTGCCACGCTGCTGAAAAAATGGATGCGGCGCCAGCGCCTGCCCGACGCCATCGTGATCGAAAATCCGCGCTACGCTGCCGGCCATCTCGGCGCGCCGGATGCGGCCGGCGTCGACGATCCGCGCTTCGGTTTTGCCGTGGTACTGGAAGGCGTGCATGCCCTGCTGCGCGAACTGGGAATCGACGCCGAACGCATTCCCCTCATCGTGGCCGGTGGCGTCCATGCGCCCGGCCAGGTGCGCACCTTGCTGGACCTGGGCGCGAGTGCCGTGCAACTGGGCACGCCGTTTGCGGTGACGACGGAAGGCGACGCCTGCGACGGCTTCAAGCGCGTGCTGCTCGACGCGCAACCGGCCGACACGGTTGTGTTCATGAGTGCCGCCGGACTGCCCGCGCGCGCAGTGCGCACGCCCTGGCTGATGCGCTACCTGGACAAGGAGCCGCGGCTCCAGCAGAAGGCGAAAGCCAAGCCATGCACGGTCGGCTTCGACTGCCTGCAACAGTGCGGCTGGCGCGACGGCAATGCCCGCGCGGGCCAGTTCTGCATCGACACGCAGCTGGCGTTTGCCTTGCAGGGCGACCGCCAGCGCGGGCTGTTCTTCCGCGGCAGCGAGCCCTTGCCGTTCGGCGCGGCGCTGCGCACCGTACGTGAACTGATCGACTATATGCTGAACGGCGTCGCGCCCGCCTAGTCACTTTGGCAGGGGCCGCTAGGCCGCTTGCGTTGCATAAAACACCTTCCTGCCAATTGGCGGCCGGGCCCGCTCCACCTACCCTGATGTTATACCAAAGACCTCAGGAGAATCACGTGGCAAGCAACAACAAGGCAGTGCGGGTACTGGCCAGCAGCACGGTGTCGTTCACGATCTGTTTCGCGATCTGGATGATGTTCGCGGTGCTCGGCATCCCGATCAAAAAAATGCTGGGACTGAACGAAACCCAGTTCGGCCTGCTGGCCGCCATGCCGGTGCTGAGCGGCTCGCTGGTGCGGGTACCGCTGGGCATCTGGTGCGACAAATACGGCGGGCGCATCGTGTTCTTCCTGCTGATGCTGGTCTCGGTGATCCCGATCTACCTGATCGGCAAAGCCACGGCGTACTGGCAGTTCCTCGCGCTCGGCCTGGTGGTCGGTGTCGTCGGCGGCTCGTTCTCGGTGGGCACACCCTACGTGGCGCGCTGGTTCTCGAAAGAGCGCCGTGGCCTCGCGATGGGTATTTTCGGCGCCGGCAATTCCGGTTCTGCGCTGACCAAGTTCGTCGCCCCCGCCATCATTACGGCGTACGGCTGGCAGATGCTGCCGACCGTGTACGCGGTCGCCATGCTGGTGACAGCCATCCTGTTCTGGCTGTTCAGCGCCACCGACCCCACCCACCAGAGCGGCGCGAGTGTGCCGTTCTCCGAGCAGATGAAGGTGCTCAAGGATCCGCGCGTCTGGCGCTACTGCCAATACTATTCGGTCGTCTTCGGCGGCTACGTCGGCCTGGCGCTGTGGATGACCAAGTACTACGTCGGCGAATACGGCTTCGACCTGCGCCTGGCAGCGTTGCTGGCCGCCTGCTTTTCCTTGCCGGGCGGCGTGCTGCGCGCACTGGGTGGCTGGATTTCCGACCGCTACGGGGCCTACAAGGTGACCTGGTACGTGATGTGGGTGTGCTGGGTGTGCTTCTTCCTGCTGTCCTATCCGCCCACGAGCATGGCCATCAAGACCGTCAACGGTGACCTGAACATGTCCCTGGCACTGACGCCGTGGATGTTCACCGGCCTGCTGTTCATCGTCGGCACCGCCATGGCCATCGGCAAGGCATCCGTCTTCAAATTCATTGGCGACGAATTCTCCGACAACATCGGCGCCGTCTCTGGGGTGGTGGGCCTGGCCGGTGGACTGGGCGGCTTCATCCTGCCGATCCTGTTCGGTGTGCTGCTCGACCTGACCGGCGTGCGCTCGAGCGCTTTCATGCTGCTTTACGGGTCGGTCTGCGTCTCGCTGGTGTGGATGCACTTCTCGTTCAAGCCCGACATCGCCGCTGCCGCCAAAGCCAGCGTCGCCTGACCTTTCAATCTGCAACTTGGAGCAATCATGAACAAATATGTTATCGATACCTGGGAACCGGAGAGCGACGCTTTCTGGCGCGCCGGGGGCAGTACCACGGCGAACCGCAACCTGTGGCTCTCGATTCCGGCGCTGGCGCTGGCCTTCGCCATCTGGATGGTGTGGAGCGTGGTGGTGGTCAACCTGCCCGCCATCGGCTTTCAGTACAGCTTCAACCAGCTGTTCTGGCTGACCGCCTTGCCCGGCCTGTCCGGCGCCACGCTGCGCATCTTCTATTCGTTCATGGTGCCGATCTTCGGCGGCCGCAAGTGGACGACTATTTCCACCGCCTCGCTGCTGATCCCGGCCATCGGCATCGGTTTCGCCGTGCAGGATGCCACCACCGGCTACCCGACCATGCTGATACTGGCGCTGCTGTGCGGCTTCGGTGGCGGCAATTTCGCCTCGTCGATGGCGAACATCAGCTTCTTTTACCCGAAAGCGAAAAAAGGCTACGCGCTCGGCATGAATGCCGGCCTGGGCAACCTGGGCGTCTCGGCCGTGCAGTTCGTGGTGCCGCTGGTGATCACCGCCGGCATCTTCGGCGCGCTGGGCGGCGCGCCGCAAAGCGCCGTCAAGGCGGGCCAGACCAGCACCCTGTGGCTGCAGAATGCCGGCTTCATCTGGGTGCCGTTCATCCTCCTGTCGAGCGTGCTCGCCTGGTTCGGCATGAATGACCTGGCCTCGGCCAAGGCCTCGTTCGCCGAGCAGGCCGTCATTTTCAAGCGCAAGCACAACTGGATCATGTGCTGGCTCTACACCGGCACGTTCGGCTCGTTCATCGGTTACTCGGCCGGTTTTCCCCTGCTGATCAAGACCCAGTTCCCCGACATCAATCCCTTGCAGTACGCCTTCCTCGGCCCGCTGGTCGGTGCGCTGGCCCGGGTCCTGGGTGGCTTCATTGCCGACAAGCTGGGCGGCGCACGGGTCACCGTGTGGACCTTCGCCGCCATGATCGCCGCTGCGTATGGCGTGATCTCGTTCTTGCCGCATGCCGGCTCAAGCGGCGACTTCACCGGGTTCTTCTGGATGTTCATGCTGCTCTTTGCCGGCACCGGTGTCGGTAACGCGTCGACCTTCCGCATGATCCCGGTGATTTTCCTGACCGAACACCAGCGCGCGGCTAAGGGCAAGAGCGCCGAAGTCCAGCACCAGGCCGTCATCGATGCCAACAAGGAGGGCGCCGCCGTACTGGGCTTCACCTCGGCCGTGGCAGCCTACGGCGCATTCTTCATTCCGAAAAGCTACGGCACGTCGATCGCCCTGACCGGCGGCCCGGACGCGGCCCTGTGGTGCTTCATCGCCTTCTACGTCAGCTGCATCGGCATCACCTGGTGGTACTACGCGCGCAAAAACGCTGCCATGCCATGCTGACCTTCGCTGACAACGGCCAGCAGGACGCGTCCATCGCGTTCGACGTGGACGTGGTGCGCGCACTGAACCAGCCGGGCCCGCGCTACACGTCGTATCCGACGGCCGACCGTTTCAGCGGCGACTTCGGGGCGTCCCACTACGCCGACGCCGTGGGGCGGGCCCGCGCGGCAGCGCGCGCCGCGGCGCTGTCGCTGTACGTGCATATTCCGTTCTGCGAGTCGCTCTGCTACTACTGCGCCTGCAACAAGATCGTCACGCGCGACCACGCCAACGCGGTCGAATACCTGGTGTACCTGAAGCGCGAGATCGCGCTGCAGGCCGTGCTCTGGGGCCCGGGCCGGCGCGTCGACCAGCTCCATTTCGGCGGCGGCACGCCGACCTTTTTGCGCGACGCGCAGATGGACGATCTGCTGGCCAGCCTGCGCGCGCAGTTCGATTTCGCGTCCGACGAAAACGGCGAATTCTCGATCGAGGTCGACCCCCGCACCGTCACACCGGCCCGCGTGGCGGTGCTGCGGCGCCAGGGCTTCAACCGCATCAGCCTGGGCGTCCAGGATATCGACCCGGCCGTGCAACAGGCGGTCAACCGTATCCAGCCGCATGCGCAGACGCTCGCCATCATGGCCACCGCCCGCCAGGCCGGCTTTCGGTCGATCAGTGTCGACCTGATTTATGGCTTGCCGCTACAAAGCGTGGCCAGCTTCGGCCCCACGCTCGACCAGATCGTGGCCGCGCGGCCGGACCGCATTGCGGTCTACAATTACGCCCACATGCCGCGCCTGTTCAAGTCGCAGAACATGATCGACGTGGCCACGCTGCCGGACGCCGACACCAAGCTGGCCATGCTGGGCCTGTGCATCGCGCGCCTGACCGCGGCCGGCTACGTGTATATCGGCATGGACCATTTCGCGCTGCCCGACGACGACCTGGCGGTGAGCCAGCGCGCCGGCACCTTGCAGCGCAATTTTCAGGGCTACTCGACCCACGCCGACACCGACATGGTGGCGCTGGGCGTCTCGGCCATCAGCGCCGTCGGTGCGACCTACAGCCAGAACGAGAAAACGCTGCCGGCCTACTATGCGCGGCTCGATGCCGGCGCCTTGCCCATTGCGCGCGGCATCGTGCTCGACGCCGACGACCTGCTGCGGCGGCGCGTGATCGGCCGCCTGATGTGCGACTTCGCGCTCGATTTCGGCCGGCTGACGGTGCCGGACGGCGTGGCGCCGGCGGTGTATTTTGCCGGCGCGCTGCAGCGCCTGGCGCCGTTGGCAGAGCAGGGCCTGGTCGAGATCGACGCGCGCGCCATCCGCGTGACGCCGCGCGGCCGCCTGGTGATCCGGAATATCTGCATGGCCTTCGACCGCCACCTGCATGCGCCGCCGGCCGAAGGTCCGGCCGCGCCACGCTATTCGAACACGATCTGACGCCGCCATGGCGCATTCCAGGATCAGGGTGGCATCTTTTTTGTCGAAGGTACCGCTGTTCAATTCGATGCTGCCGGACGAACTGGCCCGCATCGCGCTCGGCGCCACCACGTTGCAGGTCGAGCGCGGCACGATCGTTTTTCGCCGTGGCGACGTGTGTGCCGGCGTTCACGTGGTGCTGTACGGCCGGATCAAGTTGTCGTTCATCTCCGCCGGCGGCGCTGAAAAAGTCATGGAGCTGATCGGGCCCGGACAAAGCTTTGGCGAGGCATTGATGTTCATGGAGCGCGACTACATCGTCACCGCCCAGGCCGTGGAAGACAGCATGCTGCTGCACGTGGCCAAACCGGTCATCTTCCGCGAGATCAACGACGACCCCGGCTTCGCACGCAAGATGCTCGCCGGCCTGAGCCAGCGCATGCATGCGCTGATGTGCGACGTGGAATCGATATCGCTGCGCACCGGCACCCAGCGGGTGGCGGCCTACCTGCTCAAGGATATCGGCGACGACGATGCCACGACGATCACCTTACCCGTGGCGAAAGCGGTCGTGGCGTCGCGCCTGAACCTCACGCCTGAACACTTTTCGCGCATCCTGGCCGACCTCAGTACCCGCAAGATGATTGCCTTCTGCGGCCGCACCGTCAGCATTCTCGACAATGGTGCATTGCGCCGCTGCGCCGGTTGATCTGCCCTCACACGCAAAGGAGCTCCTCGATGCAGGACATTGAAAAATTCGTCCACGGCTTTACCCGCTTTCAGCAGCAGTACTTCAGCGATCCGCAGACCCTGCCGGACAATTTGCGCGTGGGCCAGCGGCCTTCGACGCTGGTGATCGGTTGCTGCGACGCGCGCGTCGATCCGATGCTGCTGACCGGCAGTGCGCCGGGCGAGCTGTTCGTGGTGCGCAACATCGCCAACCTGGTGCCGCCGTGTACCCCGCACGCGCCACCGGGTGTCAGTTCGGCCATTGAATTTGCCATCTGCAACCTGGAGGTGGCGCGTGTGATCGTGCTGGGCCATTCCCACTGCGGCGGCATCCGCGCGTTGATGGGGCCGCGCACGCCCGTGGCCGAGACCGATTTCGTCGGCCAGTGGATGCGGATCGCCGAGCCGGTGGCGCGCCAGGTCATGCGCGAACTGGCCCACCGCAACAGCGCCGAACAGCATCACGCCTGCGAACTGGCCAGCATACTGCATTCGCTGGACAACCTGCTGACGTATCCGTGGCTCAAGCGCCGCGTGGAGCAGGGCCTGGTGAAATTGCACGGCTGGTATTTCGATATCGAAGCCGGTGCGCTGATGGCGTATTCCGCCAGGCAGCAGCGATTTTTGCCACTGGTGTGCCCACTGGAGCCAGGGCGCGATGCGCCGCTCGGCCGCTATGCTTTGATGCTGTAAAAGTTAACAAACTCATATGAAGGAAATTTGTATGGAAACGCGATTATTTGCATTCATCGGCGGAGACACTGGTCTTTGGCGGATCGTTGGAACGGAAACCATCGTTGGCAAGTCACTGCCTGAAGCGGCAAGGCTCAACGTGATATCTGCCGCAGAGTTGCAGCCAGAAACCGATGCGGGCTGGTTACTGCGCGGCATAACAAGCAATGAACGGTATGTCATGCGCGAAGAGAAGGATAAAATTGTGGCGAAGCAGCAAGGCCTGGCGCGCCCGGAAGCAACGTGCGCGGCGTTGATACCGCTCCGAAAAAACGCAGCCTGGTGGGCATTCACGCAAGACGAGCGCCGGCGCATTTTCGAAACGTCCAAGCACATCCAGATCGGGCTCAACTTTTTGCCTGCAATCGCACGCAAGCTTCACCATTGCCGCGACCTGTCTGAACATGAACCATTCGATTTTCTTAACTGGTTCGAGTTTGCGCCAAGCCATGAGGCTGAGTTTAACGCATTGCTTTCCGAACTACGTGCAACAGAGGAATGGCAGTACGTTGACAGAGAAGTCGATATCCGCCTCGTGCGCGAGGTGTGAGAGCGCAATCCTCGTTCGACCGCTGATGGGCGTTAGCGGCAGTCGGCACGCAGCGATAACGTGCGCATCAGCGCACCGTCACTTGCCGATATTTTTGGTGATCCGCCCATGCACGCCATCAGGCGTGCCGCAACATGTCGCCACTGCGGTCGAAGGCGACGAAACGATCCATGTCGCCGGCCTGGATCAGGCCGATCATCTGCTGCAGCGCCGCGTCGACCCGCGCGCTGGCAGGCAGCTGCCCGGCGCTGCCACCGAGCGTGCTGACCAGCACCATATCCCAGTGTGCGCCCATTCTGGCGGCTTCCTCCTTGAGGTTGGCGAACGTGTCGAGTTCGCCTACCTGTTTGGCCACGCACATGACCGGCACCAGCGTCTGGCGTGCCGCGGCGCGCACCGGTCCCGGTTCCGCTTCCGCGACGGCAAAGGCCAGCAACACTTGTTGCGGCTCCTCCTGCAGCGCAGCGGCAATGAGCAGCCCTTCGAAACTGTCGATATTCATTCTTGACTCTCCATGGTTCTACAACGCGCGCGACAACATGACGGCACCATGACTGTTATAGCGCGGCGGGCCATTGCTGCCTATCGGTGGCTGTGACTAGGCGGCTAGTCCCTTTGGCGGCGCAGGACTAGTTCTAGTCACAATGATCTAAACCCCCTAGTCCTTCTCGCCCGGCCGCGCCCACTTCATGCCGATACCCCGTAAGGCCTGCGCTCCGTAGACTGCTGTCAATCGGCGGTCCATGCAGCTTGCGTGGAACCGAGTTCATTTCCTGGCGCCGCATCGGGCGCTGGCGAGGAGGCAGCATGAGTCACTTTTTGGATCGACTGAAGTTCTTCAACAAGACCACGTCGACTTTTTCCGGCGGCCATGGCGCCGTCGTCAACGAAGACCGCACCTGGGAAAACGCCTATCGCCAGCGCTGGCAGCATGACAAGATCGTGCGCTCGACGCACGGCGTCAATTGCACCGGCTCGTGCAGCTGGAAGGTGTATGTCAAGAACGGTTTGATTACGTGGGAAACCCAGCAGACCGACTACCCGCGCACCCGTCCCGACCTGCCCAACCACGAACCGCGCGGCTGTCCGCGCGGCGCCAGCTATTCCTGGTACGTGTATTCGGCGCAGCGCGTCAAGTACCCGATGGTGCGCGGTCGCCTGATGGAAATGTGGCGCGAAGCACGGAAAACCATGGACCCGGTCACGGCCTGGGACTACATCAGCCAGGACCCGGAGCGCGCCGCCCAGTACAAGGCGATTCGCGGCCTGGGCGGCTTTGTGCGCGCCACCTGGGACGAAAGCAACGAGATCATCGCTGCCGCCAACGCGCTGACGATCAAGAAATACGGTCCCGACCGCATCGTCGGCTTCTCGCCGATTCCCGCCATGTCGATGGTCAGCTACGCCGCCGGCACGCGCTACCTGTCGCTGATCGGCGGCGTCGCCCTCAGTTTCTATGACTGGTACTGCGACTTGCCGCCAGCGAGCCCGCAGGTGTGGGGCGAACAGACCGACGTGCCGGAATCGGCCGACTGGTACAACTCGACCTACCTGATGGTATGGGGCTCGAACGTGCCAATGACGCGCACCCCGGACGCCCACTTCTATACCGAAGTGCGCTACAAGGGCACCAAAACCGTGGCCGTCTCGTCCGACTTCGGCGAAATGGCCAAGTTCGGCGACATCTGGCTCGCGCCGAAGCAGGGCACCGACGCCGCATTGGCCATGGCCATGGGCCACGTCATCCTCAAGGAATTCCACACTGCCAGCCAGTCGCAGTATTTCAAGGGCTACGCCAAGCAGTTCACCGATTTCCCGATGCTGGTGTTGCTCAAGGAGCAGAACGGCTTCCTGGCGCCCGAGTATTTTCTGCGCGCGTCGCACCTGGCCAACAACCTCGACGAGACCAACAATCCGGACTGGAAAACCCTGGTCATCGATGAAACCAGCGGCGACATCGTGGCGCCGGCCGGCTCCATCGGCTTCCGCTGGGGCGAGACCGGCAAGTGGAACCTCGAAATGAAGGAAGGCGGCAACAACCGCCCGGTCGATCCCCAACTGTCACTCATCGGCGCCCATGACGACATCGTCGCGGTCGGCTTCCCATACTTCGGCGGCCATGACGCCAGCGACATGCTGCTGCGTAACGTACCGGCCAGGCGCGTGACGCTGGCCGACGGCAGCAGCGTGCTGGTCGCCACCGTGTTCGACCTGACCATGGCCAACTACGGCATCGACCGGGGCCTGGGTGGCGGCAACGTCGCCACCAGCTACGACGACGACGTTCCGTACACGCCGGCATGGCAGTTCAAGCACACCGGCGTGAAAGCGGCCGATGTGATTACCGTGGCCCGTCAGTTCGCCCAGAACGCCGACCAGACCGAGGGCAAGAGCATGGTCATCGTCGGTGCCGCGCTGAACCACTGGTACCACATGGACATGACGTACCGCGGCATCATCAACATGCTCATGATGTGCGGTTGCGTCGGCCAGTCCGGCGGCGGCTGGGCCCATTACGTCGGCCAGGAAAAACTGCGTCCGCAAACCGGCTGGACCCCGCTCGCCTTTGCGCTCGACTGGAACCGCCCGATGCGCCAGATGAACGGCACCTCGTTCTTCTACGCCCACACCAGCCAGTGGCGCCATGAAAAGCTGCACACGGAAGAGATTTCGTCGCCGCTGGCCGGCGCTGACGTCGCACCGATGAGCCTGCTCGACTACAACGCCAAGGCTGAACGCATGGGCTGGCTGCCGTCGGCGCCGCAGTTGCAGACCAATCCGCTGGATGTGGCACGCGATGCCATCGCCGCCGGCATGCTGCCCGCCGACTATGCACTCCAACAGATCAAGGCCGGCAAGCTCGAATTTTCCTGCGACGACCCGGACAACCCGGCCAACTTCCCGCGCAATATGTTCGTCTGGCGCTCGAATATCCTGGGCAGCTCCGGCAAGGGCCACGAATACTTCCTGAAATACCTGCTCGGCACCCAGAATGCCTTGATGAGCAACGAAGACGATTGCATCAAGCCGCGCGACGTCAAAATCCGTCCCGCCGCTGAAGGCAAGCTCGATTTGCTGGTGGTGCTGGACTTCCGCATGTCCACCACCTGCCTGTATGGCGACATCGTGCTGCCAACCGCCACCTGGTACGAGAAGGACGACCTGAACACGTCCGACATGCACCCATTCATCCACCCCTTGTCCGAAGCGGTGCAGCCATTGTGGCAGTCGCGTTCCGACTGGGATATTTACAAGGGCATCGCCGAGAAATTCACTGAGATCGGCGGCCAGCTGCTGGGCACCCAGCAAGACCTGGTGCTCACGCCTCTGCTGCACGACACCCCGGGTGAACTGGGCCAGCCGTTCGACCCGAAAGACTGGCGCGCCGGCGAGTGCGAGCCGATTCCCGGCAAGACCATGCCGAGCATGACGGTGGTCGAGCGCGACTACACCCAGATCTACAAGAAATTCACGTCGGTCGGCCCGCTGCTCGAATCGGTCGGCAACGGTGGCAAGGGCATTGCGTGGCAAACCGGCCACGAAGTCGATGTCCTGCGCGGCGTGAACCGCGTGGTGCTGGAAGAAGGCATCTCGAAAGGGCAGCCGCGCCTCGACACGGCGATCGATGCCTGCGAAATGATCCTGTCGCTGGCGCCGGAAACCAATGGCCACGTGGCGGTGAAAGCCTGGGCGGCGCTGTCGACAATGACGGGGCGCGACCATACCCACCTGGCGCTGCCACGCGAGCACGATACGATCCGCTTCCGCGATGTGCAGGCCCAGCCGCGCAAGATCATTTCGTCACCGACCTGGTCGGGCCTGGAATCGGAAGAAGTCAGCTACAACGCCTGCTACACCAACGTGCACGAAATGATCCCATGGCGCACCCTGACCGGCCGCCAGCAGTTCTACCAGGATCACCGCTGGATGCGTGACTTTGGCGAGGGCCTGTGCGTCTACAAGCCGGCCATCGACACGAAAACGACCGCGGCCATGCTGGGCGCCAAGCCGAACGGCAACATGGAGATCGCGCTGAACTTCATCACGCCGCACCAGAAGTGGGGCATCCACTCGACCTACTCGGACAACCTGCGCATGCTCACGCTGTCGCGTGGCGGACCGCACGTGTGGTTGTCGGAGGTCGACGCCAAGGCTGCCGGCATCGTCGACAACGACTGGCTCGAGGTGTTCAACGTGAACGGCACCCTGACGGCCCGTGCCGTGGTCAGTCAGCGCGTACCCGAAGGCATGACGATGATGTACCACGCCCAGGAAAAGATCATCAATGTCCCTGGCGCGGAGATCTCGGGCAAACGCGGCGGTATTCACAATTCGGTGACCCGGACCGTGACCAAGCCGACCCACATGATTGGCGGCTATGCCCAGCTGTCGTACGGCTTCAACTATTACGGCACGGTCGGCTCGAACCGGGATGAATTTGTCCTGGTACGCAAGATGAACAAAGTCGACTGGCTGGAAGGCCCGTTGGACCCGCTGGCGGGCCTGCCACCATCAAGGAGCAAAGAATGAAAATCAGAGCGCAAATCGGGATGGTCCTGAACCTGGACAAGTGCATCGGCTGCCACACTTGTTCGGTCACTTGCAAGAACGTCTGGACCAGCCGCGACGGCGTCGAGTACGCCTGGTTCAACAACGTCGAAACCAAGCCCGGCATCGGTTATCCGAAGCAGTGGGAAAACCAGGATAAATGGAAGGGCGGCTGGACCCGCACCGCGGCCGGCAAGCTCGAGCCACGCCAGGGCAGCCGGCTGAAAATTCTGGCGAACATCTTCGCCAACCCGAACCTGCCGCAGATCGACGAATACTACGAGCCGTTCACCTACGACTACGAGCGCCTGCAGAACGCGCCGCTGTCGGAAACGCCGCCGACGGCGCGGCCGATCTCGGTGTTGACCGGCAAGAAGATGGAAAAGATCGAATGGGGCCCGAACTGGGAAGACGACCTGGGCGGCGAGTTCGCCAAGCGCAGCCAGGACAAGCTGTTCGACAACATGCAGAAGGAGATGTACGGCACGTTCGAAAACACCTTCATGATGTATTTGCCGCGCCTGTGCGAGCATTGCCTGAACCCGACCTGCGTGGCGTCGTGCCCATCCGGCTCGGTCTACAAGCGCGAAGACGACGGCATCGTGCTGATCGACCAGGACAAGTGCCGCGGCTGGCGCATGTGCATCTCCGGTTGCCCGTACAAGAAGATTTATTACAACTGGTCGTCCGGCAAGGCCGAGAAATGCACCTTCTGCTATCCGCGCATCGAAGCGGGCCAGCCGACGGTGTGTTCGGAAACCTGTGTCGGCCGCATCCGTTACCTGGGCGTGCTGCTGTACGACGCCGACAAGATCGAAGCGGCCGCATCGGTGGCTGACCCGCGCGACCTGTATCCGTCGCAGCTGGGCCTGTTCCTCGACCCGCACGATCCGGCCATCATTGCCGAAGCGCGCCTGCAAGGCATTCCCGACAGCTGGCTGGAATCGGCCAGGCGCTCGCCGGTCTACAAGATGGCCGTGCAATGGAAAGTGGCGTTCCCGCTGCATCCGGAATACCGCACCTTGCCAATGGTCTGGTACATCCCGCCGCTGTCGCCGATCCAGGCCGCTGCCGAATCGGGCCGCATGGGCCGCAACGGCATCCTGCCCGACACGCAGAGCCTGAGGATTCCCGTGCAGTACCTGGCCAACCTGCTCACCGCCGGCGACCAGCCGCCAATCATCAAGGCGCTCGACCGGATGCTGGCCATGCGTGCCTACATGCGCAGCAAGAGTGTCGAGAAGGTTGTCAACCTGGAAGTGCTGGAGCAAGTGGGCCTGGACCAGGCCACTGTCGAAGACATGTACCACATCATGGCGATTGCGAATTACGAAGACCGTTTCGTTATTCCGAGCAGCCACAAGGAAATGGCGGAAGACAGTTTCAACGAGAAGGGCAGTTGTGGTTTCAGTTTCGGCAACGGCTGTTCGGACGGCGTCAGCGAGCCGAGTTTGTTCGGCAAGAAGAAGCAGGGTTCGGCGATTTTCATGGCCATGCCGAAGTCGCGCAAGAAGCCGGACAACCACGATGCCTGAGCGTCGCCACTAAGGATAAATGATGAAAACCTATCAAGTATTATCGGCCCTGCTGCAGTATCCCGAGCAGGACCTGGTGGAAGCCCTGCCGGAACTCGGGACCTGCCTCACCACACACGAGGGCGCGCTGACGCAACTGGGCGCACTGTTCGTGCATCTGGCCACCACGCCGTTGATCGACCTGCAGCAGCAGTATGTGATGACGTTCGACCGCAATCCATCGCACTCGCTGCACCTGTTCGAGCACATCCACGGCGAATCGCGCGACCGCGGCCAGGCCATGGTCGACCTGCTGGCCGAATACAGCCGGCACGGTTTGCAAATGGTCGGCAATGATTTGCCCGACTTCGTGCCGCTGTTCCTCGAATTCATCGGCCAGCAGGACGAGCAAGAAGCGCGGCGCCTGCTGGGCGACGCGATCCACGTGCTGGCGCACATCGGCCGCAAGCTGGCGGCCAATGGCAGCCCGTACGCCTGCGTGTTCGCCCTGCTTGAAACGATGAGCCCGGTGGTGGCAGAGGTGTTGTCCGAGCCGCCGGTGCGCGACATGGACGAGGCGCTGGAAACCTTCGGCCCCGGCGCCGACGGCGTCGAGCCGTTGCTCAAAACCATGGCGGGCGCGCGGTCGATCACGCAACCGATCAATTTCTATCCCAAGGCCGCTGCCGCGCAGCGCACTTGAAGGAGCTGACATGAACTATCTGAATCAATTCCTGTTTGGAATCTATCCCTACATCGCGCTGGCCGTGTTCCTGCTGGGCAGCCTGATCCGTTTCGACCGTGAGCAATACACGTGGAAATCCGAATCGAGCCAGACCCTGCACACGGGCATGCTGCGCCTGGCCAGCCCGCTGTTCCACATCGGCATTCTCGGCCTGTTCGGCGGCCATGTGGTGGGCCTGCTGACGCCAGTTGCGGTGTGGGACTTCCTCGGCGTCGAACACGGCACCAAGCAGATGGTCGCGATGGTGGCCGGCGGCTTCATGGGCCTGCTGACGCTGGTCGGCCTGGTGCTGCTGCTGGCACGCCGCTTCTCGAGCGACCGCCTGATGAAAGTCACCACCTTCAAGGACAAGGTCGTGCTGTTCTGGATCCTGGCCACGCTGCTGCTGGGCCTGTCGTCGATCTTCGCATCGGCGTCGCACATGGACGGCCACATGATGGTGCTGCTGATGACCTGGGCCCAGCACGTGCTGACGTTCCGCGGCGACGCTGCCGGGTTCGTCATCGACGCGCCGCTGGTGTTCAAGCTGCACCTGTTCATGGGCATGTCGCTGTTCGTCATCTTCCCGTTCACCCGCCTGGTGCACGTGTGGAGCGGCTTCGGCGCCCTCGGCTACCTGGGCCGCGCATGGCAACTCGTGCGCGCGCGTTAATCAGATCAGGAGAACACCATGAGCATTGCTGTCAACGGCGTCGAACTGAGCGACGCCACCATCGAACGCGAATTGCCGCACCACCAGGGCGCGGCCAATCCGCTCAAGCAGGCCGTGCACGAACTGGTGCTGCGCCAGGTGTTGTTGCAGGAAGCGGCGCGGCTGGGCTTCGAGCAGCCTGATGAGGACGTGCGCATCGAAGCGTTGTTCGCGCAGGAAGTGCTGGTTCCGGAACCGGATGCGGCCGCCTGCCTGCGCTATTACCAAAGCCAGCTGGCGCGCTTTTCCAGCGGCGCCATGGTTGAGGCGCGCCACATCCTGTTCCAGGTGACGGCATCGGCGCCTTTGGAATTGTTGCGCGACACGGCCGAGCTGATCCTCGACGAACTGCGCGTGCGTCCCGAGCGCTTCGACGCGCTGGCGCGCGAGTATTCGAACTGCCCGTCCGGGGCAGTCGGCGGCAGCCTGGGCCAGCTGGCCCGGGGCCAGTGCGTGCCCGAGTTCGAAGACCTGCTGTTCCGTTTGCAGCCGGGGGAGTTGTCGGGCCGCCTGCTGGAAACCCGCTTCGGCCTGCACATCGTGCAGGCCGAGCGCACGGTGGAGGGCAAGCAGGTGCCGTTCGACGCGGTGCACATGCAGGTGGCCGACGCGCTGCGGCGCCAGTCGTGGCAGCGCGCTTTGCACCAGTACCTGCACATCCTGGTGGGGCGCGCCGGTATCGAGGGCGTCGAGCTGGAAGGCGCCGCTACGCCGCTGGTGCAGTAGCGCCGGCGGGGTGGCGCTGGTCGTTCGTGCAGCAGTGTTGAGCAGATGCCACGCCTTACCGCGCTGGCAGCCTCGAAAAACGGATCGCCGGGTTGTTGTCCGGGCAGTGATGCCGCGCGATGCCTGTCCATTTGCCCAAAGTGACTAAGTCGTCATGCCTAGTGCCACGCGCGCCGGGCATCGCTACAATCAACTTCCCCCATGCCACCAGGAGAGCGCGATGTTACGCGACCGGTTTGGTCGGTCCTTCGACTACTTGCGGGTATCGGTTACCGACCGTTGTGATTTGCGCTGCACCTACTGCATGCCGCCCGAATTCAAAGGCTTCGAAGAACCTGCCGACTGGCTCACGTTCGACGAAATCGAGCGGGTCGTGGCCGCGTTTGCGCGCCTGGGAACGCGGCGCGTGCGCCTGACCGGCGGCGAGCCGCTGACCCGGCGCCACCTGCCGCAACTGGCAGGGCGCCTGGCCGCCTTGCCGGGCCTGGAAGACTTGTCGATCTCGACGAACGCCACCATGCTGGCGCGCCACGCAACGGCCCTCAAGGCAGCCGGTGTGGCGCGCATCAACGTCAGCCTCGACTCGCTCGACCACGCTGGCATGGCCCGCATCACCGGCCGCGACAGCCTGCCATCGATCCTGCAAGGGCTGGCGGCAGGGAAGGCGGCGGGCTTCGATCCCATCAAAATCAATATGGTGGCCATGCGCGGCGTGAACGACCACGAAATCGACGCCATGGCAGCTTTTTGCATCGAGCAGCACTTCATACTGCGTTTGATCGAGGTGATGCCGATGGGCTCCACCGGGCAGGACAGCGCCTATTTGCCGCTGCATGGCGAATACGACCGACTGCGCGTCAAATTCGGCCTGCAGCCGCAAACTGCCACACTGGGTGGCGGTCCTGCGCGCTACCTGTCCACGCCCGACGGCCACACCAGCATCGGCTTCATCACCCCCATGTCGCAGCATTTTTGCGCCAGCTGCAACCGCGTGCGCCTGGCCGTGGATGGCACGCTCTACATGTGCCTGGGTCAGGAAGAAAAATACGAACTGCGCCCGTTGCTGCGCGCGGGCGCCAGCGACGCCGACCTGGAACAGGCGATCCGCGTGGCCATCGAACGCAAGCCCGAGCAGCACGACTTTACCCGTCAGCCCGACAAGATCATCCGTTTCATGTCGCAGACGGGCGGGTGACGTCCATGTGTCTTTGAATCCGGCGTGTATACTCGGTTGCACGTATTTTCAAACTTTCCCTCTGGAGTCTTCATGCCTCACGCTGAGCCAGGTCGCGTACCGCCAAGCCCGCGTGCAGGTGCGCCGTGCTGACCCCCCTCGTCATCTCGATGTGGCAGAAACTGTCGACCCGCATTGTCGGCCTGCTGCTCGGGTATCTGTTCATGGCGCTGGCCGTTATCGGCACCACGTTGCTGCTGTCATGGGAGTTGCAGGGCAGCGCGGCCGCCATCAATGTCACGGGCAGCCTGCGCATGGACAGCTATCGTCTGGGCATGCTGCTCGTCGACCGGCCGGCGACTGCTGTCGATGGCGCGCGCCAGGAACAGCTGCGGGCGCAAATCAAGCGCCTCGACGACACGCTGGCGCTGCTGCGCCGCGGCGATCCGCAGCGGCCGCTGCTGTTGCCGTCGGGCGGGGCAATTCGCGGTGGCCTCGACCTGGCTGGCGCGCATTGGCGCGGCCAGTTGCGCCCGCAGGTGCTGGCCACGCTGGCCGGCCGCGGCCCCGGCACTGACAGGCTGGAAGGCGATATCGACCGGTTCGTCGGGCAGCTCGACGTGCTGGTCGCGCTGATCGAACAGGACGCCGAATCGAGCGCGCTCTGGCTGCGCGGCTCGCAATTGCTCCTGCTGGCGCTGGCATTGCTGGGCACAGTGGGGATTACCTACACATTGTTCAATATGATCATCGCGCCGGTACAGCGGCTGCAAGTGGCCATCGAACGCATGCGCAAGCAGGATTTTTCGGTACGCCTGCCGGTCGACAGCAAGGACGAGTTCGGGCGGCTGGCACAGGACTTCAACCTGATGGCGGACCGCTTGCACGAACTGTACGGCAACCTTGAACAGCTGGTCGAAACCAAGACCGTGGCGCTGGAGGGCCGCAACCGCGAGCTGGCACTGCTGTTTGAGAGTGCGTCGTTCCTGCAACAGGCGCAATCGGCCGAATCGCTGTGTTCCGGCTTCCTCACGCGGATCCGCACTTTTTTCCACGCCGAAGGCGGCTCGGTGCGGGTGCTCGACCCGACCCGCGGCATCCTGCACATGATGTGCCACCAGGGCCTGTCGCCGGAGCTGCTGGCGGCCGACCACTGCCTCAAGGTGGGCGATTGCCTGTGTGGCGACGCGGCACTGAAAAAAATCTCGGTCGTGCACGACATGCGCCGCATGCCCGAAACGCAGCGCCTGACGTGCCAGCGTGCGGGGTTCGTCACCGTGTCGGTCTTTCACATTTTTGCGCAGAGCCAGCACCTGGGTTTTTTCAACCTGCATTTCCGCCAGGCGACGACCTTGAATGCCGGCCAGACGGCGTTGCTCGAAACGCTGGGACAGTTACTGGGCACGGCCATCGAAAACCAGCGCCTGGCCGAGCGCGAGCGCGAAATGGCCATCTCCGAAGAGCGCAACCTGGTGGCGCAAGGGCTGCACGACAGCATCGCGCAAAGCCTCAACTACCTCAATTTGCAGGTGCAGATGCTGGAGCAGTCGCTGGCGCAGCGCCAGTACGACGACGTCGCCACCATCGTGCCGGCGCTGCGCATCGGCGTGGAAGAGAGTTACCAGGATGTCCGTGAACTGCTGCAGAATTACCGCACGCGCCTGCAAGAGGGAAATTTTGTCCAGTCGCTCGAGGTGGCCGTGGAAAAGTTCCGGCGCCAGACCGGGATCGACATCACACTGGTGGCCGACACCGATGGCGCACCGTTCCCGCGCGAACAGCAACTGCAACTGTTGTTCATCGTGCAGGAAGCGCTGTCGAACGTGCGCAAGCACGCCGCCGCGCAGCACGTGTGGGTACGCCTGCGCGACGACCACGATTTCCTGTTGACCATCGAAGATGACGGCAAGGGCTTCGTGCCCGCGCTGGCGGGCGGCGAGGGCGACGGCCATATCGGGATCCACATCATGGGCGAGCGCGCGCGCCGCCTGGAAGCGGTCCTGACAGTCGACTCCGCGCCCGGCGCGGGTACCCGCGTCGAGTTGCAACTGGCAGGCGCGCTGCGCCGTGCCGCCTGAATAACAAGGAATGCGCACCCCATGGACAATCTCCCTACCAAGGTTTCGAACGCAATCAGCGTGTTACTGATCGACGACCACACCCTGTTTCGCAGCGGCATACGCTCCTTATTGCAACGCAATCCCGAGTTCGTGGTGGTGGGCGAGGCGGCCGATGGCGTCGACGGCATCAAGCGCGCCTTGCAGCTGCAGCCGCAGGTGATCCTGCTCGACCTGCACATGCCCGGCATGTCGGGCCTCGAAACGCTGCATCTGCTGCTGCAGGACTGTCCCGACAGCGCCGTGGTGATGCTGACCGTGTCGGAGGATGCACTCGACCTGTCAGCCGCGCTGATCGCCGGCGCCACGGGTTACCTGCTCAAGAATATCGATACCGAATTCCTGACCCGCGCCATCCGCCGCGCTGCCGCGGGCGAGACGGTGGTCGCGGAGGCGATGACGGCGAAACTGGTGGCCCAGCTGCATGGCGGCGCGCCGTCGGCTGCATCCGAACTGGACAAGCTGACGCCGCGCGAGCGCGACATCATCGGCTGCCTGGCGCGCGGCGAAAGCAACAAGGCGATTGCGCGCACGCTCGACCTGGCCGAAAGCACCGTCAAAATCCACGTGCAGAACGTCCTCAAGAAACTCAAGCTGACCAGCCGGGTGCAGGCGGCCGTCTTTGCCGTCGAAAACGGCATCCTGGGTAACAGTGTCCGCTGACCGCGGGCCATTCTTGCTACGCATCACGGCAAACGCGCACCGGTTTCCCACCCGCGGCGCGGGAACACACACTGGCTGTGTCACCTGCTGTGTCACTTTTATGCGCCCAGCGGGCGCGCCACAGCAGTTCCCCGAGCAGGCCAGACCATGAAAATTGCGCACATCGACGAACCGCGCGGTGCGCGCGCCACACCCACCCGGCGCAGCACGCGGCCGCCCTGGCGCCTGGGCTTTCGCCCGTTCTATCTTGCCGCAGCAGTGCTGGCGGCGCTCGCGATCCGGCTGTGGATGGCGCAATACCTGGGCGGGATCGATGGCGCGGCCATGCCGGTGTTGCACGTCGGCCTCGGCTGGCACATGCACGAAATGGTGTTCGGCATGGCCACCGCCGTCGTGCACCTGGCGGCGCTGGCGCTGTTGTGGTGTGCGGGGCGCGGCGTCATGCTGTTCGCGCCGCCACTCCTGGCGGCAGTGGTCGACTGGGTCTTTCTGCCGCTTGCGACGTGGCCGCTGTGGCGGGTGCTGAAGCAGAGCAGCAACCGGCGTAATTATTTCCTGGTATTCCTGCTCGGCTTGCTGGCGGTCGCCAACGGCGTCTACCACGCTGGCACCGTGGGCTGGCTCGCTCTGTCACCAATGGCGCCCGTGCAGGCCGCCATCCTGGTGATCGTGGTGATGGCGTCGGCCATCGACACGCCAGCGCACCATGCCTGACATAGTGATACACCGTCTCGGCACCAACGGCCAGTCCGACGCCAGGGAGCCGCGCGACGGCATCGGCTGCAGCGCGGTCGAGCTTGTGCAGGGCGGCAGAGTCGGACGGCGACTGCTCGAAAATTATGTCGCGCCTACGTTGGAGATCCAGTCCAAGCGACTGTTGCATCTGATCGGACGATGCAACAGCAGCGCACAGCGCCTCGTCGGTCCGTGCCTTTGCCGCAACGGCTAGCGTTGCAAGATGGCGGCGCGCCATGCTCTTCATCTCGGCATCGCTGGCGCTGTTCGCGACGCCCGATGGTGTGCTGGCGCGTAGCGGCGCTGCGACGGCGGTCGACGCGACGCACAGGAGGCTGACGAGCCATGCCTTCCCGGACCGTGTACAAGTTGCCTGGAAGCTGAGGAAGATAGGTCGGTCTTTCTGTCGTTGTGCCAGCTGCCGTCCCTGACTACGGGCGCTGCCCGGCGCCGGAGACGGCTCTAGTGCCCGTCGTCGGACCAGTGGGGCGGGTCACTCGCGAGCCTGTTCACGCCATAGCCAGCGCCAACGCCGTGCAGGCTCGTATTTCCAGCCCCTGTGCGCGGGGCAGTGGTGATCGTTACCGGCGTGCCGTCAGCCCTGTTGATGGTGAGGTCACCTGACCAACCGATTGTCATATCCACCGCCAATCCTTGTGTGTGTCGCGACGCCAGGGCAGCAGGGTGTGCCATTCCATAGCCGTTGACCATGGCTTGCGCCGCCGCTTTCGATGCCGTGAGATCGACGTTACCATCAGCGTTGCGATGCGCCCAGCAGATTTCGATAGCTTCACGTTCTGGAACGTTTCATGGCGCCCGTAGAGGTCGCCGGCGATTGACCTCCGCTTTTGACCGTTGACGCTCCGGCAGGAACCGTGAATGTCCGTGATACTGAGGATGGACCCTCGCCTGCGGTTGTCAGCGCACGGTCGGGGTTGGCCGTGGCAACTGCCTGAGCGGCGACCGGGCTTGCGCTTAGCCTGCTGACTTTGCTTTGCGCACGCCTGGTCTCTTGCATGAACTGCTGCCGGTCGAACGCTACTGCCGCCAACAAGGCTTTTGACCTTACTGGGTTGGTTTGAGGCACCGGGGTGATGTCTTCCATGTGGCGGATGAAGCTCACCACGCCGCTGCTGCTCGGCTGCCATCCGGCTGTGTCCTGACTGAAGTCTTTATTGGCGACGGTACTGGGAAAGCTAAGACCTTGCAGCTTGAGCTGGAGGTGCCCCGCGACCTCGACTGTGGTAAGCGTCGTCGCCAGGTGGTTTTACGTGGGGGTCAGTCTGACTCAGGCAGTTCGGGCACGATCATGCCGCGCCGATCGTCGGCGCGGAAATCACCTGTCTCCCGATAGGCGAAAAGGGCCGTGACGGAAAAATCCGGGGTTCCGGCGTACAACCCGAAGTCGTACTCTGGAGCCTTCATTGCGCGCGACAGCGGCGACTGCTCGATGTGCAGCCGCTTGGCCGCGCGGGCGAAGTCGATTTCTTCGGCCGCTGCCAGAAAACAGCGAAGGTGGCGACGTTCACGCATTCACTTCTGCTGGCCTTTATCGCTGACGCTGTGCCAGTTCGATGATGACGCGTTCGAGCGTCGTCGTTCCTGCCCATTCGACTGCGGTGGGATCGCTCTTGATGTCGATATGTGAGCAATTGAGGCCACGGGTCATGTCGGCGAAGCCAGCCAGGGCGGCGCTTGAGAAATGGGCATCCGCCAGCGCATCTGACCACTTTGTTTCCGGCAGGACTACCACGTCGACGGGCTTCTGGCGCGTGGCTGAAATAATGGCGGCGACATCATCCGGGGCGTAGTCTTTTGGCCCCGCGAGAGTGACGATGCAGGTCCCCGTCCTTTTTTCTTGCAGCAAAGCAGCTGCGGTGCGACCGACATCGACAGTCGCCACCATCGGGAGCGGACGCTGTGGTGGTGCCAGAAACGTCGGCAGAGTGCCGCTGCGCATGGCCTGTCCGACCATCGGCATCCAGTTCTCCATGAAATAGGCCGCGCGCAGGAAGATGGTGGAAACACCGGTTTCGCCCAAATGCTGTTCGAACATGCGGTTCATCCTGATCCATCCGGTTCCGCTGTCACGGTCGGCGCCCACCGAGGAAAGCGCCACAAGCCTGGGAACCTCCGCCGCGACCGCAGCGCGCGCCGTGGTATCGGCAATCAAGTCTGCCCTCTCGAACAGGTCTTCACGATTGTAGTGCTGCGGACTGACAACATAAGCGCCCTGGATCTGACTGAGCGCCTTGGTCATCGAGGCCAGGTCTGTCAGGTCGGCCACGGCAACTTCTGCGCCGCGTTCGGCCCACGGCCGACCCTTGGCTGGGTCGCGCACCACGACCCGCACCGGATGGCCGGCGCGCAAAAGCGCATCGGCGGCAGCGGCGCCGGTACGACCGGTCACGCCGAATACAACGTAGGGAAGGGGGAAGGTAGCAGTCATACAAGAATCTCCTGTTAAGGTGAACCAGAATGTTGCATGATTACCAGACATATATAAATGGCATGAAAGTCATAGTCAACATGCGCCAAGTGGATTTATCTACAGTCGACCTCAATCTGTTAAAGCTGTTCGATGCACTTGTTCGTGAGCGAAGCGTCACCCTGGCGGGCCTGCGCCTGGGCTTGAGCCAGCCGGCCGCCAGTCGCGCATTGGGTCGACTGCGCACGATGCTGGGCGATCGCTTGGTGGTCCGCGGCAAGCTTGGGCTGGAGCTGACGCCACGCGGCGAAACGCTGGCAGGTCCAGTGACCAGGCTGCTGGACGATGCCCGGGGCATCGTCTCGCCTGCCGTCTTCGATCCCGGCTCTGCAACGGGTCGGATCGTGATCGCCGCGCACGACCACCTGAGCCTGGTGGTCCTTGCTGGTTTGATCGGCCGCTTCGAGCGCCATGCGCCTGCGCTCAGTCTCCAAATCGCGCAACCTGCCGGGGACAATGTGCGGCTTATCGAGCAGGGGGGCGCAGATCTGGCACTGGGCATTTTCGAGGCATTGCCTGGCAGTTTTCATCGACGCGGCCTTTACGCCGACAGCCTGGTTTGCGTGGCGAGGTCCGATCACCCCTGTGTGACAGACGGACTCAGTCTGGCGCGTTATGTGACCCTGCGTCACATTGCGGTGACCATTTCTGGCGTGGGGGAGAGTGCCGTCGATGTTGCTCTCTCGACACAGGGGCTCACTCGCCACGTCGCGCTGCGCGTTCCCCACTTTCTGACTGGTGCTATGTTGGTGGCGGACAGTGACATGATTCTCACGCTGCCAAGCCGTTTGGCGCGCCTGCTTGCGAAAAGGCTCTCGCTCGCGCTTCTGGATCTGCCGCTACAGGTTGCGCCCTTGATGCCAGCCATGATCTGGCACGAGCGCTTTCACCGCGACCCCGCCCATGTTTGGGTCAGACAACAGCTTGTCGACGTCGTCGCGTCGTTCAAACCGTAGAAATGATTTACATCGCGATTCCGGAATTTTCGGCTTACACCACTGACTTTGGCGAACTACAGCGGCAGCGCAAGCTGCGTAGAATGAATCTCCACGAGTTTGCCAGACACGCGAGAGCCGTTGGAAATACTGCTTTTCGTACTCGACCGGCGACAGGTCATTGCTGACGCTGCGCCGGCGCTTCGGATTGTAAAACATCTCGATGCAATCAAAGACGTCCTGTTTTGCTTCTTCCCTTTCCCGTCAGTCTTGCGCCGAATTCGCTCCCGCTTCAACAGCTGGAAGAAGCTCTCAGCGACGGCGTTGTCATGACACTTTCCACGTTTGCTCATGCTTTGTCGCATGTTCGAGATCGGCGCGCGCATCCAGGTGTTGGCCGCGGCGTGCTGTTCGCGGCCCGCGCCAACCGCCTCTACAAGCTGTACCTTCATCTGGCCTCGCTCGACCAGTTCGATCCGGTCACCCGCAACACCATCGAACGGACCTAGTCGCATGGCCGCAGCTTCGAGCAGGTGCGGGACGAGACCAAGACCCATTACGCACGCGCCGCGCCAGCCGAGATCGCGCGCGCCATATCGACGCCGCTGCCGAGGCGCTCATGCAGGGCGCCGCCGCGCAACGTGGCGTTGCACGGCATGTGCCTGGGCGGCGGGCTGGATCTGGCGACTTCCTGCGACATCTGCCTGGTCGCCACCATCGCTGCCAATTCCGCGCTGGCGGTGCAGGGCGTCAAGCAGGTGCTCGAGCATGCCCAGGATCACAACGAGGAAGACGGCCTCGAATATGTCGCCCAGTGGAGCACCAATTTCTTCCTCAGCGGCGACCTGGACGAAGCGCTGCAGGCATTCCGCGAAAAACCCGAGCCGCGCTTCAGCGGCGAACAGGGCACCAGCGGCGGATGTCTTCGACCAGGCGCGGCAGGAATTCGGCGCGCCGGTTCTGGTAAAAAAAATGGTCGCCAGGCAGCACCTGCATGCTGAACGGCCCGCTGGTTTGCTGTTCCCATTGTTGCAGCGCGCTGTGGGTGACGGCGTGGTCGTCGGCGCCGCCGTAGGCCAGCAGTGGCCAGTATTGCGCCGGGCCGGGTACGGCGCGGTAGGTTTCAACCATGTGCAGGTCGGCGCGCAAGATCGGCAGGTAGATGGCCAGCAGCGACGGCTCGGCCAGCAGCGCGGCCGGCATGCCGCCGTAGCGCAGGCGCAGGCGCTCGACCAGGTCGGCGTCGGGCAGGGTGTGCAGATACTCGCCCGGGCCGCTCTGCAGGCGCGGTGCGGCCCGGCCCGACACGATCAGCAGGTCGGGTGGCAATTGGCGTTTGCCGAGCGCACGCGCCAGTTCGAGCGCGAGCAGGGCGCCCATGCTGTGGCCAAAAATGGCCAGGCGGGCGGCGCCAGGCGCGGCCGCAACCGCATCGGCCAGTTCCTCTGCCACGCCGGCCAGGTCGGTGCGCAAAGCCTCGCGATAGCGGGCGTCGCGGCCGGGCAACTGCACCGGCACCAGTTCGATCTCGGCGGGGAGTTCTCTTTTCCACGGATGGAACACGGCCACGCCGCCGCCGGCGTGCGGCAGGCAAATCAGGCGCACGCGGGGCGCGTCGGTCGGGGCGGGAAGGGAAAACCAGGCGCTGCTTGTCATGGGGCTTGATCGAGGAAGTGGAGGGGGCGTTCGGCTTGGCGGCCTGGCTTGCCAAGCAGTATTATATCGAGCCGCCGGCCGCGTATGCGCCGCACCGAAGCGGCCCATCACCACGCCCGCGAGACCCCTTAGCGATGAACACGCCCTGCCTGCCCGACGACGAATTGCATGTGTGGTGGTGGCCCGGCGCCGCCCCACCGGCCGCCGCGCTCGCGTGGCTGACGGCCGGCGAGCGCGCGCGCCATGCGCGCTTTCTGGTCGAGGCCGACCGCGACGCCTTCCTCGCCGCGCACGCGATGCTGCGCATGCTGCTAGACCACTACGGCTGCGCGGCGGCGCGCCAGCCGTTCGCCACAGCGGTGCATGGCAAGCCTGGCGTGACCGGCGGGCCTTACTTCAACCTGTCGCACACGCGTGGGCTGGTGGCGTGCGCGTTTTCGCGCAGCGCCGAAGTGGGCGTCGACGTCGAACACGGCGCGCGCACGAATGATTGGCAGCGCCTGCTCGACCAGGTCCATGCGCCGGAGGAATGCGCCGCCCTGCGCGCCTTGCCCGAGGCCGAACAGCAGCGCCGCTTCTACCAGTCGTGGACGCGCAAGGAAGCCTGGGCCAAGGTCGGCGGCGAAGGCTTGCATCTCGACTTCCGTACCCTGAATGTGCTGCGCCCGCCGCCGTCCCTGTTTCTCGCGTCATTCGACGTCGCTGCGGGTTTCGAGGCTGCCGTCGCCTGCGCGCGCGCGCCGTCGCGCCTGCTGGTGCGGCGCTTCGACTGGGCGCGCGCGCTGCTATAATTTCGCCATGGGACTGACCAACATCACGCGCCGCTTCGCCGCCTGGATCGCATGCATTGCGATGCTGTTTGCTGCGCTGGCGCCGTCGATTTCCCATGCCATGTCCACGCTGCCAGGCGATCCCTCGACCGAAATTTGCAGCACCAGCGGTTCGAAATTTGTGAAAGTCACGGCCAGCAGCGACGACGTTTCCTATCCAGGTAAACATCCTCTCGTCCATGTCGAACATTGCCCGCTGTGCGCCACGCATGCCGGCACGTTCCCCTTGCCACCGTCTGCGGGCTTCATTATCCCGCTGATCGAGACCCAAGCAACCCACCCCTTGCTGTTTTTTCAGGCGCCGCATCCGTTGGCGATCTGGACTGCCGCGCAATCGCGCGCGCCGCCTTTCCTCGCCTGATTTTTCCGTAGAGCCCTGACTTGCCGGCATGGCAGGTCAACGCCGGCTGCCGTTCCCGGATCGCGCCGCCATGCGGCGCCGCCATCACATCAGAAAGAATTTCAGCATGCAACTGCGAACCTTCAGCAGCGTCGCGCCTGCCCATTTCAGCGGCAAGCTGGTCCTGATCTTCTTCGGGTTCACGCAGTGCCCGGATGTCTGCCCGACCGCCCTGGCGCGGGCGGCGGAAATCAAACGGCTGCTGGGGCCGGACGGCAAGCGCCTGCAGGTCATCTTCGTGACAGTCGACCCGGAGCGCGACACACCCGCCATCCTCAAGGCGTATACCGCGGTGTTCGATCCGGGCTTCATCGGTTTGTGGGGCTACCTGCAACAGACCGCCAGGGTCGCCGAAGAGTTCAAGATCTATTTCAAAAAGGTGCCAACCGGCGATTCCTACACCATGGACCACACCGCGCTCAGTTATGTGTTCGATGCGCTGGGCCATGTCCGGCTGGCCGTGAAACACGCCCAAAGCGCGCGCGAGTGTGCGGACGACCTGCGCAAGCTCTTGTATCCCGCCTGACTTTATTTATTCAAGGAGACTCCCATGCCATTCATCCCCCGCAGCGCCCTGATTCTGGCCGCATTCGTCGTATCCACCGCCCAGGCCCAAGTACGCGTGAGCGACCCCTGGGTGCGCGCAACCGTTGCGCAGCAAAAGGCCACCGGCGCCTTCATGCAACTCAGTTCGCCGGGCGATACCCGCCTGGTGAGCGCGGCGTCACCCGCCGCCGCCATCGTGGAAATCCATGAAATGGCCATCGAAAACGATGTGATGCGCATGCGCCAGGTGCCTGCGCTGCCGCTCCCGGCCGGCAAAACCGTGGCGCTGCAACCTGGCGGCTTCCACATCATGCTGATCGACCTGAAACGCCAGGTCAAACCGGGCGAGACGGTGCCGCTCACGCTGGTATTCGAAAACGCCAGCGGCAAGCGCGAGCGCGTCGACGTGACCGCCCCGGTGCGCTCGCTCAATGCGACCGCCCCGGCCGCGCATCCACAGCACTGAACCATCACGCATACAAGAACGGACCGGACAGGTCCACCAACCAGAGAAAACGTCATCGCATGAATCATTTGAATTGTAAATCTGCTGCGAAGGCCGCAGCGCTGGGATGGGCAGTGGCCGCAGGTAGCCCAGCACTGGCACAGGGCACGGCTCTCCTTGCGCGCACGCCAACCGTGATCGTGGCGGGGCAGGCCTTACACGACGGCCAGCTCGCAGGCACGCTGGCCCTGGGCACCAACGGCGCAGCGATGGACGTGCCGTTTTCGGTCGACAGCGTCGACGGCGAACGCGTGCGCGACCAGGCCGGCACCACCCTGCAGGACGCGCTGCGCAATATTCCCGGCGCCCAGGCCGATTCGGGTTTCAACGGTTCGCACACGCAGTTCTTCATCTTGCGCGGCGCCGTCGCCGATAGCGGCACCGGCTCCAACCGCATCCTGCGCGACGGCGTGCGCCTGTCGAATTATCCCTATGTGCCAGCCTTCATCGACAGCGTGGATGTGTTGCGCGGGCCCGGTGCGGCGGTGGGCGTGCGCAGCGAGCCGGGTGGCACGGTCAATCTCGTCACGCGCCGGCCGACGTTGGCAAACGCCGGCAGCGTGCTGGTGTCGGCCGGTCAGCACGCCGCGCGCGAATACACCGTCGACGTGAATCGGGTGCTGTCGGCCGAGGATGAACTGGCGGCGCGTATCATTGCCACCCGTTCTGCGGCCAGCGAATGGCGCCATGTTCCCGACCGCCTCGACGCCGTCAAACTCGGCATCGCCAAAAGCGACGGCCGCCGCTACCATCTGCGTGCCGGCTTCGAGGCGATCGACCAGACCTATCGGCCCGACTACGGCATCCCGGCGCTGGGCGGGCGCCCGGTTGCCATCCCACGCGATACCCAGTTCGGCGAACCCTTCGGCGACTCGACCACGCAAAACCGCATCGTCGACCTGCACGGCGACGTTGCCCTCACCGAGACCACCCGCCTGGCGGTTGACGCCACCCACCTCGAAGCGCATTCGACCTCGATCAAAAATCTGTTGAACGGTACGCCACTGGCCGGTCAGCCTGCCGGGACCTACGGCCGGGTGTCGGCCTGGGAACCCGGTACCACGCGCCGAATTTCGAGCATCGCCGCGTCCTTGAGCAGCGAGCAGACCTTCGCCGGCCTGACCCACCACCTGTTTTTTGGCCTCGACAAGTACCAGGAAACGCTGAACCAGCCGTCCTTAAGCGTCCCGGCCGCCACCAGCCCGGCCATCAATGTCTACGCCCCCGTCTACGGGCGCGTGACGGCGCCCCCGGCAGGGGTGGCGCTTGCCCGTTCGCTGACGACCGAAGACCTGTCGTCGGTGGCGGCGTCGGCCCAGGACCAGGTCGACCTCGGCGCCTGGTCGCTGGTGGCGGGATTGCGCTACACGGACCAGCAATTCCTGTATGGCGCCGCCAACACGCTGCCGGTGGATGAAGCGCGCTGGTCGCCGAAGCTGGGGCTGCTGTACCGCGTGTCAGTGCAGCACAGCGTGTACGCGAACGTCGCGGCCGGCATGGCGCCGAACCAGGTGTCGTCGTCATCGAACCGGTCGCTGCCTTCGCGCGTATCGCGCCAGGCCGAACTGGGCTGGAAATCGCTCTGGCTGGGCGGTGGCCTGATGGGCGATGTCGCCGTGTATCGGCTCAACCAGACGAATATGATTTCGGCCGACCAGAGTACGCCGGCCAACAATTTTGATTTCACCGTCGACGGCGCCGCCCGCTCGCAAGGCCTGGAGGCGTCGCTGACCGGGGCCGTCACGACGCACCTGACGGTGGCCGCGACCTACGCGTACACCAACGCCGTGTATCTGCAAAACGCCGTGTATGGCGGTAAGCGGGTGCCGAATGTGGCGCGCCACGCCATGACCTTGTGGGGCCAATATCGCTGGAACGAGGCCTGGAAAACCGGCGCCGGGCTGTACCTGCGAGGCGCGCGTTTCGCCGACGAGGCCAACGGCACCACGCTGCCCGGCTACGGCCGCGTCGATGCGACCCAGACCTGGGCGCAAAAAATCGGCAATGGCCAGTCGCTCGAACTTCAACTGGCGCTGCGCAATGTCTTCGACCAGCAGTATTTCGTGTCGAGCCACCTGCACGTGTCGCGCTGGATCACGCCGGGGGAGGGGCGCAACGTCAGCCTGACTGGCACCTGGCGGTTCTGAACGGGCTGCGACAGCGACAAGTCATGCGCCACGTTCGGTCTTCGGCGCCCGGAAAATCCGCTGCCGAAAGCTGGCCCATGCAGCGCGCCATGACGCACCTTCAATGCGCCGTCGCGCCCCCATTGAGCCAGTACCGGTCGATATCCTTCAAACCCCATTTCTCCGGATTCTCGTGCGCAACGATCTTGTCCTGCATACCCGGCCGCGCCAGGTCGATCAATTCCGCCGCGATATACGCTTTCGATTTGCTTGAAAAGAACACCCTGACTTTGGGCTTGAGCAGCGATTTGCCGACCTGCTGTTCGACGACCACGCCAAGCTTGCCCGACTCGAGCCGCACCAGCGTGCCGACCGGGTAAATGCCCATGCCCTTGACAAACGCCTGGAACACCACCGGGTCCAGATGGCCATTGGTCCACTCCGCCATCTTGCGCAGCGATTCGGCCGGGCACCAGCCCTTCTTGTAGGGACGGTCGGAGGTGATCGCATCGTAGATATCGCAGACGGCGCCCATGCGCGCATACAGGCTGATCTGGTCGCCAGCGAGGCGGTCGGGGTAGCCGCTGCCATCCATTTTTTCATGATGATGGCGGCACACGTCCAGCACGATCGGGCTGACGCCATTTGCCAACAGCAGGATGTCATAGCCAAGCACGGGATGCTGGCGCACCACCGCAAACTCGGCATCGGTCAGTTTTCCCGGTTTGTTGAGGATGTCGGGGTCGGTCACCGCCTTGCCCAGGTCATGCAGCAAGCCCGCCATGCCGGCTTCGTGGATGCCCGCCTCATCGAGGCCCATTCGCGTGGCCAGCGCGATCATCAGCGCACACACCGCCACCGAGTGCATATAGGTGTAATCGTCGGCCGACTTCAGGCGCGCCAGGCTGATCAAGGCACCCGGATTGCGCATCACCGATGCCGAAATTTCTTCGACCAGATCCTGGGCATTGTCGACGTCGACGGCCGCGCCCATGCGCGCCTCATTGAACATGAGCATGACGGCCTGGCGTGACTTGTCGACGATGCGCGCGGCGCGGCCCATCTCTTCATCCATCGATGCCGGCACCGGTTTTGGCGCATCCTTCGCGGCCACTTGCGGCGCTGGGGGAGGCGGCGCCAGCGCGGCGAGCGCTACGTCCTTGCCCTTCGCCGTGTCGATCCAGACCGCGTCGAAGTGCGTGCTGCCGATTTTGACGAGTGTCGCCTGGTCGTCCACCATGAACGATTTCTTCCAGAACGGCGAATCCATCCAGGGGCCGCACAGTTCGTGGACATACATGCGAACTTGTAACTGTTCGAGCGAAATTTTCTTTAACATGGCCTGCTTTCTCGCGCTGGACGCCGTCTTTCAACGATCTCGATCAGCGCAATTTGAAAAAACTGATTTCTTCGTTGAGCCGCTGCGCCTGGTCCGACAAGGTGCCGGACGCCGCCGCGGTTTGCTCGACCAGCGCCGCATTTTGCTGGGTCGAGGTATCGAGTAATTCCATGGCCAGCTGTACCTGCGCAATGCCGAGCGCCTGCTCGGCTGTGCTGGCGGCGACGTCGGCCATCAGCTTGTCGATGCGGGCAGCGTTGCTGACGATGACCGCGATGGTGGTGGCCGCGTCGGCAGCCACCGTGGTGCCGGCCTGAACCTGTTGCATGCTGTCACCGATGAGCACCTTGATTTCCTTGGCGGCACTGGCCGAGCGTTGCGCCAGGATGCGCACCTCGCTGGCCACGACGGCGAAGCCGCGCCCTTGCTCGCCGGCGCGGGCGGCCTCCACGGCGGCGTTCAGGGCCAGGATATTGGTCTGGAAGGCAATCCCATCGATCACGCTGATGATTTCCTCGATCTTGCGCGACGATTGCTCGATACCGTTCATGGTCGACACCACCTGGCCCATGACGGCGCCACCGCGGGAGGCGGAGCGGGCGTTGTCGTTGACGATGGCTGCGGCATTCTTGACCGCTTCGGCCGTGTGCTGAACGGTGCTGCCGATCTGTTCCATGCTGGAGGCGGTTGTCTCCAGGCTGGCAGCGGTCTCTTCGGTGCGGCGCGACAGGTCGTTCGAGGCGGCGGCGATTTCCTCGCTGGCCACCTGCACGCTGGCCGAGCTGTCGATGACGATGCCGACCATGTCGCGCAAACTGGTCTGCATGCGCCCCATGGTTTTCATCAACTGCGCCGCTTCATCGCTGCCCCATGGTGCCGGCGACGTGGTCAGGTTGCCTTCGGTGATCTGTTGCAGATGGCCGGCGACTTCCTGCAGCCCGCCCATCATGACCTTGTAAAACGCCAGCAGCAAGTAACACGCCACCAGCACGAAGGCCAGTGCGAGCGCGAGTTGAAAATGGATGGTCGCGCTCAGGCGCTCGATGCGGGCCTGCAGGCGGCGGTCGAGTTCAGCGGCGACCCTGGCCTGGCCTGCCAGCAGGCCATCGAGCACAGCGCTCGACACGGCCAGGTAAGCGGGCGCCTGCGTGGCGAGTTCCGTGCCCAGCACCTGGCTTTTGAGCGTATCGCGCTGCGTCTTCATGGCGGCGATCAGGCCCTTGATGTCGAGGCTGGCGGCGGCATCGCTGTCCGCTGCCAGACCCTGCTGGTATGACGCCGCGATTTCCTTGACCAACTGCTGTTGAATGGCCACGTCTTCCATCAGGCTGTCGCGTTGTTGCGGCGCCAGTTCGTGGCCGAGCAGCGCCAGCATGCCCTTGTTGCCGATGCGGGCGACCATTTCGACCAGCAGCGGCCCGCGCAAGATCGCGATGTTCATCATGTGGTACGTGTCGAGATCGGGATCGAGCGAGAGCTGGGAACCGTCGGCAACGGCGTTGTTCAGATCGAGCAGCGCATCGATGTAGGCAGTGTGCGCGTCGAAGGTGGCCGCGACCGTGGCGCCGACGGGCGATTGCTGCAATTGCGCCTGCAGTTCGCTCGCGCGGCGATAGGCCGCTTCCAGATTGAACGATTTGCCCAACTGCTGCTCGATGGCGCTCAGCGCCTCGACATTGGCGCGCACCTGGGTTTGCGCATCCGGCAGGGCAGCCTGGTTGGTGGTCGCGGCGAGGCGGCGCAATTGCGCCAGTTTGATGCCCTCGACCACCAGGCCGGAATAGGTCAAGCCCTGGCGTTCCGAGGTAGTGACGCGAATCAGGCCATCCGCAGCACTCCACAGATAGAACAGCGCGAACACCAGCGGCGCGAGAAATGCGAGCGAAATCCAGGCCGACTTGGCTTGGAAACTCAAGGCGCGAAACAGGCGGATGCCGGGTGAGAGCCAGCCGTGGTAGCGGAAAAAATCGCCGAAACCGGCATCGTGCCGCGTGGATTGGCGTGCGCTGTAAGGTTGAATGTCAGGCATGGTGTAGAGGTTTGAATGTTAAAGATAAGCACGATCAAGCGCATTAAACTTAACAATTACGATGATTTTTGTGTATTTGTGAATTTTAGAGAAAAAAATTCCTAAATGCAACAATGTAACTCAAATATTGCAATTTATAGTCATTTTTGATATATTTTTGATCATTAAAGCGCAGCGTGACGCGCCTCTGGCGACAGATTGGTGTTCTTTATGCAATCAACGGCAGTGCCGTACACCCTGCGGTCAGGCCGCTTGTGCGCTCTGGAGGGGAAGGGCGGCGGGACGGCCGAAGTAATAGCCTTGCAGTTCGTCGATGCCCTTGGTGCGCAGGATGGCCAGTTGTTGCGCTGTTTCGACGCCTTCGGCGATGACGCGCAGGCCGTAACGGTCGGCGATCAACACCGCCGCTTCAATGACTGCCACCGATTTTTCATCCATGTGCATCACGAAGCTTCTGTCGATCTTGATGGCGTCGAGGGGGAGCTGGCGCAGGCGTGACAGCGACGAGTAGCCGGTGCCGAAGTCATCGAGGTGAATTTCCACGCCCAGTGCATGGACTGCCGTCAGCGTGTCCAGGGCGCTCGCCATATTGCGCTCGTCGAGGACAGTTTCGGTGACCTCGATGATCAGCTGCGCCGGCGCCAGTCCGCTGTGCGCCAGCGTGGCGCCAACCAGGTCGGCAAAATCGGGCTGGATCAGCTGGCGGATCGAGGTATTCACGGCCACCTTGGGCGGCGCCGTCGCGTCGGCCCCTGCCGGCCACCCTTGCGCGAGCTGACAGGCCTGTTCCAGCACCCAGCGCCCGATCGACAGGATGGTATTTGCGTTTTCAGCCAGCGGAATGAATTCGTCCGGCCCGACGGCGCCCAGTTCGGGGTGGGTCCAGCGCAGCAGCGCTTCGTAGGCCACCACCGCGCCGTCGTGCGCCGCCACGATGGGCTGGAACAGCAAGTGCAAGGAGCCGTCCTGGTGCGCATGCGCCAGCGCCAGGGTCAGTCGCAGGCGGCGCTGCTGCAGTTCGTACGAGCGCTCCGAATAAAACGACAGGCGCCCGCGCCCCAGCTTCTTGGCGTCCGCTGTGGCGATGTCGGCAAACATCAGGGCCTGGTGCAGGTCGAAGGCGGCATTGCCGGCACGCTCGAAGATCCCCATGCTCATGCCGACCGGCAGCTTGTGCTCGCCCAGCTGGAACGGGCTGGACAGGCGTGCGTGCATGCGCTGGTACTCGGCGGCGCTGGCGCCCGGCTGGCCGGCCGGCCGCGTGAGGCACACCACGAATTCGTCGCCGCCCCAGCGGCATACGGCAGGGTCGGCGGCACTGGTGGTCAGCGCCAGTTCGGCCATCACCTCCTGCAGGCGGTCGGAGACCGCCCGCAGCAACAGGTCGCCAAACGCGTGGCCCATCCCGTCATTGATATCCTTGAAGTGGTCGAGGTCGATGAAGATGATGGTCTTGTGCCGCCCGGTATGGCGGTGGGCAAACGGGTAGGACATGAAACCGCGCCGGTTGAGCAGGCCGGTCAGCGGGTCGTGATTGGCCAGAAACTCGAGTTGTGCGGTACGGGCGGCAACGGTCTGTTCGAGGCCGTCATTGACCTGCAAGATCTGCTGGTTCTTTTCCGACAACTGGCGGATCAATTCTTCCTTGTCGCTGGTGAGCGCAAGCGTCGTGCGCAGCAGCCGGAAATTGTTGTTCTGGCTATTCATCATGACGACGGCAAAGACCAGGCCGATCAGGCCGAGCACGTTCATTTTTTCGTCCGGCAGCAGCAGCAACTGGGCGCAACTGGGCGCCAGCAGGATGCCGATGTAGATTTTGCCGATGATGGGCATGCTGGCAAGGGTGCCGGTGGCGCCGCCCGCGAGGGCCGCGAGGACGACCAGTACCGTAAATTGCTCGCTCACGCTGAAGGCGGGCAGCCCGAGGCAGGCGGCCAGGGCCCACAAGGCGGCCGAGCCGAGCAGGCCGCCTGCCAGCAGGACTTGCTGCGCCCCCGGCGCGGCGCCATCCGGATGGCGTGTTGCCCAGCGCTGGCAGGCGCGGTGCACCAGCACGCGCAGCACGCACCAGAGCAGCCCTGTCATGGTCCAGCCAGCCACCCACTGGACAGTCGAATGGCGCACAATCACGGCGAAGGCCGCAATGGCGGCAGCATTGACCAGGATGCCTGGCAGGTGATTTCTGAGCTTTTCGTGCCACAGCTGGGTTGTGAAACGCAAGATGGACTCCAGGATCGCCGGGATGGCGAAAACGGCGGGATGCGCTATTTCGCGTATATTTCTTAAACGAAATACTAGCATGGCCGCTTGATCGACGCGCCCCGCGGGTTTTAAAATACTGCCGCGCGCCCGGGTCAGCTGCGGTGGGTGCGGCGCTGCAGCAACACGGCGGCGCGGGTTGGCGTCACTTTCGTAACACTAAGCGCGCAGCCACACCGAGTGTGAGGGCGCGGGTCGGCACACTGGGCCACAGAACCCGCCAATGGCAATCCTGCCTGTCGCAGGCGTGGCTCGACCGACTGGACCCGCCATGGCGCCTGACTGCACCCACATCCCCCGCGCTGCCGCCGGCATTGCTGCCAGCCCCAAGCCAGCGCCGGCGCCCGCCGACAACATGGTCGAGATCACGGGCGTGCATTTCGCGTTTGGCCAGCGGGCCATCCTGACTGACCTGAACATGACCTTTCCAAGGGGGAAATTGACCGTCATCATGGGCGGCTCCGGCTCTGGCAAGACCACCATCTTGCGCCTGATCGGCGGCATGCTACGGGCGCAAGCGGGCCAGATCCGGATCGATAAGGTCTTGCTTGACACCAACAACACGGCCGGTCTGTACGCGCTGCGCCGCAAAATGGGCATGCTGTTCCAGCAGGGCGCGCTGTTCACCGACCTGACGGCGTTCGACAACGTCGCCTTTCCCTTGCGCGAAAACACGGATCTGCCCGAGAGCATGATCCGCGACCTGGTGTTGTTGAAATTGCAGGTGGTCGGCCTGCGCAATGCCGCCCAGCTGAAACCGGCCCAGCTGTCCGGTGGCATGGCGCGCCGCGTGGCGCTGGCCCGCACCATCGCGCTCGACCCGCCACTGGTCATGTACGACGAACCGTTTGCCGGCCTCGATCCGATCGCCAAGGGCGTCATCGCCAACCTGATCCGCAAACTCAATGATGCCCTCGGCCTGACCTCGATCGTGGTCTCGCACGATGTCGCGGAATCGCTGGCGATGGCCGACAGCATCTATTTCCTGTCCGGTGGCAGCATCATCGCGCACGGCACGCCGGCGCAAATCCGCGCCTCGCGCCTGCCCTACGTGGTGCAGTTCATAAACGGCGCGAAGGATGGCCCGGTGCCGTTCGACTATCCCGGCCCCACCTTTGCCGAAGACCTCGGCCTGGCGCCAGGGCCAGCCGCAACCGTGCCCGGCGCGGGCGACCATGCCGGCCTGACCTCGGCCAGCGAATCGACAATCACCATGTAGCGGCCCGGCTGCGCAATGGTCTGGCGCTCTGGATTGAGCACCCATACCTTGTCGCCGGCGGCGATGGCCTGTTCGTAGGCCGCATCGAGCATGCCGTGCGTATCGAGGAAGCTATTCAAGGTTGCCGGGATGCGGATGCAGCCTTCCGACGCCACCTTGCCCAGGCGCTGTTCCAGCACATTCGGATCGGTGGCGTGCATTTGCAGGCGCATCTGGCTGACGGCGCCGGTGCCCCAGCCACGCTGCGCCTGCTGCCAGCCGAAGTCGAACACGCGCATGCCGCGCCGGCCGTAGCCGCGGATGTGGTTTTCATTGAGGGTGCCCTCGGCGCGGAAATCCGGGTTGTCCAGCGTGTGCGGAAACACGCCCAGCGGCGTGAGGAAATGGTTGTAGGTGCCGACCTTACCGGTCGACACCGCCGTCGCGCCGATCAGCAGCCAGGCATCGGCATCCGTATGCAGCATGAGGAAGGCCGCCTGCACCTGCGCACTGCGGTCGACCAGCAACACCACCTGGGCCGGCGCCGCGATGCCGGCCTCGGCCAGCGCCTGGTTCAGCAAGGCCGCGTAGCGCGCCTGCGCGTCTGCCGGTACCACCAGACGATGGTCGACCTCGCGCGCGAACTGCGCCGTCCACTGCGGTGCTGTCAAGTCGACCGCTGCGGCCAGCGCGCCGGTCCAGCCGGACGCCGTGCCCAGCGCGAGTAGCAGCGCTGCCTGCGCGCGCAGGCTCAAGGGCGCGCCGCTGCAGGCACAGCTTTCGGGTGTCCCATGCCGGCGCGCACCCGTGCAATGGCTTTCTCCACGTCTTCGCGCAGCAGCGCCCAGCGCGCCGCTTCGGCTTTTTCGAGATCCGCCAGCTTGTCTTCGGCGGCAGTGATATCGGCCTGGAAGGCGGCATTGTCCTGCTCGAGCTGCACCCTGGCGGCGCCGCTTGCCGCGGTGGCTTTCCTTTGCAGCCGTGCCAGTTGTGCGTTGGCGCGGGCCAGCTGCATCGACGTCGCGCGAATGAATTGGGCGCGCTGGATGGTCGCTTGCGAGTACGTAAAGCGCGGCATGGCCTTGAGCGACGCGCGGCTGGCGCCGGGCATTACCAGCAGGCCACCCTGTTCGACCAGGTCGTCGCGTGGAATCGCCACCGCGTGCCCGCCCACTTCAAGGAACCCGCCGACGCCGATGATCAGCACGTATGGCGCGGCGGCCGAGGTGACGATGACGTCGACCACCGTGCCGATCTGTTTGCCATCGGGCGAGGCGTACACCGGGCGGCCCATCAGGCCGTGGCGCATGCTCCAGCCTTGTACCGGCTCAGCCGAGGCCGGCAGGGTCATGCTGACGACGGCAGCGGTACCAGGCTGCTGCGCGCTGGCCTGGCTGGAAGCGAACAGGGCGCCGAGCAGGCAGGCTGAGACAGCGATGCGGGAGGGGCGGGTGATCATGGTGGTTTCCTGATGGGTTGTAAGACACCCATCCTGCTGGAAACCCCATTCGCACTCTGTGTGGCTGGCCGCTTAGCGTTCCAGTGCGGGCGCGATGGCAATCGCGGCCAGCGCCAGCGCCAACGGCACCGTCGACATGAAGCCGGCATAGTTAAAACACAGCGCACCGGCGATGCCGCCGCCGAGGAACGATGCAATCAGCGTGGCGTGGATACGCAGCCTGACGCGGTCGGCGTGCACCGCGTCTTCTGCGTCATCCGGATGGGTGCGGTTCCAGTACAGCAGCTTGCCAATTTCGATGCCCAGGTCGGTGGTCAGCCCGGTCAGGTGGGTGGTGCGGATTTCCGCCCTGGAGATCTTGGTGATCAGGGCGTTCTGCAGACCCATGGTAAAACACAGGGTGATGACGGCCAGCGAGACGTCGGCCAGTTCATGCTGTTTGAGTGTGCCGCCGAAGGTCCCGAACAGCAGGATCAGCACGGCCTCGACCAGCAGGGGAATGGCGTACAGGTTGCGCACGCCGCTGCGGCGCAGGTAATTGACCATCAGGGCCGTGCTGGCGGCGCCGCTGACAAAGGCGATCCATGACACTGCCGCAATGCCGGCCAGTTCGAAATGGCGCAGCACCAGCTGGTCGGCGAGAGCGGAGACCATGCCGGTGATATGCGAGGTGTACTGGCCAATCGCGAGAAAACCCCCGGCGTTGAGGGCACCTGCCACGAAGGTCAGGATGACGCCAATGTGCAGGTCGGCGCGCCGGGTGCGTGGTTTGGCGGTCAGTGTCGACAGATACTGAATGGGTAGTGTGGACATAAGCTTGAGGGGAATGGAACCTTGGGCGTTCCATTCTGCGCCTTCCCGGCGCATCCCTCGTGGTTTATTGGCTCACATCCTTGAAATCGGCGTCGACCGCTTCCTCGGCGTGGGCCGCCTCTGGCTGCTGTTGCTGCGCGCTGGCGGCAGGTTTCTGCAAGCCGGCCGCCGCTTCCTGCAGGGCCTCGGTGCGGCTTTCGACCAGGGTCAGATTGGCCGCATCGAGCGCCGCTTCCACTTCGATGATCAGCAACTCGACCTTGCGCACTGCGTCGGCGTCGGCACTGGCACCGAGCGTGGTGATGGTTTTGCGCACCGTGTGGATCGCCGCTTCGCTCTTGTTGCGCGCTTCGGCCAGCAGGCGGGTGGCGTGGTCGGCTTCGGCATTCTGTTCGGCGTCCAGCACCATGTTGCGGATTTCCTGCTCCGTCAGGCCGGAATTGGCTTTGATGGTGATCTTGTTTTCCTTGCCGGTGGCTTTGTCTTTTGCGCCCACGTGCAGGATGCCGTTGGCGTCGATATCGAAGGTGACGTCGATCTGCGGCGTGCCGCGCGAGGCCGGCGCAATGCCTTCGAGGTTGAATTCACCAAGCGCCTTGTTGCCCGCGGCGATCTCGCGCTCGCCCTGGAAGATCTTGATGGTGACGGCTGCCTGGTTGTCATCGGCAGTCGAAAACACCTGGCTGAACTTGGTCGGGATGGTGGTGTTCTTGGCGATCATCTTGGTCATCACGCCGCCCATGGTTTCAATGCCGAGCGAAAGCGGCGTCACATCCAGCAGCAGCAGGTCCTTGCGGTCGCCCGACAGCACCGAGCCCTGAATCGCGGCGCCCACGGCCACCGCTTCGTCCGGGTTGACGTCCTTGCGCGGCTCCTTGCCGAAGAATTCCTTGACCTTTTGCTGCACCTTCGGCATGCGCGTCATGCCGCCGACCAGGATGATGTCGTCGATCTGGTCGACCGTCACGCCGGCGTCCTTGATCGCCGTGCGGCACGGTGCGATGGTCGCCTCGATCAGGTCTTCCACCAGCGCCTCGAGTTTGGCGCGCGTGAGCGTCATCGACAGGTGCACAGGCGCGCCATTGGCCATGGCGATGTATGGCTCGTTGATGTCGGTCTGCTGGGTCGACGACAGTTCGATCTTGGCCCGTTCAGCGGAGGCCTTGATGCGCTGCAGCGCAATCGGGTCTTTTTTAAGGTCGATGCCGTGCTGGGTCTTGAAGGTGTCGATGATGTGGTCGATGATGCGCTGGTCGAAGTCTTCGCCGCCGAGGAAGGTGTCGCCGTTGGTGGCCAGCACTTCGAACTGCTTTTCGCCGTCGAGCGCGGCGATTTCGATGATCGACACGTCGAAGGTGCCGCCGCCCAGGTCATACACGGCGATCTTGCGGTCGCCTTGCTGGTTCTTGTCCATGCCGAAGGCCAGCGCCGCGGCGGTTGGCTCGTTGATGATGCGTTTCACGTCGAGACCCGCGATGCGGCCGGCGTCCTTGGTGGCCTGGCGCTGGGCGTCATTGAAATAAGCCGGCACCGTGATGACCGCTTCCGTGACCGGCTCGCCGAGGTAGTCTTCGGCGGTCTTTTTCATCTTGCGCAGCACTTCGGCCGAGATTTGCGGCGGCGCCATTTTTTTGTCGCGCACGCTGATCCAGGCGTCGCCGTTGTCGGCCTTGACGATGGAGAACGGCATCAGGCCGATGTCCTTCTGCACTTCCTTCTCGTCGAACTTGCGGCCGATCAGGCGCTTGACGGCGTACAGCGTGTTCTTCGGGTTGGTCACGGCCTGGCGCTTGGCCGCCGCGCCAACCAGGATTTCGCCGTCCTGCTGGTAGGCGATGATGGACGGCGTGGTGCGCGTGCCTTCGGCATTGTCGATGACCTTGGGCTGGCCGTTTTCCATAACGGCGACGCAGGAGTTGGTGGTGCCCAGATCGATACCGATTATTTTGCTCATGATGTTTTCCTTGGTGGGTGAAGTTGCAGCAGTGTGTGGGTGTGGCGCATGATGATGTCGTCTTCGTCGGTGGGAATGACCCATGCCGACACGCGGCTGTCAGGACGGGTTACGCGCGGGCCGTGGGCCGCGTTGGCGACCGTGTCGACCTCGATGCCGAGCCAGCGCGCGCCTTCGCAGACGCGTTGGCGGATCTGCGCGGCGTGTTCGCCAATGCCGCCGGTGAACACCAGCGCATCGAGGCCGCCGAGTGCCGCGGCCAGCGAGCCGAGTTCGCGCCCGATGCGGTAGACGAACAGGTCCACCGCTTCAAGCGCGGCGGGCGCGTCGCTGGCCAGCAGCACCTGCATGTCGCCGCTGATGCCGGACACGCCGAAGAGGCCGCTGTCGTGGTACAGCAGGTCGGCCAAGCGTTCGGCGCTGAGGCCTTTTTCCTGCAGTAGATAGAGCACGGCGCCGGGATCGATGGCGCCGCAGCGCGTGGCCATCGGCAGGCCGTCGAGCGGCGTCAGGCTCATGGTGGTGGCGATGCTGCGCCCGTCCAGCAGCGCGCACATGCTGGCGCCAGCGCCCAGGTGGGCGACCACGACGCGGCCAGCGGCAGTGCGCGCGCCCAGTTCTTCGGGCAGGCGGCCGGCGATGTATTCGTACGACAGGCCGTGGAAGCCGTAGCGGCGCAGGCCCTCTTGGGTCAGCGCGCGCGGCAGGGAAAAGCTGCTTTCCACCAGTGGCAGGGTGTGGTGGAAAGCGGTGTCGAAGCAGGCAATCTGGGGCAGGGCGGGGTGGCCCGCCATCAGGGTCGCGATCGCGTCCAGTGCGTGCGGCTGGTGCAGCGGCGCGAGCGGCGTCAGGCGCCGCAGTTCCTTGAGCACCTCGGCGTCGATCAGTACCGGCGCGGTGTAGCGCGGGCCGCCGTGCACCACCCGGTGCGCGGCCGCCGCCAAGGTGACCTGCGGGTAAGCGCTGGCGATCCAGTCCAGCAGCACGGTGGGCCAGCCGGCCGGGTCGCTGGCGGGGTCCAGCGTGCGCTCAACTTTGGCGGTGCCGGCAACATCGCTGGCATGCAGCGTCACGGCGCCTGCCACTGCCGCGATCTGGCCGCAACACAACAGCAACTCGGGCCGCGCGGCATACAGCGAAAACTTCAGGCTGGACGAGCCGGCATTGAGTACCAGTATCGCCGCCCTCATGATGGCAAGCCTGGTACGTGGCGCGCCAGCAGCAGAGCGATGGCGCAGGAACCCAGGCGCGCCAGCGTCGGGTCGGCCCGGCTGGTGAGGATGATCGGCACGCGCGCGCCCAGCACGATGCCGGCCATTTGCGCGCCGCCCAGGTATTCGAGCTGCTTGGCCAGCATGTTGCCGGCTTCCACGTCCGGCACCAGCAAAATGTCGGCGTGGCCGGCCACCGGCGAGATGATGCCCTTGATCAGGGCCGCCTGCGCCGAGACGGCATTGTCAAAGGCCAGCGGGCCATCGACCAGCGCACCGGTGATCTGGCCGCGTTCGGCCATCTTGCACAGCGCAGCCGCGTCGAGCGTCGACGGCATGGCCGGGTTGACCGTCTCGACGGCGCACAACACCGCCACGCGCGGGCGCACGATGCCCAGCGCGCGCACCAGGTCGATGGCGTTCTGCACGATGTCGCGCTTGGTGGTCAGATCGGGCGTCAGGTTCAGCGCTGCGTCGGTGATGAACAGCGCGCGCGGGTAGGCTGGCGCATCGATGGCGAACACGTGGCTCATGCGGCGCCCGGTGCGCAGGCGGGCCGGGGCGGCCAGCACCGCGTGCATCAGTTCATCGGTATGCAGCGCGCCTTTCATCAGCGCTTCGACCTGGCCGGCGCCGGCCATCATGGCGGCTGCTTCGGCCGCTGCTGCGCTGTGTTCGACGTCGACGATCTCGATGCCGGTCAGGTCGAAACCACCGGCCGCCGCTGCCGCATGGATCTTTTGCACCGGCCCGACCAGCACCGGCACGATCAGTGCCAGCCTGGCCGCTTCGAGCGCCGCGCCGAGCGAGGTGGTATCGACCGGGTGCACCACGGCTGTCCTCAAAGGCGCCATGCCGGCTGTCATGGCAATCAGTTTGCGGTAGCCGCTGCCGCCTTCGCGTGGCTCGTGCGCCGGCAGCATCACGCGGGCGCGGGTCTGCTTTTCGTGCGGCGCGATCACCACTGCGGTGCCGGCAATGACGGTTTCGCCGCGCTGGTTGAGCACGGCGCAGGTCAGGCGCACGCTCTCGTGCACCGGGTCCATGGCCTCGACCTTGACCGACACGGCGACCCGGTCGCCGACCGCCACCGGCACCAGGAAGTCAAGCGCCTGGTGCAGCAGCACGGTGCCGGGGCCGGGCAGTTGGGTGCCCAGCACGGTGGAAATGAGTGTGCCGCCCCACATGCCATGCGCCACAATTTGCAGGAAGCGGTCGCTCGCGGCCCATGCCGCATCGACGTCGGCGGGATGGACTTCACCGGACATGATGGCGAACATCTCGATGTCGTGGCGCGTCAGCGTGCGGGTGAGCGTGGCGCTGTCGCCGGCCTTGATCTCCGAAAACGGATGGTTGACCAGCATGGTCATTGGATGCTCCCTTCCTGGTAGGCCGGCGCGGCCCCGTAACCGGCCAGGATCTTGCGGTAGTTGGCGCGCTGGTATTCTTCCGGATCGGCGATGTTGCGCTGGCTGAGCATGCCGCGCATGGCGCACAGGTCGGTCATGCCACGGTTGCCCAGCCAGGCGGCCAGGCCGTCGACCAGGGTGCGCATGTGCGCGGCGCCGTGGCGCAGCAGGGACGAGGTGGTCATCACGACGTCGGCGCCGGCCAGCAGGTACTGGACCACGTTGTCGGGCGTGTCCACGCCGGTGCTCGCTGCCAGCGAGGCATTGATGCGCCCGTGCAGGATGCCGGTCCACAGCAGCGCCAGGCGCATCTCGGACGAACGTGACAGTTCCAGGTTGTTGCGCAGCTTCAGGCGCACCGTATCGATGTCCGGCTGGTAGAAACGGTTGAACAGCACCAGAGAATCGGCGCCGGCCTGCGCCAGTTGGAGCGCGAAATTGCCGGGCGCGCTGAAGTAGGGGCTGAGCTTGACGGCGATTGGAATCCGCACGCGCCGGCGCACCGCCTGCACGATGTGCAGGTAGCGCGCTTCGATGGCGCGCCCGTCCAGCGTCAGGTCGGCGGCGATGAAATAAATGTTCAGCTCCAGCGCGCTGGCGCCGGCATCCTCGAGCTGGCGCGCATAGTCAGTCCAGTTCTCTTCCGTGGCGCCATTCAGGCTGGCGATGACGGGAATCGTCAGTTCGGTGCTGGCGCGCCGGACCAGGTCGAGGTAACGATGCGCCTGCGTTTCGTCCGCATCCGGCGCTGACAGATAGCTGCGCGCTTCCGGCGAGCTGTCGGCGCCGGCCATCGACAGGGCGATGTGGCGGCGCGTTTCGTCCTCGATCTGCTCGGCGAACAGCGAGGGCAGCACCACTGCACCGGCGCCGGCATCCTGCAGCAGCAACAGCGACGCCAGGTCGGCGGTCAGGGGCGACGCCGACGCCACCAGAGGCGAAGGCAACTGCAGGCCCATGTAGTTGGTTCTCAAATCCATTTCAAACTCCTTGTTGGGTGTAGCGCGCGGTGTCGCTGGCCAGGTCTTCGTACTGGCGGTATTTATTTGTTACGGACAGCTGGGCCGCGGCCATCAGTTCGGCAGAGACAGCGGGCTGGCTGCGCGCCAGCGAGGTGTAGCGGATTTCATTGTCGGCATAGCGGCTGAACGGCACCGACGGGCGCGGCGAATCGAGCCGGAACGGGTTGCGCCCGGCGTCGGCCATCGTGGGACTGAAGCGCAGCAGCGGCCAGTAACCGCAGGCCACGGCCAGGTCTTGCTGGTGCATGCCCTGGCGCATGTCGATGCCGTGCGCGATGCAGTGGCTGTAGGCGAGGATGATCGACGGGCCCGGATACGCTTCGGCTTCGCGAAATGCCTGCAGCGTCTGCTGCGCATTCGCGCCCATCGCCACCTGCGCCACGTACACATTCCCGTATGCCATGGCCTGCAGCGCTAGGTCCTTGCGCGCCGTGCGCTTGCCGGCGCTGGCGAATTTGGCCACGGCGCCGAGCGGGGTCGCCTTCGAGGCCTGACCGCCGGTGTTTGAATACACCTCGGTGTCGAGCACCAGCACATTCACGTCGCGCCCGCTGGCCAGCACGTGATCGAGCCCGCCGGAGTCGATGTCATAGGCCCAGCCGTCGCCGCCGACCAGCCAGATGCTGCGCCGGACCAGATGGTCGATCACCGACAGCAGGTCGCGCGCCGCTTCGCTGTCGATTGCCAGCAGCGCGGTTTTGAGTAGCGCCACGCGCGTTCTCTGGGCGCGGATCGCCGATTCGTCGGTCTGGTCAGCATCCAGGATGGCCTGCGCCAGCTGGGGGCCGACCGCGCTTGACAGCGCGAGCAGCAGCGCGCGCGCCAGCGCCAGGTGCTTGTCGGCGGCCAGGCGAAAGCCCAGGCCGAATTCGGCATTGTCTTCAAACAGCGAATTCGACCAGGCCGGACCGCGCCCCTCGCTGTTGGTCGACCATGGCGTGACCGGCAGGTTGCCGCCGTAGATTGACGAGCAGCCGGTGGCGTTGGCGATCATGGCGCGGTCGCCGAACAACTGCGACAGCAGCTTGATGTAGGGCGTTTCGCCGCAACCGGCGCAGGCGCCGGAGAATTCAAAGGTCGGCTCGAGGAACTGCACGCCGCTGACCTTGGAAAAGTTGACGCGCGCGCGGTCGTTGACTGGCAGGCCCTCGAAGAAGCCGATGGCCAGCCGTTCGCCTGCCAGCAGCGGCGCCTTGTCGCGCAGATTGAGCGCTTTCAGGTCCGGCACCACGGGGCTGTGGGCCGGGCAGACTTCGATGCACAGGCCGCAGCCGGTGCAGTCTTCGGCGTAGATCTGCAGCGTGAAGCGGGTTTCCGGATAACCGCGCGCATTCACCGGCGCCGAGCGGAACGCGGCGGGCGCGCCGGCCAGCAAATCTTCATGGTAGTAGCGCGCGCGGATCACGCTGTGCGGACACACCACGCTGCATTCGCCGCACTGGATGCACAGGTCTTGCTCCCACACCGGGATGAAGTCCGAGATATTGCGTTTCTCGAACCTGGCCGTGGCGCTCGGGTAGGTGCCGTCGGCGGGCATGGCGCTGACCGGCAGCTGGTCGCCGCGGCCCTGCATGGCGATCGCAATGAACTTGCGCACGAAGACGGGCGCGCTGGCCGGCACGATGGGCGGGATCTGGACGTTGCCGCTGACGGTATCCGGCAGCGTGACGGGGTGCAGGCGCGCCAGCGCCCCGTCGACGGCGGCAAAATTGGCCTGCACCACGGCGTCGCCCTTGCGCGCGTAGCTGTGTTGGATCGATTCCTTGATGCGGGTGATGGCTTCTTCACGCGGCAGCACGCCGCACAGCGCAAAAAAGCAGGTCTGCAAAATCGTGTTGGTCAGGCCCGGCAAGCCGGCCTCACGCGCGGCCAGCGACGCGTCGATGACGTGCAACTGCAAATGCTTGTCGATGATTTGCTGCTGCACCGGCAGCGGCAGGTGCGCCCACACATCGTCCGGGCCATACACGGTATTGAGCAGGAAAATCGCACCCGGCGCGGCAATGGCCAGCAGGTCTTGCCGCAGCAGGAAGTGGAACTGGTGGCAGGCGACGAAGCTGGCGCGCTCGATCAGGTAGGGCGCATGGATCGGCAGGGTGCCGAAGCGCAGGTGCGACACCGTCTGCGCGCCGGATTTGTGCGAATCGTAGACAAAGTATGCCTGGGCGAAGCGGCCCGCGTCTTCGCCGAGGATCTTGGCGCTGTTCTTGTTGGCGCCCACGGTGCCGTCGGCGCCCAGGCCGTAAAACACGGCTTCGACCTGGTCGCCGCTGGCGAGGCTGAAATCGGGGTCCCAGGCCAGGCTGCTGTGCGAGACATCGTCGTCGATGCCGATCGTGTAGCTGTTCTTCGGCCGCTCTGCCGCCAGTTCATCGAACACCGCTTTTGCCATCCCTGGGCTGAAGTTTTTCGAGCCCAGGCCATAGCGCCCGCCGGTTACCAGCGGCATTGCTGCGCGTTCGCCGCGCCCGACCGCATGGGCCAGCGTGCTGACCACATCGAGGTACAAGGGTTCGCCCGCCGCACCCGGCTCCTTGGCCTGTTCCAGCACGGTGACGCGGGTGCAGGAGGCGGGCAGGGCGGCCAGCAGGTGGGCCGCGGAAAATGGGCGGAACAGGCGTACCTGCAGCACGCCGACCGATTCACCGCGCGCGGCCAGCACCCTGGCCACGGCGGCTGCAGTTTCGGCGCCCGAGCCCATCAGCACCAGGACGCGCTGCGCATCCGGCGCGCCGCTGTAGTCGAACAGGTGATACTGGCGCCCGGTCAGTTTGGCGAAGCGGTCCATGGCCTGCTGCACGATTTCCGGCAGCTTCTGGTAATACGGCGTGACGCTCTCGCGCGCCTGGAAAAAGGTGTCCGGATTGTGCGCGGTGCCGCGGATGAACGGCGCCTCGGGACTGAGCGCGCGGGCGCGGTGGGCGCGTACCAGCTTGTCGTCGATCATCGCGCGAATCGCCTCGTCCGGCACGAAATCGATGGTGTTCAATTCGTGCGAGGTGCGAAAGCCATCAAAAAAGTGCAGGAAGGGCACGCGGCTCTCGAGGGTGGCGGCTTGCGCGATCAGGGCGCTGTCGTGGGCTTCCTGCACTGAGCTCGATGACAACATGGCAAAGCCGGTGCCGCGCACCGCCATCACGTCGGTGTGGTCGCCGAAGATCGACAGCGCCTGCGTGGCCACGGCGCGCGCGGCCACGTGGAACACGGTCGAGGTCAATTCACCGGCAATTTTGAACATATTCGGCAGCATCAGCAGCAGACCCTGCGACGAGGTAAACGTGGTGGTCAGGGCGCCGGCCTGCAGTGCGCCGTGCACCGCGCCGGCGGCGCCGCCTTCGCTCTGCATTTCCTGGACCACGGGGATGTTGCCCCAGATATTGGCGACGCCGCCGGCCGACCATTCGTCGGCCAGTTCGGCCATCGTCGACGAGGGCGTGATCGGGTAGATCGCGCAGACTTCATTGACGCGGTAGGCGATGTGGGCGACGGCGCCGTTGCCATCGATGGTGATGCGCTGGCTCATGCTGTAACCTCGGTAAGATTGACTGGCTCTGCCACCATTTCCATGGCATGGCAGGGACATTGGTCGACGCAGACGGTGCAGCCGGTGCAGGCATTGAGCAGCACGCGGTAGCCCATCCCAGGCCCCAGTTTTTGAATGGCGTCTTCGGGACAGGCGGCGTAGCAGTTGTCGCACTCGAAGCAATTCCCGCACGACAGGCAGCGCTGTGCTTCGCGGCGCGCGCTGGCGGCGTCCAGCCCGGCCGTGACTTCATCGAAACCGGCCACGCGCACGCTGGCGGCCAGTTCGGTTTGCGCGGCGCGCGCAGCGTCGGCGTAGATCGGCAGGTTCAGCATGGCGAAGGTGACCACGGCCGGTGCCGGCGCCACCGGCTGCGCGCTGGCGCCCAGCCATGCGTCGATCATGGCGGCTGCCTGGCGACCGTGGCCGGTGGCCGAGGTGACCGTGCGTGCGCCCGGCACCAGGTCGCCGCCGGCGAACACGCCCGCGGCGCCCGTCATCAGCCTGGCGTCCACTGCCACGCTGCCGTCGGGCTGGATGACGATCCCGGCCAGCGTGCGCAGAAAGTGGGTGTCGGCTTGCTGGCCCAGTGCCAGCACCACGGAATCTGCTTGCAGGGTTTCGAACTGGCCGGTGGGCTGTGGCTTGCCGGCGGCGTCGAGCGCCATGATTTCCAGTTCGAGCTGGCCGGCATCGACTGCGTGGATGCTGCTGAGCCATTTGACGGTGACCCCTTCGTCCTGCGCTTCCTGGGCCTCGAACGCATGGGCTTCCATGTGGGCGCGGTCGCTGATGAAGACGATCACCGCTTCCTCGGCGCCGAGCCGGCGCGCGGTGCGGGCGGCATCCATGGCCGTGTTGCCGGCGCCGTAGACCGCCACGCGGCGGCCCAGTTTGACGGGTGTGCCGGCAGCGGCATCATGCAGCATGCCCACCGCCGTGAGCATGTGCCCGGCGTCGCGCCCGGGAATCTCGATGCGCCTGCCAATTTGCGTGCCGATGGCCAGGAACACGGCGTCGAACTTGCCGGCGGCGCGCGCCGCCGCCAGGTCGGTGACCGGACAGTTCAGGGTCAGCGTCACGCCAAGTGCGACGATGCGGTCGATTTCCTGTTGCAGCACGGCGCGCGGCAGGCGGTAGGCGGGGATCCCGAAGTGCATCATGCCGCCCGGCGCGCTGGCCGCTTCCTGGATTTCGACCGCGTGCCCGAGCCGGCGCAGATGCCAGGCGGCGGCCAGTCCGGCCGGCCCGGATCCGATAACCAGCACGCGCTTGCCAGTGTCGCGCGCCACCGCGATGGTCCAGCCCTGGGCGACCGCCATGTCGCCCAGCATGCGCTCGACGGCGTGGATGCTGACGGCGCTGTCGAGTTCATTGCGGTTGCAGCTGGTTTCACAGGGGTGATAGCAGACGCGCCCGTGCACGGCCGGCATGGGGTTCGCTTCAACCAGCTTGCGCCAGGCGTTTTCGAATTCGCCGGCCTGGGCCAGGGCCAGCCAGCCCTGGATGTCTTCCCCGGCCGGGCAAGCCTGGTTGCAGGGCGCGCGCAGCTGGATGTAGGCGGGGCGCTGGGTGCGCAGCGGGCCGGTGCCCTTGTGACGCAAGGGGTCCAGGCGCGGGGTGAGGTCGTGGAACAGGGTGGTCATGGTGGTGGCTTTCAATGAGGTTCAGGCCGGCACGACCTTGAGGACCGGCGCTTGCACCGCCGCGCCGGTTTCCTTCAAAAACACCGCGAGCACGATGGCGACCGCAATGCCGCCCAGTCCCCAGCCGCCCCACTGCTGGAAGTCCAGCAGGTTCAGCGCGGCACCGCCGGCGCGCTGCTGCAGTACCCAGCCCGCCACTGGCGCGGCGACCGCGCTCAGGGTGAAGACCAGGAAATTCATGGCGCCGGTGGCGCTGCCTTTGACGGTGTCCGGATTGACTTCCTTGATGATGGAATACGGGATCATCGCGGCACCCGAGACGACGCCGAACAGGAAGCCGCCCAGGTAGACTGGCATCGTGCCGGCTGGCAGGTACAAAATGGCAGCGGCCAGGATCAGCATGGCGATGGCGCTGACGATCAGCACCGGTTTGCGCCGTCCCATGCGGTCGGCCACATAGCCCAGCAGCGGCGCCCCGAATACCCAGCCCAGCGGCACCATGGCGGCGCGGTTGACGGCGTCGGCATGGCCGGCGCCGAAGCCGTTCTGCAGCATCGAGACGCCCCAGATCATGTCGCCGATGGTGGTTGGCAGGAACAGCAGGCCGGCGCACAGGCCGCACAGGTAAGACTGCGGGTTCGACAGGACGATTTTGTACGGTGCGAACATTTGCCCGACCGTGCCGCGCGTGGCGCGGGTGCGGTCCGCTTCGCGCGGTGTGGCCAGGAAGGTGATCACGGCCAGCACCAACGTGATGGCGCCGGCGGCCAGCCAGAAATGCTGCCAGCTGATGGTGCCGTGGATCAGCGGCGAGACGATGAATTGGCCGCCGGCGCCGCCCAGCATGCCGAACATTTGCGTGGCGCCCACGGCCGTGGCCAGCAGGCGCGCGGGGAAGCCGTGCGCGGCCAGGTACACCGCGCCGACAAACGCGAAAGCCGAGCCGGCGCCTTGCAGCAGGCGCCCGGCCTGGGCCGCGCCCACGCTGCCCAGCCCGAACAGCGCGGCGCCGATCGCCAGGCAGGCGATGCCGGCCGGGATCGAATACCTGGCGCCGTAACGGTCCAGCGTGGCGCCGGCGATGATGGAAAAGCCGGCATAGGTGTAGTAGTACAGGCCAAGCAGGGAACTCAAGCCCAGCGCAGAAAGGTTCCAGGCGCTGGTCAGTTCAGGCACCATGACGCCGGGCGCCGAGCGCAGCGCGTACTGCAAAAAGTAGAACACGGCGCACAGTAGCCAGGCGCCGATGAACAGTGGGTAGAATTCGCCGCGTTTGGCGGGGATGGATGGACTGGCTGGCATGGCGGGTCTCCCGGATTGCCGGCGCCGCGAACATTTCGCAACGGCCCGGTGATCCATGCGCCACAGTAGCGGCGCACCCTGCTTGTCTCTGTGTGTTTGCGCGCTTAGATGGTTTGGCCCGCGCCCTGTGCTTCAAAGCCGGCGACCAGGTCGAACAGTTCCGCATCGATGGCGCCCTGGCGCTGGCGGTGAAAGGTTTGCGTCAGCACTTGCAGGTTCTCGGCGATATTCTTTTCGGCGCGCTGCATGGCCGCCAGGCGCGCGGCGTTTTCGCTGGCCAGCGAGGCGGCGCAGGCGCGAAACAGCGACACGAACAGGTATTCGCGGATGCAGGCGCGCAGCGTTGCCTCGCCGGGCGCGAGCAGCTGCGCCCGCGCCGTGGTGGGCCAGGGCCGGGCCAGTAGCAGGGCTTGCCATTCACGGTCCAGCGGCAGCAGCGGCTGGCACACCGCCACGTAAGCGCTGACGCCGTCCGGACGGTGGTGATACACGTCCACCCGCGTGATGCCGTCCTGCCGTCCGGCCGCTTCAATGGCGATCACGAGCAGTCCCACCAGGCTGGTGATGGCGTCGATCGATGCCGGCAGGGGAAAGGCGTGCACCTTGTCGCGGCCGGCCAGCAGCGCCGTGACCCGCTCGCCCACCGGCCACAGCACGGTATAGGTCTGCGCCGACCCCGTCATGCGCGCGCAGATGGCTTCGTTGAACTGGCCCACCAGGCCCTGGTCGGAGCCGAACACGATGGCGCCGGCCTTGCCCGGGGCCGCGCGCGGCGCGGCCGGTTGCGCATCCCGCAGGCACAGCGCCAGGCTGTCCTGCACCACTTCGTAGTACTGGTCGAGCGCGCGCGCGGCCGCTTCGTACTGGCCGATATTCGACGCTGCGATGGTTTTCATGGTACGCGCCATCGCCTGCAGGTCCGCCGCGCCGGCGATCCTGGCGCGCAGCGCGGCGCTGCCGTCGCTCACGTCGGATCCTGGAAGGCTTGCAAGGCGGCGACGCAGGCGCCGGCCATGGCGGCCCGGTCGGCCGCTGTCATGGCCAGCGCACCGGTGCAGCGCGCCTGCAGCTCGGGCGGCAGGGCCAGCGCGGCGGCGCGTACCGCCGCCTCGGCGGCACCCATGCGCGCCAGCGCCACGCTGTCGAACAGACCGTCGCCGAGCGCCACCAGCACCGCCAGCTGGGAGATCACCGGCAGCGGCGCGCCTTCCGGTTGCTGCAGGCAGGCGCGGATGCGTTCGCCGTGCGCCAGGACGGCCATGTTGGCCGCGTCGGGCCGGGCGCCGAAGCGGATGAACGATTCGAGTTCCTCGAACTGGGCATAGGCCAGTTTCAGTGCGCCAGTGAGCGAGCGGTAGGCCGCGCATTGCGCTTTGCCTCCCACCCGCGAGACCGACTGGCCCACGTCGACGGCCGGCAGCACGCCCAGTTCGAACAGCGTCGGCGACAAATAGACCTGGCCGTCGGTGATCGAGATCAGGTTGGTCGGGATGTAGGCCGCCATGTCCTGCGCCTCGGTTTCGATGATCGGCAGGGCGGTCAGCGAGCCGCCGCCGCGCGCCGCGCGTAGGCGCGTGGAGCGCTCGAGCAGGCGCGCATGCAAATAAAAGATATCGCCGGGGAAGGCTTCGCGGCCGGGCGGTCGGCGCAGCAGCAGCGACAGTTCGCGGTAGGCGCGCGCATGCTGGGTCAGGTCGTCGTAGACAATCAGCACGTCGCGCCCGGCCTCCATGAAATATTCGGCCACGCTGGTGGCGGCGTAGGGGGCGATATAGGCCAGGCCGGCCGGGTCGTCGCCTTCGGTCGCCATCACCACCGTGTATTCCATGGCGCCGTGCGCGCGCAGCATCGCGATCGCCTTGGCCACGCTGGAGGCGCGCTGGCCGATGGCGCAATACACGCACAGCACGTCCTGGCCGCGCTGGTTCAGGATGGTGTCGAGGGCAATCGCGCTCTTGCCGGTCTGGCGGTCGCCCAGCAGCAGCTCGCGCTGGCCGCGCCCGATTGGCACCAGCGCGTCGATCACCATCAAGCCGGTCTGCAAGGGCGCTTCGACCGCGGCGCGTTCCATGATGGGCGGCGCCGGCCGTTCGATCGGCAGGCGCGCCACCGTCACCGGTACCGGGCCGCCGTCCAGTGGCCGGCCGAGCGGATCGATCACGCGCCCGAGCAGCCCGGGGCCGACGCCGACGTCCATCACGCGCCCGGTGCGCACCACCGTGTCGCCGGCGCTGATCTGCGCGTAATCTCCCAGCAGCACCACGCCGATCTGGTGCTCGTCGATATTGAAGGCGATGCCCATGCTGCCGTTCGGGAAGCGCAGCAATTCCTCGAAACCGGCGCCGGGCAGACCGGTGACGAGGGCGATGCCGATGGCCACGCTGGCCACCGTGCCGGTCTCGCTTGGCGCCAGCGCCGCCGGCACATCGGCCCGGGCCTGCGCCAGCGCGGCAAAGGCCTGGCCATATGCCAGGTCGAGTGGCGCGATCATGCCTTGGCCAGCAGTGCGCTGCTGCTGCGCGCGGCAAAGCCTTGCAGGTAGTCGTCGAGGTTCCAGGCCAGCGACCAGCCGCCCAGGCGCAGCGCAATGCCGCACACCAGCGCAGGCGTGTAGGTAAATTGCAGCGCCTTGGGCTGCACGCCGCAAGCGGCGGCCAGGGCCACCGTCAGCGCGGCCTGCTGGTTGGCGTCCATCACGAAAGCGCTGCGCACCTCGGGCGCGGGATCCTGCGCCGCGGCGCTGGCCATGCGCGCGCGCGCCGGCGCGTCCAGCTCCGCCAGTTTGCGCAGGAAGGCGCGCACCATCGCCGCTTCCAGCGAGGCGTCGGCCAGGTCGGCCATGGCGCGCCGCACCACTGCCAGCACTTCGTCGCGCGCTTGCAGCGTGACCGCCGCGCACAGGCGCGCCTGGTCGGCGGAGATGGCCGCCGCCGCGCGCGCATGCTGCGCTGCATCGGCGGCCTTGCCCTGCGCCAGCAGCGCGACGTTCTGCACCTGCGCCGCAGTCACCGCCTCGGCCAGCAGGGTGGCGCGCTGCTGGTCGAAGGCCGTGCTTTTGGCGGTCAGCGCCGCGTCAAGTGCATGCGCGGCGGCCAGGTGCGCCGCTGCATCGGCCAGGCCGGCGGCAATGTGCTGCTCGCGTGCGGCGATGGCGGCCAGTACGGGCTGGTACAGGAAGCGCTTCATCAGCCACACCAGCACCAGGAAGTTGAGCAGTTGCGCGCCAACGGTGAACCAGTCGATCAGCATGTTATTTTCCCGCCGCGCCGATGGCGTGGGTCCAGAAGGGATTGGCGAAGATCAGGATCATGGAAAGGACAAAACAGTAAATCGCCATCGATTCGATCATCGCCAGGCCGACGAACAGCGTGCGGGTAATGGTGGCGGAAGCGTCGGGCTGCTGCGCCAGCGCCTCAAGTGCGGCGGCCACGGCGCGGCCCTCGGCCAGGGCCGGCGCCATGGTGCCGAAGCTGGTGGTGATGCCGGCGATAACGATTGAGGCGACGGCGATCAGGGTCATGCTATCCATGTTGCTCTCCAGTTTCAGGTAAGTCTGTGGTGTTGATCTGTGACGCGGTGGCAGCGGCGATGTAGACCGCCGCCAGGATGCAGAAAATATAGGCCTGCACCAGGCCGGTGAGCAGGCCGAGCAGGGTCATCACCACCGGGAACAGAAAGGGTGTGATGGCCAGCAGGATGGCGATGATCATGGCGCCGCTCATCATGTTGCCGAACAGGCGCACGGCCAGCGCCATGGTGCGCGAGACTTCGCCGATGATATTAAAGGGCAGCATGATCACGGTCGGCTCCAGGTAAGTCCTGAGGTAGCCGCGCCAGCCCTGGGCCGATACGCCGTACAGGGGCACGGCCAGCAGCACGCACAGCGCCAGCGCCGTGGTGGTCGAGAGCGACCCGGTAGGCGGCTCGTAGAACGGCAACACGGTGGCCAGCGCGGCCACGGCCAGGAACAAAAACAGCGTGCCCAGAAAACCCAGGTAGCGTTCGGGCCGGGCCAGGCCGGCCTCGCCGATTTGCTGCACCAGCATGGTGACGACGATCTCCAGCATGTCTTGCCAGCGGCTGCGATGATCGCGGTGCGACAGGCCGCGCGTGGCCAGGATGGCGCCGGCGACGAGCACCAGCATCAGCGCCCAGGTGGTGACGATGGTCGCATTCAGTTTGAAAAAGCCGAGCTGCCAGAAGATGACCTGGTCGGGACTAAGATGCATGCACGCTCCCGGGCCGGCGCGCGGTGACGCGCAGCACGGCAACGCGGGCCAGCAACAACCCGGCCAGGCAGGCGGCCAGCGTCGGCCAGCTGCCGTCGTTGACGAGGTAAAAGCCGCCCCCCACCACGGCGATGCGCAGCAGCAGGCTGGGACCGAACCACAGGGCCGGGCGCGGCGAGACGGCGGCGCGCTGCACGGTCCACCACAGGCCGCCGAAAAACAGCGCGCCCAGGATGGCGCCGGCCAGCACGGCGGCGGTGAGAAGGGATAAGTCAGGCATCATCGCCATCCTTGGCGGCATGCATCGTGCGCTGTTCCTGGTCAACCCAGCGCCAGGCGCTGAAGCACCCCAGCATCAGTCCGGCCACCAGCAGGGCCAGCGTCCAGGCGTGGGTACCGGGATATTGACGATCCAGCCAGGCCCCCAGCGCCACCCCGAGCAGGGCCGGCACGCTGACCGACCAGCCGATCATGCCCATCATGGCCAGGCCCGCCCAGGCGCCGGCCGGCCGCGTGCGGCGCGCGCGCAGCTTGCGCGCGGCCTGCGCCGCGACCTGGTCGGCCAGCGCCACCCGTCGTGGTTCACGCATGGTGTTCGCCCAGCGCGTGCACGAAGCCCGCTTCCAGTTTGCGCATCGCGCCGCGCGCGGCGCGCTCGTTCTCGTCGATGGCGAGGTACTGGTTGGCGATGGCCGCGTGCAGACTGGGCAGGTCGGCGCCGGCCTGCACCGCGCGCGCCGCCACCCGCACGTTCAGCCCGGTTTTCACCAGCGTGCCCTCGTCGATGGCCAGCCAGTGTTCGCCGTCCGCGGTGACATACGCCAGGATGCCGGGCCGGAGCGCGGCGACGCAGTCGAGCCGGTGCGGCAGCAGCCCGAAAGCGCCTTCGCCGTTTTCGGCGACGATGCGTTCGACGCCGGTGATGGTGGCGTACACGCGCTGCGGCAGCAGGATATTTAAGGTCATGGTGTCAGGCATGGTGTGGCTCCAGTGTGGTGGGTTTGACCGCTTCGCCGATGGCGCCGATCATGTAGAGCGCGCTCTCCGGCCAGTCGTCGAATTCGCCGGCGAGGATGCGTTCGCACCCGTCGAGGGCGTCTTCCAGGCTGACCAGCTTGCCCGCCAGGCCATTAAACTGGCCGGTGGTAAAAAACGGTTGCGTCAAAAAACGCTGCAGGCGCCGCGCCCGGCCCACCACCGTGCGGTCGGCTGGTGCCAGTTGCTCCAGGCCCAGCATGGCGATGATGTCGCGCAGGGCCGCGTACTGCGCCAGAACGCGGCGGATTTCCTGCGCCAGTGCATAGTGGCGCGCGCCGACGATGCCGGGCGTGGCCATGCGCGAACTCGATTGCAGCGGATCGATGGCCGGATACATGCCTTCGCTGGTGAGTTTGCGCGACAGGACGATCGACGCCGACAGGTGCGAAAAAGTATGCACCGCGGCCGGGTCGGTAAAATCGTCGGCTGGCACGTACACTGCCTGGATCGCCGTGATGGCGCCGCTGGTGGTGTTGGCGATGCGCTCTTCGAAGGCGGCCAGCTCGCTGCCCAGCGTGGGCTGGTAGCCCAGCCGCGACGGCATCTGGCCCATCAGCGCCGAGACTTCGGCGCCAGCCTGGATGAAACGGAAAATATTATCGACCAGTAGCAGCACGTCGCGCTGCTCGTCGTCGCGGAAGTACTCGGCCATCGTCAGCGCAGCCTGCCCGACCCGGAAGCGGCTGCCGGGCGGCTCGTTCATTTGCGCGAACAGCATGACCATGTTGTCGAGCACGCCGGAGTCCTGCATCTCACGGTACAGTTCTTCGCCTTCGCGGCAGCGCTCCCCGATGCCGCAAAAAATGCTGACGCCATCGTGGTGGCTGACCATATTGTGGATCATCTCGGTGAGCAGCACGGTTTTACCCACGCCGGCCCCGCCGAACAGCCCGGCCTTTCCGCCCCGCTCCAGCGGCACCAGCACGTCGATCACCTTGATGCCGGTGGTGAATACTTCCGACTGGGTGACGCGGCTGGCCAGCGCCGGCGGCGCGCGGTGCACGCCACGCCAGGCCAGGTCCACGGGCTGTGCCAGACCATCAATGGCGGCGCCAAACACATTGAACATGCGCGCGCGGATGGTTTTGCCGACCGGTGCGCGCAAGGGCATGCCGGTGTCGATCACCGGCATGCCGCGCGCCAGGCCCTGGGTGGCGGTCAGCGCGATGCCGCGCACCCGCCACGGATCGGTGTGCGTCAGCACCTCGATCGCGATGGACTGGTCCGGTCCCGCACGCAGCAGCGTGTGGATGGCCGGCGCATGGTGATCGAACACCACGTCGACCACGCTGCCGCGCACCGCCAGTACCGAGCCGGCGTTGGCCGGGCTGGCGGCCTGCATCAGGCGTAGGTCATGCGATCGATGACGTTGTGCACGCCGCCGGTGCCCCAGGCCGCGTGGCAGGCCAGGTTGCGTTCAAGCCAGCTAGGCACGACGCCGGTCAGCGTCACTTCGGCACCGTGCACGGCCACGCCGATCTGGCCCGCGTCCTGGTGCGCACGGCGCTTGAGCGAGGCTTCGATCTGGTTCTTGACGTTGTCGGTGGTGACATGCTGCTTGATGACGATCTGGTCGGTCACGCCGGTCACGCCCATCAGGTAGCGCACTGCCTGCACCGCGGCTTCGCGCTGGAACACCCAGCTCACTTCGCCCGACAGCGTGACGTGGCCGGCTTCGACTACCACCTGCAGGTCCTTGCTCGGTACCGAGATGGTCCAGAGCAGGGCGTTTTCCACGGTGCGCGCAATGTCGACGTCTTCGCGCTTGCTCGAACCTGGCAGGTCGACGTCGAGCGCCACCGTCAGGGCCTGCACGCCGCCGACCTGGCGGGCGGCGCGTTCGGCGTCCCATTTCTCGGCAAAGCTGTTAACGTGGCCGCTGAGGGTGACGATGCCGTCCTTGACCTCGACGCCGATGTTGGCGGCATCGATGGCTGGGTTCCAGTCCAGTTCGGCCAGGACGTCTTGCTGCAGTTGCAGATCGGTTTTCATGTGCGGCTTTCGGTTCGTGAGTGAAACCACAGCCTGCGCGCATTGCCTTGATAACTCTGTGTGTTTGCGCGCTTTCGCATACCGGTCTGCCCGGTCAGCTGAACGCCAGCTCGGCCTGGTCCTCGCCGGCATCGCGGGAATAGATGTTGTGGGGTGGCGTGCGCCGCTCGTCGGCGCTGAAATGAAAGGGCGGCAGGGCGCCGCTGGTGCGCCACGCATTTTGCATCGCCGGCGGCACCGCGTTCAGTTCCGGCAGCAGCTGCGCGGTGGACTGGTTGACCACGGCGTAGCACTCGCACACATGCTCGAGCAGGCCGGCGCGGCTGAGGATGGTGACCCGGCCGCGGCGCCAGCTGATGATGCCCAGCTGCTGCAGCCAGCGCGCGGCATCGGTGACACCTTCGCGGCGCACGCCGATAATGGCGCCGATTTCTTCCTGCGTGACGGTCATTTCGTTGGACGAAGAGCGGTCCAGCATTTGCAGCAGGTAGCGGCACAGGCGTTGTTTGGTGGTGTGGTGGCTGTTGCACGCGGCCAGCTGGGACACCTGCATCAGGCGCGCCTGGGTGTAGCGCAGCAATAGGCGCAGCAGCGGGCCCTTGTGATAGAACTCTTCCATCAGGCGGGCCGCGCTGAGCCGGTAGGCGTAGCCGGCCGCCTGCACCGCAGCGCGCCCGTTCGAGCGCTGGCCGCCCATGAACAGGGTCACCCCCAGCATGCCCTCGTTGCCGATGCGCGTGATCTCGGAGGTGCCGCCGTCTTCCAGCAGGCAGTCGATCGAGATGGTCGCGGTGACCGGAAAGTACACATACACCATTTTGCCACCGGCCTGGTAGAGGACGTCGCCGTGCGCCAGCGAAATCAGTTCGAGGAAAGGTGACAAGCGGTAAAACTCCGCGCGATCAAGTTCGGCGAGCAAGCGATTCTTGAGGGGATTGAGGGGGGAATACATGCGGAAAGCTCCTTGGGTTCGTGCCATGCGAATTGCGTAGAACACCACCGTGACCAGAAGAAAACCAAAAGTCGGTGTGCCAGCACACATTGATGTGCTTCTGATAACGAAATAGTCCACATTTGCTCTGTGCGAAGACACACAGAGGCGATATTGCGTATCGGCGAAGATGTTATTGGACGTACAAAAAACCATCTAGCACGGGCGCTCTAAAAGCGCCGCGCGATTGACTTCACCGAGGAATAGCATGCAACCGCCACCAGCCCAAAAAGAATTGCCAGTTGCACAGGATAGTGCCGCCGAAGAGGTCGATCAGGCGCTCGACGAGGCCCTCAAAGAGAGCTTTCCCGCCAGCGACCCGGTCGCCATCGATATCGAGCACCCGGCCAAAGCGGAGGAGGGGCCATGAGTCCGGGTCAGGAGCGGCACGCGTGAGTGTGGACGCGCCGCCGCAGGCGCGGCCTGCCTGGCACGCCACGGCCGCCGCCGTCGTCGCTGAGCTGGGCAGCGATGGCACCAGCGGCTTGAGCGCGGCCGCTGTCGCCGCCCAGGCCGCGCAATACGGGCCGAACCGCCTGCCGCAGGTGGCCAGGCCGTCGTTGGCCTTGCAGTTGCTGCGCCAGTTCAAAAGCCCGTTGATTTACATCCTGTTCATTGCCGCCGCCCTGGCCGCCTTGCTGGGTCATTGGGGCGATGCTGCCGTGATTCTTGGCGTGGTGCTGGCCAATGCAGCGATCGGCGCTTTCCAGGAAGGCCGGGCCGAGCGTTCAATGGACGCCTTGCGCGCGCTCGCGTCCCTGCACGTGCAGGTGCTGCGGGGCGGGCGCGTGTCGAAGGTGGCGGCGCACGACCTGGTGCCGGGCGATATCCTGGTGCTGGTGGCGGGCGACGCGGTGGGCGCCGACGCGCGCCTGCTCGAAGCAGAAGGGCTGGCAGTGGCCGAAGCCGCGCTGACGGGCGAATCGGTCCCGGTGGCCAAGGACGTGGCGCCGCTGCCCGAGGACGCCGCGCTGGCGGACCGGCGCAACATGGTGTTTTCCGGTACCTATGTCACCGCAGGCCGCGCGCGCGCCGTCGTCACGGCCATCGGCAGCCAGACCGAGGTCGGCGCCATCGCCAGCATGACGGTCGGCGCGCGCGAGCCGCAAACCCCGCTGGAAGGGCGCATCGGCCAGTTCGGGCGGCGCCTCGCGTATGCCGCGGCCGCCCTGTTTTGCGTCGTGCTGGCGCTGGGCCTGGCGCGCGGCTTGCCGTTTGCCGACGTGCTGCTGGTGGCAATCAGCCAGGTGGTCTCGCTGGTGCCCGAGGGCTTGCCGGTGGCGATGACGATCGCGCTGGCGGTCGGGATGCGGCGCATGGCTGGCCGCGGCGCTATCATCCGCCGCCTGGCGGCGGTGGAAACGCTGGGCGCGATCACGGTCATCTGCACCGACAAGACCGGCACGCTGACGCGCAATGAAATGACGGTCAGCCAGCTGTGGCTGGCGCAGGGGGGCACGGTCGCCGTCTCCGGCGTCGGCTATGGTCCGGATGGCGCGCTGACCGGCGCGGCCATGGACGGCGCGCATGAACACGTGACGGCGCTGCTGCAGGCCGCGGTGCTGTGCAATGACGCTGCCCTGGTCGCGCCTGGCGCCGCTGCGGCGCACTGGACGGTGACAGGCGACCCGACCGAGGCCGCGCTGCTCGTTGCCGCCTCCAAGGCCGGGATCGATCCGGCGGCGCTGCGGCGGGATTATCCACGCACCGCGGAAATGCCGTTCGACGCCGGTACCAAGATGATGGCCACCCGCCACCGCCAGCCGGACGGCAGCTTTGCCGTGTATATCAAAGGCGCGCCGGAGGCGGTGCTGCGCCTGTGCGCAGATGCGGGAGCGCAGGCGCAGCAGGCCGCCAGCACCGCCGCCGACGCCATGGCCGGTGCCGCGCTGCGGGTGCTGGCGGTGGCGCGCCTGGGCGACGTGGCACTTGCGCGCGGCGCCGGCTTCGCCAGCCTGGGCACGCACGCAACCCTGCTGGGCCTGGTTGGCCAGATCGATCCGGCGCGCCCCGAGGCCAAAGCGGCCGTGGCCGCGTGCCGCGCGGCCGGCATCCGGCCGGTGATGGTCACGGGCGACCACAAGCTGACGGCACTGGCCATTGCCGGGGAGCTGGGCATCGTGCGCGAGGGCGAGCGCGGCATCGACGGGGCCGAACTGGCGCGCCTGAGCGCGGACGAACTGGCCCAGGGGCTCGACCAGATCGCCGTGTTCGCGCGCGTGCAACCGGCCCAGAAGCTGCGCATCGTCGAAGCCTTGCAGAAGCGCGGCGCGGTGGTCGCCATGACCGGTGATGGCGTCAACGACGCGCCAGCACTGGCCCGGGCTGACGTTGGCGTGGCCATGGGCATCACCGGCACCGACGTCGCCAAACGCGCCGCGCGCGTGGTCATCACGGACGATAATTTCGCCACCATCATCGCTGCGGTGGCGCAGGGGCGGGTGGTCTACGCCAACCTGAAGAAGGTGATTTTGTTTCTGTTCGTCACGTCGATCGACGAAGTCTGTTTGCTGCTGCTGTCCCTGCTGGCCGGCCTGCCGATGCCGCTGGCGGCGGTGCAGATCCTGTGGGTGAACATCGTCACCGAAAGCACCCTGACGGTCAACCTGGTGATGGACCCGGCCGATGGCGATGAAATGCACCGCCCGCCGGTGGCGCGCAACGACCCGCTGATCGACCGCGCCATGTTGTGGCGCATCGCCGTGATGATGCCGGCGGCCGTCGCCGTGACCTTCTCCTGGTTCCTGTGGCGTCACACCAGTGGCATTCCGTTCGACCTGGTGCGCACCGAGACCTTCACCGTGCTGGTGCTGTGCCAGTGGTTCAACGTGATCAACTGCGAGTCGGCGACGCGCTCGGCGCTGCGCTTCGGCATCCTGCGCAATCCCTGGCTCGCTGCTGGCCTGGTACTCAGCCTGGCCCTGCACGCGGCGGTCCTGTACTGGCCCCCGCTCGGCCGCCTGTTCCACACGGTGCCGATTCCCGCTGCCGACCTGCTGACACTGCTGGCGGTGGCCAGTTGCGTGCTCTGGGCCGAAGAACTGCGCAAGTGCTGGGCGCGGGCGCGCCAGCGTCGTCTGCACCCCTGAATTTTTGTTCGTTTTACCCTGCAAGTCCACCCACAAGGAGCAATACCATGAGCAACCATCCCGCCAAGTCCACACCAGCGCCATCGAACAAAGGCCCTGCGCCACATGGCGCCGACACCCATGCCGACGCCATTGCAGAGCGTGAAAAGGCGGAACAGAACGAAGTCGCCGGGCGCCACAAGAATGACGGGCAAATGCCGCACAAGGGCGCCCGCTAAGTGCTGCACTAAGCGGCTGTTTGCTTAGGTCATGTTGTCGATGACGGCATGCACGCCGGGCGTGCGCCACGCGGTTTTTTTCGCCAGCGCACGCTCGAACCAGTTCGGCACCTCGCCCGACAGGGTAATGTCAGATCCGTGGATGTCGACCGCGATCTTGCTGGCGTCGCCGCTGGCCTGGCGTTCGATGGCCGCGACGATGTCCGCTTTCACCGAACTGAACGATACCAGCGGCTTGAGCGTGACCTGGTTGCTCACACCGTTCACGCCGACCAGGTTGCGCACCGCGTCGAATGCCGCTTCACGCTGGTAGTGCCAGGCCACGGCGCCGGTCAGGGTAATAAAACCTTTGTCGACGACGATCTTGATGGCGTCTTTCGGCAGAAACAACTGCCACGACAGGGCGTGACTGGCGGCCAGCGCGATATCGCTGTCGTCGCGTTTGCTCTCGCCCGGCAGCACCACGTCCAGCGCGACCACGATGGCCTTGACCCCGTCGACGCGCTGCGCAGCCCGTTCGGCATCCCATTTTTCGGCAAAGCTGGCGATGCGACCAGCGAGCGTGATGACGCCGTCGCGCGCTTCGACACCGATGTGCGCAGCCTCGATCGATGGATCCCATTGCAGTTCGGCGAGCACGTCGTTTTTCAGTTGAAGATCGTTTTTCATGATGGTCTTTCGTGGATGGATCGAGCAGGCACAGTGCGCCGGCCCGCCAGGGCCGCTCAGTGTGGCTGCGCGCTTACGCCGGGTGGGTCGAAAAAAAAGGCGTAAGCGCGCGGCCACACACAGAAGCGGCGCACTGGCGCGCAAGATCGGCGTTTTTACTGCCACCATTAACGGAGAATACTTTGTCCCTGGAGAACAGACTGGCCAACTGGGCAATCAAATTGCGCAGTGCTGCCGACGTACCCCTGCGTATCGAACTGTGGAATGGCAAGCGCATCGACCTGTCCAGCGCTGCCCCGCGCGTGACGGTGCGCTTGCCCAGTGCGGCCACGGCGCGTTACCTGCTGATGCCATCGCTCTCCAGCCTGGGCGGCGCCTATGTCGAAGGCGACATCGAAGTGAGCGGCCAGGCGGTCGACATGATCGCCATCGTCAACCAGTTGGCCAGCACACAGCTCAGTGCCGTCGGGCGCCTGGGCCGCATGGTGCGCAGTCTGTCCCACGACAAGCGCAGCGACGCCAAGGCGATCCGCTACCACTACGACGTCTCGAATACCTTCTATGCCGGCTTCCTCGATGCGGGCATGGTGTATTCGTGCGCCTACTTCGAAGACGGCAACGAAACCCTGGGCGCGGCCCAGATCAAGAAGATCGACCTGATTCTCAAGAAAATCCGCCTCCAGCCGGGCCAGACCCTGCTTGACATTGGCTGCGGCTGGGGCGCGCTGGCGATCCGCGCGGCCCAGTTGTACGGCGCCCGCTGCGTCGGCGTGACGCTGTCGGAGAACCAGGCGGCGCTGGCCACCGAGCGCGTGGCCGCCGCCGGCGTGGCCCACCTGGTCGAGATCCGCCTGCAGGATTACCGTGACGTGAGGGGCCAGTTCGACCGCATCACCAGTGTCGGCATGTTCGAACATGTCGGGCTGCGCAACCTGGGCGAATATTTCAGCATCGTCGGCAAGTTGCTGGCGCCCGGCGGCGTGGTCATGAATCACGGGATTACCTCGACCGACGCCGCGAATGGCGAAAGCCCGTATGGCGGCGGCGAGTTCATCGAACGCTATGTCTTTCCGCAGGGCGAACTGGCCCACATCGGCCATGTTCTGAAGGTGATGCAGGAAAGCGGGCTGGAAGTGCAGGACGTCGAAAACCTGCGCCGCCACTACGCGCGTACTTGCGCGCTGTGGAGCGCCAACTTCGAAACCAACCAGGCCGAGATGCAGCGCCTGGGTGGCGCCCGGCGCTTCCGGATCTGGCGCGTCTACCTGGCCGGCTGCAGCTATGCCTTCGAGCATGACTGGATCAGCCTGTACCAGATCGTATGCAGCAAGGCGGGACTGTCCGCGGCAACCCTGCCGTGGTCGCGCAATTCGGCGCAAAGCGCCGCTTTGCTCGCAATTTGATTCTTCAACTATTTAAAGGAAAACGCCATGACACCATTTAGCGGTAACAATTCGGAAATCGGGCGCTTGCAGCGCGTGCTGGTCTGCCGGCCAGGTCTGGCGCAACGGCGCCTGACGCCGGCCAATTGCGCGGGCCTGCTGTTCGACGACGTCCTGTGGGTGTCGCAGGCGCGCAATGACCACGATGCCTTCACCAGCGCCATGACCGAGCGCGAGGTCGAGGTGCTCGAACTGCACGACCTTTTGGCCGACACCGTGGCCGATCCGAAGGCGCGCAACTGGCTGCTCGATCGTAAACTCGATCCCGGCCTGGTCGACCCCGAAACGGCGGCGCTGCTGCGCCCGTGGCTCGAAGCCCTGGCGCCGGCGCACCTGGCCGAGTACCTGATCGGCGGCGTGGCGCGTAGCGAGCTGCCGTTCGACATTCCCGGCCTGCTGGCGCGCTGCGCCCGTCCGTCCGACTTCCTGCTGCCACCGCTGCCGAACACCCTGTTTGCGCGCGACAGCAGCTGCTGGATCGGCGACGGCGTGGTGCTGTGTTCGATGTTCTGGCCGGCGCGCCGGGCCGAAACCCTGCTCACCACGGCGGTCTATCGCTTTCACCCGCTGTTTGCCGGCAAGGTGCGCGAATGGTGGGGCGACCCCGATACCGATCGCGGCCTGGCCTCGCTCGAGGGCGGCGATCTGATGTCGCTTGGTAACGGCGTGGTCCTGATCGGGATGGGTGAGCGCACCTCGCCGCAAGCGGTCAGCCAGCTGGCGCGCGTCCTGTTTGCGCAGGGCGGCGCCACCCGCGTGCTGGCCGTGCAGCTGCCCAAGTCGCGCGGCGCCATGCACATGGACACCGTGTTCACCTTCTGCGACGTCGACCTGGTCACGGTCTTTTCCGAGGTGATCGACCAGGTGCAGGTGTTTTCGCTGCGGCCTGGCGAGCGCGAAGGGACACTCGACGTGCGCGCCGAGTCCGGCCCGCTGGTGGCAGTGGTCGCCGAAGCGCTCGGCCAGAAAACACTGCGCGTGGTGGAAACCGGCGGCGACGCCTGGGAGTCGCAGCGCGAGCAGTGGGACGACGGCAACAACCTGCTGTCCCTGGCGCCTGGCGTGGTGATGGCCTACGACCGCAACGTCTACACCAACACGCAGCTGCGCAAGGCTGGCGTGGAAGTCATCACCATGCCCAGCAGTGAACTCGGGCGCGGGCGCGGAGGCAGCCACTGCATGTCCTGCCCGATCGACCGCGCGCCCCTTTAATTAACACCCAAGGAATTGACCCCATGAGCTACAACCTGCACAACCGAAGCCTGCTCACGCTGATGGACTACGCACCGCGCGACATCAGCTTTCTGCTCGACCTGGCCAGCGAACTGAAACGCGCCAAATACGCCGGCACCGAGCAGCCGCGCCTGCAAGGCAAAAATATCGCGCTGATTTTTGAAAAAGCCTCCACGCGCACCCGCTGCGCCTTCGAAGTGGCGATGCACGACCAGGGCGGCCACGTCACCTATATCGACGCCGGCAGCTCGCACATCGGGCGCACCGAGTCGCTCAAGGATACCGCGCGCGTGCTCGGGCGCCTGTTCGACGGCATCGAATACCGCGGCTACCACCAGAGCGTGGTCGAGGAGCTGGCCAGCTTTTCCCACACCCCGGTCTGGAATGGTCTGACCGACGAATCGCACCCGACCCAGATCCTGGCCGACCTGATGACGATGCGCGAGTTCGGCGAGCGCCCCCTGCATGAACTGGCCTTTTGCTACCTGGGCGACGCCCGCTTCAATATGGGCTGTTCGCTGTTGATCGGGGGCGTCAAGATGGGCATGGATGTGCGCATCGCGGCGCCCGCCGCGCTGCAGCCGCCGGCCGAACTGGTGGCGCAACTGCGCGAGATCGCGCGCACCACCGGCGCGCGCATCACGCTGGAAACCGACCCGATCAAGGCGGTGGCCGGCGCCGATTTCCTCTACACCGATGTGTGGGTGTCGATGGGCGAAGCGCAGGATGTATGGAAGGCGCGCATCGACCAGCTGCTGCCGTACCAGGTAACGACGGCGCTGATGCAGGCCACCGGCAAGCCGCGCGCGCGCTTCATGCATTGCCTGCCGGCCTACCACAACCTCGATACCGAGATCGGCCGCCAGATTCACGAACAGTTCGGCCTGACCGAGGTCGAGGTGACCGATGCGGTGTTCGAGTCGGATGCGTCGATCGTGTTCAGCCAGGCGGAGAACCGCATGCACACGATCAAGGCGGTGCTGGTGGCGACCCTCGCATGAAGCTGCTCGTGGCACTCGGCGGAAATGCCTTGCTGCGCCGCGGGCAGGCGCTGAGCCTGGAAAACCAGCTGGCCAATATCGGCGTGGCGGCGGCCCAGCTGGCGCAGGTGGCAAGCGACCACCAGCTGGTGGTCACCCACGGCAACGGCCCGCAGGTGGGCTTGCTGGCGCTGCAGGAGATGGCCTACGACGAACATGCGGTGTATCCGCTCGACGTGATCGGGGCGCAGACCGACGGCATGATTGGCTATCTGCTCGAGCAGGCGCTGGGCAACCTGCTGCCTGCTACGCGCACGATCGCCACCTTGCTGACCCGGGTCGAGGTCGACCGCGACGACCCGGCCTTTACGCACCCGAGCAAACCGGTGGGGCCGGTGTACAGCGCGGCCGAGGCCGGGCGCATTGCTGCGGCCTATCATTGGGCCATGGGGCCGGACGGCGCCGGCATGCGGCGCATGGTGGCGTCGCCGCAGCCATTGCGCGTGCTGGGTCTCGATGCGATTGGCCACCTGCTCGCGCATGGCACGCTGGTGATTGCGGCCGGCGGTGGCGGCATTCCGGTGGCGCGCGACAAAGCCACCAACAGCCTGCTCGGCGTCGATGCTGTGATCGACAAGGATTTTTGCAGCGCGCTGCTGGCGCGTGCGCTGGAAGTCGATTGTTTCGTCGTCGCCACCGACGTGGCATCGGTGTTTCTTGACTGGGGCAGCGCGCAGCAGCGGCCCCTGCGCAAGACCACGCCGCGCCAGCTGGCGCAATACAGCTTCGCCAATGGCTCGATGGGGCCGAAGGTGCTGGCCGCCTGCGACTTCGTCGAACGCACCGGCCGGCGCGCCGTGATCGGGGCGATTGGCCAGATCGAGGCCATGCTTGCCGGCGAGGCCGGGACCGAGGTCGGTCCCGACTGACGTTCTAGGTACGCTAGTAAAAGCTGTAGCGGGCCATCAGGCCGAGACGCGAGAGTGTCCCGGTCTGACCATCGAAGGTCTTGCGTTCGCCATACACCCACTCGCCACCGAGGTCGATGTTCTTGATCGGCGAATAAATCAGGTTGAAAAACGTCTCCTGCAAGGCGCGGTTGTTGGCCGCCTGGGCACTTTTGCCATGGTTGTAGCCGAACGACGCGTTGGCGCGCAGCTTGTCGTTGAAAAAGTGCGCGTAGCCGAGCACCAGGCCCAGGTTGCGGTCGAAGGTGATGGCCCCGGTGTCAGTCGCAATGGCGTAGCCGTTCGAGCCATACAGCTGGTCGATATCGCCGTCGACGCGGGTGAACTGGGCCGTGAACAGGTCTTGTGCACTGGCCTTGTAACTGGCGCCGAGCGCAATGCCATAACCGCGCCGGGTCTCGGCGGGCGAGCGTTTTTCGTGGGTCAGCAGGCGCAGGTTGAGGCTGCCGCGCGCGAAGGTATGGTCGAAGCGCGCGACCAGTTGCGGCAGCCGTTCGTTGGCGCTGGGGCCGCCGGCCTGGTCGGCCGGTTCTTCGACTGCCAGCGTCACGCGCACGCCGGTTTTCGCGTCGCCAAACGCGTAGCGGGCTTGGGTGCGGCGCGAGAACGGTGCGCCCACCGGGCCGTTAAAGTCAATCGTTTCGGGCAGGTTGTCGACGTCCATGAAGGTTGACCAGGTTTGCCCGATCAGCCAGCCGCCGTATTCGCCGTAGGCATGGCGCAGCCGGATCAGCTTGCGGTTGTCGGCGCCGTAGGAATAAAAGTCGGCCTCCACCGTGGTCCTGAACGGGCCCGCCGCCGTCGGCGTGGAACTGGCAAAGCCGATGCGCGAGGTTTCGGAGGTAAATTGGGTGCGCCCGCGCGGGCCGCCGGCGCCGTTCAAGGGCTGATACGCCAGGTCGGTAAAGATATCGGGGCTGCTCGACTGGCGCCAGTCGTGCACGGCGTCGGTTTCGGCGTAGCCGTACAGGTGGATCGAGGTTTGCGTGCCAGGCACCACCATCCCGCCGGGAATGGCGCTCTCGGGCACCGCGTCCTCTCCCGTATAGCGGGGCTTGATGCGTGGATCGGGGGCGCCGATGTCCTGCGCCGTGAAGAGCGCTGCGGCCGGGGCGACCAGCGGCATGGCCAGCGGCGCTGGCGCGACCGTGCGGTCGGCCTTGAGCGCCGCCAGTTCGGCGTGCATTTGCTGGAGATCGGCGCGCAACTGGCGCAGTTCGGTGCGTAGTTCTGCATCGCTCTGGGCGTGGGCGGGCAGGCCGGACAAGCCCAGCGCCAGGGCGAGGGCAGTCAGGACAGGATGGTGTGGCATAAGAGGATGTCCCTGTTTCAAGTTGGTATGGAAGTTCAGAGTGAAAAAACCTGCGTCAGGCGGTCGGTGAACAGCATCCAGAGCGCCACGACGCCGAGTGCGCTGACGACCACGGCGACGCCCAGCTCGGTGCGCGTGAAGATGGTCGTGCCGGGCGCCTGCTCCTTGCGCGCAATGATGAAGACGATATTGCCCAGCGCGAAGAAGATGGCGCCAGCGACCATGTACTGGAGCCCGGCGGCATAAACCAGCCAGAGGCCGTAGATGGTGCCGAGCACGCTGCAAACCAGGGCCTCGGTCTTGCCGATCTGCGCATCGGCGGGATAGGCGCCGGTGGCCACCAGCTTCCACAGGAAACCGGTCGAACCGATATACGCTGGCAGGATCATCACGCCGGTAATCGACAGCATCACGTTCCAGGCGTTGTCCGAAAAGTAGACCATGATCATGATCGCCTGCATCACGCTGGTGGACACCCACAAGGAGAACGACGCCGCGCCGGTCTTGCTGGTGCGGGCGAAGGCCTTGGGAAAGGTGCCGTCTTTGGCGGCGGCCCAGGGCAGCTGGGCCAGCAGCATGGTCCAGACCAGCCACGACGACAGCACCGAGATCAGCACACCGCCATTGACCAGGTACTCGCCCCATTTGCCGACCAGCTTGCCGAGGATGGCCGCCAGCGACGGCGGCGCGAGACCGCCCAGCTGCGCCTGCGACATGACGCCAAACGGCAGCACCGAAACCAGTACGTACAGCAGCACGGTGACGAGGAAGCCGAGCAGGGTGGCGCGGCTGACGGTCCTCGTGTCGGCGTTGTCGGACATCACCACCGCGCCCTCGATACCGATGAACACCCACAGCGTCACCAGCATGGTGCTCTTGACCTGGGCCAGCACGCTGCCCAGCGCCACGCCGCCGGCCAGGTTACCGCTCAGGCGGCCCCAGAAGTCGGTGGTAAACAGGCCGGCCTGGGCCGAGAAGGCGACCACCACGATGAAGACAGCGATCGGCACGAATTTGGCGATGGTGCCGATGACGTTCAGGCTGGCCGTGCTCTTCACGCCACGCAGCACCAGTCCATTCATGAGCCAGCACAGGAGCGAGCCGAGCACGATGGCAGGCAGGGTGTTCCCGCCTATAAAAAAGGGCGGAAAGAAGTAGTTCAGGGTGGCCATCAACAGCACCGCAAAGCCGACATTGCCGAACGCCGACGACAGCCAGTAGCCCCACGCGATCTGGAAGCCGGCGTACTTGCCAAAGCCCTGGCGCGCGTACATATAAATGCCGGATTTTAGGGCTGGCTGCACGTCGGCGAGCGCCTGAAACGTGCGCGCCAGCGTGAAGATGCCGACGCCGGAGATGAGCCAGCCCAGCAGGATGGCGCCCAGTTGGGCATGTTGCGCCATGTTTTGCGGCAAATTGAAAATGCCGCCGCCGACCATGGCGCCGACCACCAGCAAGGTCATGGGCAAGAGGCCTATCGGTGGACTGGCCGGTTTGGCTGCACTGGCGGAGGCTGGTGCTGGCGCCGCCGGGGCGGGAATGCTGGTGTCTTGCATGGTGATCCTTGGTGGATGCCGGTGTAGGGCGGTTTTTTGATCCTGGCGCCCAGCATGCGGCAGCGCCCGCGCTGGCTCTGTGTGCCTGCGCGCTTAGGGACACCAGGTCGGGCGTTAAGCGCGCAGCCACGCACAAGCGGCGCCTGGCTGCGCCCAGACTGTGTCATCCAGCCCGGCCCGCCACAGGCGGTGCCGGATCCAGTTCCACACGAGGAGCAATTCATGACACCGACCATGCAGGCAGCATTTGTTGAACAATTTGGACAACCCCTGGTGATCCGGGACGTGCCGGTGCCCCAGCCGGTGCCGGGCCAGATCCTGGTAAAAACCGAAGCGTGCGGCGTCTGCCACACCGACCTGCACGCGGCCAGCGGCGACTGGCCGTTAAAGCCCAAGCTGCCGTTCATTCCGGGCCACGAGGGCATCGGCATCGTCGTCGCCATGGGCGCCGGCGTGACGGCGGTGAAGGAGGGCGACCGGGTCGGCGTGCCGTGGCTGTATTCGGCTTGCGGCCACTGCGAATACTGCCTCGCCGGGCATGAGCCGGTTTGTCCCGATGCGCAGTTCGGCGGCTTCACCAGGAATGGCGGCTTTGCCGATTTCATCCTGGCCGATCCGAACTACGTGGCCCACATCCCGGCCACGCTGGACGCGCGCGCCGCCGCGCCGCTCATCTGCGCCGGCATTACCTCCTACAAGGGCATCAAGGAAACCGGGGCGCGCCCCGGCCAGTGGATCGTCATTTCCGGCATCGGCGGCCTGGGTCACCTGGCGGTGCAGTACGCCAAGGCGATGGGGCTGCATGTCTGCGCGGTCGACATCGACGAGCGTAAGCTGGCGCATGCCACGCGGCTGGGCGCCGACGCCACGGTCGACGCGCGCATGGGCAACGCAGTCGAGCTGGTGCGCAAGGTCACCGGCGGCGGGGCGCACGGGGTCCTGATCACGGCGCCGTCGCTGCCGGCGTTCCGCCAGGGCGTGGGCATGACGCGCAAGTTCGGCACCTGCGTGCTGGTGGGCTTGCCGGCCGGTGAATTTCCGACGCCGCTGTTCGACGTCGTCGCCAATTGCATCACCATCCGCGGCTCGTTCGTCGGCGGGCGCCTCGACATGGCCGAAGCGCTGGCCTTCGCCGTCGACGGCAAGGTCAAGGCCGACATCGAGTTGCAGCGCCTGGCCGACATCAACAGCGTGTTTGCGCGCCTGAAAAGCGGCGACGTGCCGTCGCGCGTGGTGCTCGATTTCAGCGCCGCCTGAACCAGGCCGGCGGCGGCGTAAAATGCGGGCTCATTCATCCCTCCCGCTGAACCGATGCCCATCGAACGCCCGAGAATGCCGCCCGCGCCGGTCAGTTTTTGGCAGGCATTCGCTTTCTGGTTCAAGCTTGGTTGCATCAGCTTCGGCGGGCCGGCCGGCCAGATTGCGATCATGCACCAGGAACTGGTCGAGAACCGGCGCTGGCTGTCGGAGCGGCGCTTCCTGCATGCGCTCAATTACTGCATGCTGCTGCCTGGCCCCGAGGCGCAACAACTGGCGACGTATATCGGCTGGATGATGCACGGCACCCGCGGCGGCATCGCCGCCGGTGCGCTGTTCGTGCTGCCCTCGCTGGTGCTTCTGGTCGCGCTGGCTTGGGTGTATCTGGTGTTCGGACAGACTGCGCTGGTGGCCGGCCTGTTTTACGGCATCAAGCCCGCCGTCACCGCCATCGTCCTGCAAGCGGCGCACCGCATCGGCACGCGCGCGCTCAAAAACGACTGGCTGTGGGGCGTCGCCGTGGCGTCATTTCTGGCCACGCTGGCGCTGCACGTCCCGTTTCCCGCCATCGTCGCCGCAGCGGCGGCGATCGGCTTGATCGGCGCGCGCGTCGCGCCGCACAAATTCGCGGCCGGTGCGGGCCAGCGCGGCGCCACCGCATCGTTCGGCCCGGCGCTGATCGACGACGATACACCCACGCCGGCACACGCCACTTTTTGCTGGACCCGGCTGGCGCGCGTGGTGCTGGCCGGCGCGCTGCTGTGGGCCTTGCCGATGGCCGCACTGGTCGCGGCATTCGGCTGGCACCACACCTTGAGCCAAATGAGCTGGTTCTTCACCAAGGCGGCCATGCTGACCTTCGGCGGCGCGTATGCCGTGCTGCCGTATGTCTACCAGGGCGCCGTGGCGCACTACGGCTGGCTCAGTGCCGGCCAGATGATGGACGGCCTGGCGCTGGGCGAAACCACGCCTGGCCCTTTGATCATGGTGGTGGCTTTCGTGGGGTTTGTCGGCGGCTACCTGAAGGCCGTGTTCGGGCCCGATTCCCTGTTCCTGGCGGGCGCCGTAGCCGCCGCGCTGGTGACCTGGTTCACCTTCCTGCCATCGTTCCTGTTTATCTTTGCGGGCGGGCCGCTGGTGGAGGCAACCCATGGCGACATGGCGTACACCGCGCCACTGGCGGCGATCACCGCCGCCGTGGTCGGCGTCATCCTCAACCTGGCCTTGTTTTTTGGCTATCACCTGGTCTGGCCGACGGGTTTCGGGGGTACCGTCGACGGGGTCGCCGCCGCAATCGCGGTCTGTGCTGCCGTGGCCCTGTTTCGTTTCAAGCGCAACGTCATGCACGTGATTGCGGCCTGCGCGCTCATCGGCCTGGCCGTGCAGTCCCTTGCCGTTTGAGTGGCGCCTGCACCCGGCGCAGGCGCAGTGCGTTGGCAATCACCGAAACGGAACTGAGGCTCATCGCCAGCGCCGCCAGCATCGGCGAGAGCAGCTGGCCGGTGAACGGGTACAGCACGCCTGCGGCCAGGGGAATGCCGAGCGCGTTGTAGACCAGGGCGAAACCCAGGTTCTGGCGCATATTGCGTACCGTGGCGGCGGCAATCACGCGCGCGCGCACGATGCCGCGCAAATCGCCATTGACCAGCGTGACATGGGCGCTGGCGATCGCGATGTCGGTGCCGCTGCCCATCGCGATGCCGACGTCGGCCCTGGCCAGTGCGGGCGCGTCGTTGATGCCGTCGCCGGCCATGGCCACCACCTTGCCCTGGTGCTGCAGTGCTTCGACCAGCGCCAGTTTGTCGGCCGGCGTGCAGGCGCCGTGGTAGTTGTCGATGCCTAGTTTGGCGGCGACCGCGCGCGCCGTGGCGACCCCGTCGCCGGTGGCCATGATGATGCCCAGGCCGCCGCTGCGCAGGCCTTCCAGCGCGGCGCCGGTGCACGGTTTGAGTGGATCGGCCAAGGCGATCAGCCCGGCCAGTTTGCCGTCCGAGGCCAGGTAGATGACGCTGGCACCCTGCGTGCGCAAGGCGTCGGCGGCGCCGTTCATGCTTTTCCACGCGACGCCATCCCGCTCCATCAGGGCCGTGCTGCCGAATGCGATGCGCTTGCCGTCGACCAGGCCGCGCACGCCGACGCCACTGGCCGATTCGAAGGATGCGGGCACGGTCAGGGTCAACTTGCGCCGCCGCGCCTCGCTGACGATCGCCTGCGCGAACGGGTGCTCGCTGCCCTGGTCGATGCTGGCGGCGAGCTGCAGCACCCCATCCTCGCTGAAACCGGGTGCCGCCGTCTGGCCAAGGAAAGCCGGCTTGCCCTTGGTGAGCGTGCCGGTCTTGTCGATGATGAGTGTATCGACCTTGGCGAGCGCTTCGATGGCGGCCGCGTCGTGGAACAGGACACCCAGGGTTGCCGCGCGCCCGGTCGCGCTCATGATCGACATGGGCGTGGCCAGGCCCAGCGCGCAGGGACAGGCGATGATCAGCACCGCCACACCATTGAGCAAGCCGTACAGCCAGCCCGGCTCGGGGCCCACCAGCCCCCACACGATGAAGGTCGACAGGGCAATCGCTACCACCGCCAGCACGAACCATGCGGCGACCCGGTCGGCCAGGCGCTGCATTGGCGCGCGCGAGCGCTGCGCCTGGCCGACCAGCTGCACGATCTGCGCCAGCACGGTGTCGGTGCCGATCTTTTCGGCCCGCATCAGCAGACTACCGCCGCCATTGATGGTGGCGCCGATCAGGCGGTCGCCAGGGCGCTTGGTCGCTGGCAGGGCTTCCCCGGTGAGCATCGCTTCGTCGACGCTGCTTTCGCCCGTTGCCACCACGCCGTCGACCGGGATGCTGGCGCCGGGCCGCACGCGCAGCTGGTCGCCCACGGCCACGCTGGCGAGCGGGATCTCTTCTTCGCTGCCGTCGGGGCCTACCCGGCGCGCGGTTTTGGGCGCCAGGTCCATCAGGGCGCGCAGTGCGCCCGAGGTATGCGCCCGGGCGCGCAATTCCAGCAACTGGCCCATCAGCGTCAGCGACACGATCATCGCGGCCGACTCGAAGTAGACGGCGACACTGCCGTCATGGCGGAACGCCGCCGGAAACCACTGTGGCGCGACGGTCGCCGCCACGCTGTAGCCAAACGCGGCCAGGATGCCGGTGCCGGTCAGCGTCCACATGTTCGGGCGCCGCGTGGCCAGCGACTGCGCCCATCGCGTGAGCAGCGGCCAGCCGCCCCACAAGACCACGGGTGCGCTCAAGGCCCCTTCGAGCCAGGCCTGGTGTGGCACGTGGCCGAACATCGCCAGGGCGAACACCAGCACCGTGCACGGCAAGGTCCAGTAAAAACGGCGTTCGAAGCCGGCCAGTTCCGGGTTCGCGGCATCGTCCGCAACCGGCATGACAGGTTCGAGCGCCATGCCGCACAGGGGACAGCTGCCGGGGGCGGGCAGGCGCACCTGCGGATGCATGGGGCAGGTGTAGATGGGTTCGCGCGCTTGCATGGCCGGCTCAGTGCGACAGCATGACGGCAATCTGCTGCTGCGCGACCAGTGCGCGCGTGACGCCGCCGAGCGCCCATTCGCGCAGGCGGCTGTGGCCATACGCGCCGGCCACGATCAGGTCGCACGCATGGTCGAGCGCGATTTCTCCCAGCAGGGGCGGGCCGCCGGCCGCCGGCAGCAACAGCGCCTGGGCGCCCACGCCGTGCGAGCGCAGCCAGGCCACCACGTCCTGCAGTTGCGCGAACACCCCCGCATGGTTGTCGCTTTGCGCGACTTGCACCACGCTGACGCGCTCGGCATCGCGCAGCATGGGCAGCGCATCGGTAACGGCGCGGCGGCATTCGCGGCTGTCGTCCCAGGCCACCAGCGCGTGCGCAAACAGCAGCGGGCCGGCCGGTGCGGGCGCGATCAGCACCGGGCGCCCGGCGCGCATCAGCAGTTCCGACATCTGCATGTGGCGCTGGGTATCGAACATGCCGCCCGGCGCCGCATCGGTGAGGATCAGGTCGGCCCCGCGCGCCACTTGCGCGACGTGATCGGCAATCGAGATGCAATTGCTGCTGGCCTGCCACGAGACCCCGGCCGGGCGCTCACCCAGGGCCGCGTGAAAGGCGCGTTCGGCCACGGCCATCTCGCGCCGCAATTCGTCCAGTTCATCCTCGATCAGGATGCCGTTGACGCAGCCCTCGGCGATCAATGCCTGCAGGGGCTGGCAGGCAGCAGCGCCGACCAGGCGTGCGTCGAAGCGGTCGGCCAGCCTGGCCGCCAGGTGCAGCAATGCCGCATGCGGGTGGCCTAATTGCAGGTGTACCAGGATGGTCTTGTAGCTCACGTATGTCTCCGGAGGGTTGGATGGAAAGTACACAGCCTGCGCCGCATCGGCGCGCGCTTCTGTGTGGATCCACGCATAGAACGGCGCCCCGCGCTGCTAAGGTGGGGTGGCTTGTACTTGATTTATATCAATTACCTGATTGATCCGGCTCTCCAATAATTGTTGGACCGTCCCTGAACAGAACCGATGCCTTGCGAACCCGGCGCATCAGAGAGACCTTCCATGCTTCATCTTCACCGCGCCGCACGCATCCTTGCGCTGGCCGCCTTCCTGGCTGGCTGCGCCCCGCTGGACCAGGGCGGCGCCCGCATGCCCGCCCAAGCGCCGGCCGCCTGGCCGGACGACGCCTCGGCAAACGCCGGGCCGGCTGCCGCCAGCGTCGGCTGGCAAGACTATTACGTCGCCCCCGGCCTGCGCGCGCTGATCCAGCAGGCACTGCTGCACAACACCGACCTGCGCACGGCCTTGCTGCGGGTGGACGAGGCGCGCGCCGCCTTCGGTATCACCAGCGCGCAGCAGTTTCCCACCATCGGGCTGGGCGCCGGAGGCACGGTCAGTCGCGTCCCCGCCGACCTGAGCGTGACCGGGCAGCCGCTAGTGTCGCGCGACTACCAGGTGGCGCTGCAGATGAATGCCTGGGAACTCGACCTGTGGGGCCGGGTGCGCAGCCTGAAGGCGTCCGCGCTGGAAAGCTGGCTGGCCAGCGACGCCGCACGGCGCGCCGTCAGCCTCGCCCTGATCACCCAGGTGGCTGACGGTTATCTCCAGCTGCGCGAGCTGGACGAACGTCTGGCGCTGGCGCGCAGCACCATCGCCAGCCGCGCCGCCTCGTACCGGATTTTCCAGCGCCGCTATGAAGTGGGGGCCATCGCCCAGCTCGACGTGCTCCAGGTTGGCACCTTGCTGACCCAGGCCGAGGCGCTCGCCGCCCAGCTGGAACAGGCGCGCGCACTGCAGGCGCACGCGCTGGTGCAGCTGACCGGCGCGTCCGCCAACCAGCTGGCGGCCGCCGCGCCGTATGACGACAGCCTGGTGCTGGCGCCGCTCGGCGCCGGCTTGCCGTCGGCGCTGCTGGCAACCCGTCCGGACATCGCCGCGGCCGAGCACCAGCTGCGCGCCGCGCGTGCCGATGTCGACGCCGCTCGCGCTGCGTTTTACCCGCGCATCAGCCTGACGGCCGGCGCTGGCACGGCCAGCGCGGCCCTCGAGGGACTATTCAAGTCTGGCAGCCGGGCCTGGACCTTCGCGCCGGCGGTGGCGCTGCCGCTGCTCGACGGCGGGCGCAATCGCGCCAGCCTGGCGCTGGCCGACGTGCGGCGCGAGCTGGCCGTGGTCAGTTACGACCGGGCGGTGCAGACCGCGTTTCGCGAAGTAAGCGACGCGCTCGCATCGGGCCGCTGGCTGGCGCGCCAGGTCGATGCAGTGCAGGCAAACGTGGCGGCACAGCGCCGCCGCGCCTACCTTGCCACACTGCGTTACGAGAACGGCGCCACGGCCTACTTCGAGGTCCTCGATGCCCAGCGCGACCTGCTGGCGGCCGAGCAGCAACTGGTGCAAACCCGCCGCCTGCTGCTGTCAAGCCAGGTTGCGCTCTACGCCGCGCTCGGCGGCGGCAGCTTTGCCACCCCGCTCACCACCTCCAACGCTTCACCACAGACACCATGACCGACACTAAAACGACACCGCAGCCAGTACCCGCACCCGCAACGGCTCCAGCCTCTGCACCTGCACCTGCACCTGCACCTGCACCTGCACCTGCACCCGCAGCCGTACCTGCACCCGCACCCGCATCCGTACCTGCACCTGCATCCGCAGCCGTACCTGCAGCTGCACCCGCACCCGCACCCGCACCACCATCGTTCTGGGTGCGCTGGAAGTCCAAAATCATCATCGCCGCACTGGTGCTGCTGGCGCTCGCCATCGGCCTCGGCACCTGGTATGTGCTGCGCCCAAGCGGCCCGGGTCCCGGTTTCGCCAGCGGCAACGGGCGCATCGAAGCAACCGAGATCGACGTCGCCACCAAACTGCCGGGCCGGGTAGAATCGATCGTCGTTCGCGAGGGCGACTTCGTCAAGGCCGGCCAGGTACTAGCGACCATGCGCGACGATACGCTGCTGGCCCAGCGCGACGAGGCGCGCGCGCACCAGCAGCAGGCCAGCGACAATGTCGCCGGCATGCAGGCGCAGGTGGCCATGCGCGAGAGCGATCTGATTGCGGCCGGCGCCGTGGTCACCCAGCGCGAGAGCGACCTCGATGCGGCGCGGCGGCGCCTGGCGCGCACCGCGACACTGGCGCGCGAAGGCGCGTCCTCGGTGCAGGAACTGGACGACGACCGGGCCAAAGTGCATGGCGCCGAAGCGGCGCTGGCCGCAGCCCGCGCCCAGGTGGGCGCTGCCAGCGCGGCCATCGCGGCGGCGCGCGCGCAGGTGGTCGGCGCCCGTTCGGCCGTGCAGGCCGCGCTGGCCACCACTGCGCGCGTCGAAGCCGACCTGGTCGACAGCGCCTTGCGCGCACCCAGCGCCGGGCGCGTGCAATACCGCGTGGCCGAGCCGGGCGAAGTGCTGGCCGCTGGCGGCAAGGTGCTCAACCTGGTCGATGTCAGCGATGTCTACCTGACCTTCTTCCTGCCCGAAACGGCGGTCGGCAAGGTGGCCCTGGGCAGCGAGGTGCACCTGGTGCTCGATGCGGCACCCGGCTATGTATTCCCGGCCACGGTGTCGTTTGTCGCCAGCACGGCGCAGTTCACGCCGAAGACCGTGGAAACAGCCAGCGAGCGCCAAAAGCTGATGTTCCGGGTCAAGGCGCAGCTCGGCCGCGACCTGTTGTTGAAGCACATGCGCCAGGTGAAAACCGGCTTGCCGGGCGTGGCCTGGGTACGTCTCGACGCGGCCCAGCCCTGGCCGCCCGAGCTGGTGCTGAAGGTGCCGCAATGAGCACCGCGCCGGTGATCCGGCTGGCCGGCGTCAGCCTGCATTACGGCAAAGCGCTGGCGCTGGACGGCATCGATCTGGACCTGCCGGGCGGTTGCATGGTCGGCCTGATCGGCCCCGACGGTGTCGGCAAATCGAGCCTGATGGCGCTGGTGGCCGGCTCGCGCGCGGTGCAGCAGGGCACCGTCACGGTGCTTGGCGGCGACATGGCCAGCAAGGCGCACCGCGATGCGGTCTGCCCGCGCATCGCCTACATGCCGCAGGGACTGGGCAAGAACTTGTACCCGACGCTGTCGGTGGAAGAGAACCTGCAGTTCTTTGCGCGCCTGTTCGGCCACGGCACGGCGGAGCGCCGGCGCCGCATCGATACGCTCACCGGCAGCACCGGCCTGCGGCCGTTCCTGGACCGCCCGGCCGGTAAGCTGTCGGGCGGCATGAAGCAGAAGCTGGGCCTGTGCTGCGCCCTGATCCACGATCCAGACCTGTTGATTCTCGACGAGCCGACCACCGGCGTCGACCCGCTGGCACGCGCCCAGTTCTGGGACCTGATCGCATCGATCCGCGCAGGCCGGCCCGGCATGAGCGTGCTGGTGGCCACCGCCTACATGGACGAAGCCGAGCGCTTCGACCTGCTGGTGGCGATGGACGCCGGTCGCGTGCTGGCCAGCGGCGCGCCGGCGGCGTTGCAGGCGGCCAGCGCCAGCGCCACACTCGAAGAAGCCTTCATCGCGCTGTTGCCGGAAGCGAGCCGGCGCGGCCACCAGCCGGTCGTGATCACACCGCTGGCGCCGGAAACGGATGCCGAACGCAGCGCCGGCCTGGCCATCGAAGCGCGCGGTCTGTCGAAGCGCTTCGGCGATTTTACGGCGGTCGACAATGTCAGTTTCCAGATCCGGCGCGGCGAGATCTTCGGCTTTCTCGGCTCGAACGGCTGCGGCAAATCGACCACCATGAAAATGCTCACCGGCCTGTTGCCGGCCAGCGCCGGCGTGGCGCTCCTGTTCGGTAAACAGGTCGATGCGCGCGACATGGCGTCGCGCCGCCAGATCGGCTACATGTCGCAGGCCTTCTCGCTCTACACCGAACTGACCGTGCACCAGAACCTGGTATTGCATGCGCGCCTGTTCCAGATGGACCCGGCCGGTATCGACGCCAGGATCGCCGCGCTGGCCGCACGCTTCGACCTGGCAGGGGTGCTGGACGCCTTGCCCGAGGCTCTGCCGCTCGGTGTGCGCCAGCGCCTGTCGCTGGCCGTGGCCGTGGTGCACAGCCCGCAACTGCTGATCCTGGACGAACCGACCTCCGGCGTCGACCCGATCGCGCGCGACAATTTCTGGCGGCTGATGATCGAGCTGGCCCGGCGCGATGGCGTGACGATTTTCATTTCCACCCACTTCATGAACGAGGCGGCGCGCTGCGACCGTATCTCGCTGATGCACGCCGGGCGCGTGCTGGTGACCGCGCCGCCGGGCGCGTTGGCCCCCGCGCGCGGCGTGGCCACGCTGGAGCAGGCCTTCATCAGCTATCTGGTGGAGGCGGGCGCCGGTACTGCCGATGCGGTCCCGGTAACGGCAGCGCCGCCAGCGCCGCCAGCGCCGGTGGTGCCTGTGGCGGCGCCGCGCCGGCACTGGTTCAGCTTGAACCGTGCCCTGAGCTATATGTGGCGCGAGGCGCTCGAACTGCGCCACGATCCGGTGCGCGCCACTCTGGCCCTGGGTGGCTCGCTGTTGCTGCTGTTCGTGATCGGCTACGGCATCAGCCTGGACGTGGAAAACCTCAACTTTGCTGTGCTCGACCGTGACCAGACCGGCCTGTCGCGCAACTATGCCCTGAACCTGTCCGGCTCGCGTTACTTCATCGAGCGACCGCCGTTGGCCGACTACGCAGAGCTGGACAAGCGCATGCGCAGCGGCGAGCTGGCCCTGGCGCTGGAAATCCCTCCCGGCTTTGCGCGCCGCGCCGCCCGCGGCGATCCGGTCAGCGTGGCGGCCTGGGTTGACGGGTCGATGCCGCAGCGCGGCGAAACGGCCCAGGGCTATGTGCTGGGCATGCACCAGCAGTGGCTGGCCGAGCAGGCCCGCACGCGCCTCGGTGGTGTGCCCGCCGCCGCGGTCGACATTGCCACGCGCTACCGCTACAACCCGGACGTGAAAAGCCTGCCGGCCATGGTGCCGGCCGTGATTCCGCTGCTGCTGCTGATGTTGCCCGCCATGCTGGCGGCGTTGTCGGTGGTGCGTGAAAAGGAGATGGGTTCGATCCTGAACCTGTATGTCACGCCGGTCACGCGCACGGAATTTTTAATTGGAAAGCAGGCGCCGTACGTCCTGCTGGCGATGTTCAATTTCCTGCTCATGACGCTGTTCGCGGTCACCGTGTTCGGCGTGCCGGTGAAGGGTAGCTTTGCCAGCCTGACCGGCGCCGCGTTCCTGTACGTGCTGTGCGCCACCGGTATTGGCCTGTTGGCGTCGACCTTCACGCGCAGCCAGATCTCCGCCATCTTCCTGACTCTGATCGGCACCATGATTCCGACCATCCAGTTTGCCGGGCTGCTTAACCCGGTCAATTCGCTCGAAGGCGTCGGGCGGTTCATTGGCAGGATTTATCCGGCCACGCACATGCTGTCGATCAGCCGCGGCGTCTTTAACAAGGCACTGGGCTGGCAGGAACTGCGCGGCGACTACCTGGCCTTGCTGGTGGCCGTGCCGGTCATCCTGGGCATGAGCGTTTTGCTACTCAAGAAGCAGGAGCGTTGATGACATCCCATTCGAGTGGCCTGTCCACCATCTACCGGCTCGGCATCAAGGAGCTCTGGAGCCTGCTGCGCGACCCGATGATGCTGCTGCTGATCGTCTATACCTTCAGCGCCTCGGTCTACGTCGCGGCCACCGCGCAGCCCGAAACGCTGCACATGGCGGCCCTGGCCATCGTCGACGAAGATGCGTCGCCGCTGTCGGCGCGCATCGTGGCAGCCTATTCTCCGCCGCAGTTCACCGCACCGGTGCTGATCAGCGCTGTTGAGGCCGACGCAGGCCTCGACAGCGGCGCCTACACCTTTGCGCTGGACATCCCGCCAAATTTTCAACGCGACGTGCTCGCTGGCCGCGCCACCGCGCTGCAGCTCAACGTCGACGCCACGCGCATGAGTCAGGCCTTCAGCGGCAGCGGCTACATCCAGCAGATAGCCGCTGCCGAAATCACTGAATTCGTCCAGCACTACCGCGGCAGCACGGCGCAGCCGGTGGCGCTGGTGAGCCGGGCGCGCTTCAATCCCACGCTCACGCAAGCCTGGTTCGGCAGCGTCATGGAAGTGATCAACAACGTCACCATGCTGTCGGTCATTCTCACCGGCGCGGCCCTGATCCGCGAACGTGAACATGGCACCATCGAGCATTTGCTGGTGATGCCGGTCACGCCGACCGAGATCATGCTCTCGAAAGTGTGGGCGATGGGCCTGGTGGTGCTGGTGGCGGCGGCCTTGTCGCTGACCTTCATCGTGCGCGGCGCACTGCAGGTGCCGATCCAGGGCTCGGTGACGCTGTTTTTGTTCGGCTGCATGCTGCACCTGTGCGCCACCACCGCGATGGGCATCCTGATGGCCACCATGGCGCGTTCGATGCCGCAGTTCGGCATGCTGGTGATCCTGGTGCTGCTGCCCTTGCAACTGCTCTCGGGGGGCGTGACGCCGCGGGAGAGCATGCCGCGCGCGGTGCAGGACCTGATGCAAATTGCGCCGACAACGCATTTCGTCGCCATCGGCCAGGCCATCCTGTACCGCGGCGCCGGCTGGTCGGTCGTATGGCCGCAGTTTGCCGCGCTGGTCGCCATCGCGGTCGTGCTGTTTGCGGTCTCGCTGCTGCTGTTTCGTAAAAGCGTGACGCGGATGGCGTGAACGGGGCCGAAAGCGTCAAGACCCCCGTCAGGCCACGCTGGCGGCGGGCGCCAATGCCGGATAGTCGGTGTAACCATGCTTGCCGCCGCCGTACAGCGTGGCCGGGTCGAAGCTGGCCAGCGGCGCCCCCGTCTGCAGGCGCCGCACCAGGTCGGGATTGGCGATGAACAGGCGGCCAAACGCCACCAGGTCGATGGCGTCGGCTGCGCGCGCGCGTTCGGCCAGCGCCAGGTCGTAGCCATTGTTGCCGATATACAGTCCGTGGAACAGGCGGCGCAGGATCTGCAGGTCGAAGCCGTGTTCGACGACACGCGCGCCGCCGGTCGCGCCTTCGATCATGTGCAGATAAAGTAAACCGAATTGCCCCAGCTGTTCGACGACATGGGTGAACAGGGCTTGCGGGTTGCTGTCGGCCATATCGTTGACCGGGCTGACCGGCGAGAGCCGCACGCCGACCCGGTCGCCGCCCCAGACGCGGGCGACGGCCGCCGTCACTTCCAGCAGCAGGCGGCTGCGGTTTTCCAGGCTGCCGCCGTAGGCGTCGGTGCGGTGGTTGCTGCCGTCGCGCAGGAACTGGTCGAGCAGATAGCCATTGGCGGCATGGATTTCGACGCCGTCGAAACCGGCGTCCAGCGCGCGCTGGGCGGCGCTGCGGTATTGTTCGACGATGCCGGGCAGCTCGTCCAGGGTCAGCGCGCGCGGCGTGACGAAGTCCTGAAAGCCGCTTTCGGTGTAGGCCTGGCCAGCCGGCCGGATGGCCGACGGCGCGACCGGCAAGTCGCCCCACGGTTGCAGCGAAGGGTGCGAGATGCGCCCGACATGCCACAACTGCAGGAAGATGCGCCCGCCGGCGGCGTGGACGGTCTGGGTAATGAAGGCCCAGCCCTTCACTTGCGCCCGGTCGTGGATGCCCGGGGTGCCGGCGTAGCCTTTACCCTGCGGCGAAATTTGCGCGGCTTCGGCGATGATCAGGCCGGCCGTGGCGCGCTGGCGGTAGTACTCGGCGGCGAACTTGCCGGGCACGCCGTCGGCCTCGGCGCGGTTGCGGGTGAGCGGCGCCATGACGATGCGGTTGCGCAGGGTGAAGGCGCCGAAGGGGACGGGCAGAAACAGGTCGGTGGTGGTATCCATGGTCTCGATATCGGTGATTGGTGCGATGGCACGGGAGTGGCCTGGTTCGACCATACTGCTCACCGATTGCTCCGACTGTGTGCTTGCGCGCATACCGCGCCGCAGGCCCAAAGCGCGCAGGCACACGGAAGGGGGGCGGTGCCTGGTGCATCATGCGCACAGAGGTCGCTTGCCAGCGTGGCGCGACAAGACAACAACAGGAGTGTGCATGGCACGCCATCGGCAACATCTTGAAACACACCGGACCGGCAACATCGGCTGGCTGCGCGCCGCGGTCCTGGGCGCCAACGACGGCATCGTCTCGACCGCCAGCCTGGTCATCGGTGTCGCCTCGGCGCAGTCGGACCACCGCGCCATCCTCATCGCCGGCGTTGCCGGCCTGGTCGGTGGCGCCATGTCGATGGCGGCCGGGGAATACGTCTCCGTGCAATCACAGGTCGATGCCGAACAGGCAGCACTGGCAACCGAGCGGGCCGAATTGCGTGATGCGCCGGCCGACGAATTGACGGAGCTGGCGGGGATTTATGCGGCACGCGGACTCGATCGCGCCCTGGCCCGCCAGGTGGCGGCAGCGCTGACCCAGCATGACGCGCTCGACGCCCATGCGCGCGACGAGTTGGGCATCAATGCTCAGACGCGTGCGCGGCCGGTACAGGCGGCCCTGGCCTCGGCGCTGAGTTTTTCGGTCGGCGCGTCGCTGCCGCTGTTGGTGATCTTGTGGGCGCCAGCACGGTTCATGCAGCCAGCCATTGCGGCAACCTCGCTGCTCTGCCTGGCTGGGCTGGGCGGGCTGGCGGCCCACGCCGGCGGCGCTGCGCCGCTGCGCGGCGCGCTCCGCGTGGTGTGCTGGAGCGCCTTGTCGATGGCGGCGGCGGCCGGCGTCGGCGCCTTGGTGGGGGCGAACTAGACCTGGTTGGCGTCCGCCATCGGCAGGCGGAGCCAGAATGAGGTGCCAAGGCCGCGCTGGCTTTCCACACCCACGCTGCCGCCCATCGCCTCGACCAGCCTTTTGGTGACGATCAGCCCAACCCCCGTGCCCACTTCCACGCCGGTTTCCTGGCCCAGCCGGTTAAAGGGTTGAAACAGACTGGCGAGCTGTACCGGGTCGAGGCCATCGCCGGTATCGCGCACGACGATGCGCACCATCTGCGCCTGGTCCGGTTCGCACGAAACAAAGATGGCGCCGCCGTCGCGGTTGTATTTAATGGCATTCGATAAAAGATTGAGCATCACCTGTTTGCAATACTGCAGGCTGCCATTGATAACGATGTTGCCGGGACTGATGAATTGCGCTGAAATACCTTTGGCCAGCAAGAGCGGTGCAATCATGGCACGCATATCGTCCAGCAGCAGCGCCAGATCCACCCGTTCATGTTTCATCGCGGTCGCGCGCGCATCGATCGTGGATAATTGCTGTACCTCGTTGATTAATTCGCGCAGATGCCAGCCTGCTTTCAGTATTTGCCGGATTGCGAGTAATTGTTCCGGCCGCAATGCCGGACGATTCGATTCAAGTAATTGTGCATAGCCCAGCATGGTACCAAGTGGCGTGCGTAATTCGTGGGTCATGTGGGTAATATAATCCGATTTGGCGGCGCTGCCGGCGGACACGGATACCAGTTTCGATTCCGAGATCTTCAGACTGGTAATGTCAATGAATGCACAGATGGCACCGCGAGGGCGACCAATCTCGTCCCACACGGTAATGGCATTCCCCACCAGGTGGCGTACCGTGCCATCCGGCTTCAAATCGGAGAATTGGTAATTGCGTACTTCGCGCCCGGCCGCAGCTTCACGCAAGGCAATATGCGACGGATGCCCATTGGTCGCCAACGGCAGCGCTGGCGTATTCGCGCGAAACCATTTTTTATATAATTCGTTTTCCGTGATTTCCTGCAGCGTCTGGTCATGCGCGATACATACGGCAGCCGGCATCGCGAACAGGATATTTTTCATTTCCTGTGCATGCAGGCGTTCGCGTTCCTCACTGGCGCGCAACTCGGCGACGATCAGGGTACGCTCGGTGACATCCCGGATGATCGCCGTGTAATGGACGCGGGCGCCGTCGCTGTAATGGGAAATGGCTACTTCGACGGAAAATTCCGTGCCATCGGCGCGGCAGGCGGGGACCGCACCGAGGTTGCCCATGCGCCGCGCGACCGAGCCGGAATCGCTGAAATCGGCGATTTGCTGCCCATGGGCGGCATGAAAACGCTGGGGCAGCAGTTTGCTCAGGGGGGAGCCCAGGACCTCGGTGGCGGCGTAGCCGAACATCCGTTCGGCCGCGGTATTGAACAGGATGATGCCGTGCTGCTCGTCGATCGTGACGATCGCGTCCATGGCCGACATGACGATGTTATCGAGCTGTGAGCGCTTCAGTTTTCGCGCGAAAGTCGACACGACGGCGAGATTGGCGCGCCGTGGCGTTGCCGCCTGGCGCCGTTTTGCCCTGATGCCGCAGTTGGTGGGAATCAGACTGCGGATTCTTGTGGAGATCGGTTGCATGGTGCCCGCTTGGATGTTTCGACAAGCAAGCATGCGCCAAGGCGGCGCAACGATCTGTGTGCTTGCGCGCTTTCGCTTATCCGAAAGTTTCTCGGCTCAGGTAATTTTTGGTGATAGGGGGCGGCGATTGGGGAGCAGTCGTGCGGTTTCGTCGCTGATGCTCTTGTAGCATTCGCAACTGAGCGCGGCAATGCCACATCGATTGATCACTGTCATATGTCCGCGCCGATATTTGATCAGGCCCAGGTCCTGCAGACGGATGGCGGAATCGGTAATCGTTTCGCGCCGCACGCCGAGCAGGCGCCCCATTTCTTCCTGGGTGATGACAAACTCCAGCGCGAACGTCCGATCCATCATTTGCAGGATGAAGGTACACAGGCGCTGCTCCGCAGAGTGGTGCCCGTTGCACAGCACGCGCTGACCCAGATGGGACATCATCGACTGCGCATAGCGCAGCAGCAATTTGAGCAAGGGGCCCTTGCGGTAGAACTCTTCGAGCAGGGGCGCCGCTGCAATGCGATAGGCCCGCCCGGTTACCCGGACGATGGTGCGGTTATGCGAGATGCCACCGCCGAGAAAAATCGGCATGCCCAGTAAACCTTCATTGCCGACACTCGCGATTTCGACGGTGCCGCCATCGGCCAGGGTAGAATCCATCGAAACAATGGCGGTGGTCGGGAAATACGCATAGTTCATTTCGGCGTCGGCCTGATAAAGAATTTCGCCACGTGTGAGTAATATCGGTTCAATAAATGGAAACAATCGGTCGAATTCCTCCGTCTGGAGTTCGGATAATAGATAATTCTGGCCACTGGAATGCAGTCTCTTCATTGTCGATCTGAATAGTATGCGAATATTCCGCAAGATAACGAAAATGGAAATGCAGGAAATCGTCAATGGCGAAATCCACACCTGGCGTTTTTATTTTCAATGAAACTGAAAACACGCAGCGTGTTCCAGGCATGAAGCGTTCGACACTGTAAACAGCGAACAAGGTTTTGGTTGGTCAGATCGAAAGATCTCGGTACTAGATATTGAAGAGCGGCCCGGGAAAGCCCAGTGTGCCGGGGGAATGAATCGTTGCAGCTTCGATAATTTTTAAGGTTTAAAAATTTCCGCTATTATATTGCAGCGGCTCCCTGATGGTGAAAGAGATTTCCATGAAAGTCTGGGAGGTTTTACCTGCTTTTACTTAGGTCAGCGCGCCCGTGGTCGCAAACCGCTCGCGGTAAACCTTCGGCGCGATGCCCATCTTCTTCAAAAACACCCGCCGCATATGTGCTTCGTCGCTGAACCCGGCGCGCGCGGCCACTGACTTTAACGGCAGCGCGACCTCGGCTAGCAGCTGGGTTGCGCGCTCGAGGCGGCTCGCTTCGATAAACGCTTGGGTGCTCAAGCCCGCTTCCTGCTGGAACACGCGCGCAAAATGGCGCTCGCTCATCATGGCTTTCGCGGCCAGCTGGGCCACCGATAGTTTCTCGTGCAGGTTCTCGAGGATCCAGCTTTGCACGTCGCGGATGTTCGGCTTGGTGGTCCGTTCGCTCAGCAGGTGCGCGCTGAACTGCGACTGTCCGCCCGGCCGTTTCAGGTAGACCACCATCTCGGTGGCCACTTCCAGCGCCAGTTCGCGGCCGTAATCCTGTTCCACTAACGCCAGCGCCAGGTCCATCCCGGCCGTCACACCGGCCGAGGTCCAGACATTCTCCGAGCGGACAAAAATGGCGTCCGCGTCGACGTCGACCGCGGGGAAGTCCGCCTGCAGCCGGTCGGCCACGCCCCAGTGCGTGGTGGCGCGCTTGCCGTCGAGGACACCTGCCGCCGCCAGGAAGAAGGCGCCGGAGCACAGGCTGGTCAGGCGGGGGATGCGCGGCGCGGCGGCGCCAAGCCAGTCGATGATGGCGGCGCTCTCGATCAGCGCATCCTGGATATGGCGCGCGCCGACGACGACCACCGTGTGCGGCAGGGCCAGGGTATTGATGATCTTGCTCGCGTCCAGCGACATCAGGGTGTCGGAGCGCACCGGGCCGGTTTTGAACGAGGCCACGCATACGTCGTAGCCGGGAGGCTGGCCACGCCGTTGCCGGTGCAGGTTGGCGTATTCGAAAACGGACATGGGGCCGATGGCTTCCATCGCCTTGAAGCCGGGATAGACCACGATGTCGACGGTGATGGCGCTAATGGTGGTGAGGTGTGCGGCGCGTGTCATTCAGGAGCAGAAAGCGAAGATCCGGTCATTATTGCATCAAATCCTGCCATTCATGGCCATGCCCGGCCATCGGGCGCGCAGGGAACGGCAGAATGGTCGGGTTCCCTTCAACCAAAGAAAGACCATCCGATGAAAACCAAAGCAGCCATTGCCTGGCGCGCCGGCGCCCCACTGACCGTCGAAGAAGTCGACCTGGCCGGCCCACGCGAGGGCGAAGTGCTGGTCGAACTGAAAGCGACCGGCATTTGCCATACCGATTACTACACCCTGTCGGGCGCCGACCCGGAAGGGATTTTCCCGGCCATCCTGGGGCACGAGGGCGCCGGTATCGTGGTCGACGTCGGTCCCGGCGTCAAGTCGCTCAAAAAGGATGACCACGTCATTCCGCTGTACACCCCGGAATGCCGCCAGTGCAAATTCTGCCTGTCCCAAAAAACCAATCTGTGCCAGGCGATCCGCTCGACCCAGGGTCGCGGCCTGATGCCGGACGCCACCAGTCGCTTTTCGATCGACGGCAAACCGCTGTTCCACTACATGGGCACCTCGACTTTCTCCAACTACATCGTGGTGCCGGAGATCGCGCTCGCCAAGATCCGCGAAGATGCGCCGTTCGATACAGTTTGCTACATCGGTTGCGGCGTCACCACAGGCGTGGGCGCGGTGCTGTTCTCGGCCAAGGTCGAGGCGGGCGCCAACGTGGTCGTATTCGGTCTGGGCGGGATCGGCCTGAACGTGATCCAGGCCGCGAAGATGGTGGGCGCCGACAAGATTATCGGGGTCGACATCAACCCGGCGCGCCAGGAAATCGCCCGCAAATTCGGCATGACCCACTTCGTCAACCCGAAACAGGTCGAGAACGTGGTCGATGCGATCGTCCAGATCACCGACGGCGGCGCCGATTACAGTTTTGAGTGCATCGGCAACACCAGCACCATGCGCCAGGCGCTCGAATGCACCCATAAAGGCTGGGGCAAGTCGTTCATCATTGGCGTGGCCGCCGCTGGGGAAGAAATCTCGACCCGGCCGTTCCAACTCGTCACCGGGCGTGAATGGCGCGGTTCGGCGTTTGGCGGCGCGCGCGGACGCACCGATGTGCCGAAAATTGTCGACTGGTATATGGAAGGCAAATTGAACATCGACGACCTGATCACGCACCGCCTGCCGCTCGAACGCATCAACGAAGGTTTTGATTTGATGAAGTCGGGCGAATCGATCCGCTCTGTCGTTCTTTATTAAAGGCGCTGTTCGCGTTAGGTAGACGAACCAAATCCACCCGCCGCAGTCTCACCCATGGTCGAGGTAAGCCATGGGGAGGCGATGATGGAGGCACTGTCTTTCAATCAATTGTTCGAGGCACTGGAAGGGGCCGTACTGGCGCCGGCGGCGCTGGCGCAACTACGCGCATGGTTGGCCGCCATCCGCGATCCGGCCGAATGCCTGGCGCTCATCGAGCAAGCCGCACATGGCCGGCCCTGCCCGCACTGCGGCAGTCAACGGGTGCACCGCTGTGGCCGGGCCAGCGGCTTGCAGCGGTTTCGCTGCCTCGCTTGCCGGCGCAGCTACAATGCACTGACCCGCACGCCGCTGGCGCGCCTGCGCAAGCGCGGCCATTGGCTCACTTATTTGCAGTGCGTGCTCGACGCACGCAGCGTGCGCGCCGCCGCCGCCATCACGGGCGTGCACCGCACCACCAGTTTTCGCTGGCGCCACCGGTTTGTTCCGGGCGCGGCGCGCGGCCGGGCGGCCACCCTCGGGCCAATCGTGGAAGCGGACGAAACTTATTTGATTGAATCACAGAAAGGATCGCGCCAGATGACGCGGCCGCCGAGGAAGCGTGCGGGCAAAGCACGGCGGCGCGGCATCAGTAGCGAACTCGACTGCCTGCTGGTCGCCCGTGACCGTCGCGGCCGAACCCTCGATTTTCACACCGGGCGCGGGCCCGTCAGCGCCGTGCAATTGGGCGCCTGCCTGGGCAAGGTCTTGCCCGTCCAAGGGTTGCTGATCAGCGATGGCGCGATGGCCTACCGGCGCTTCGCACAGGACAGCGGCATTCGCCACGCATTCGTCAATGTGCGTGCGGGAGAACGCTCGCGCGGCGAGATCCACATCCAGAATGTGAACGGCTGGCATGCCCGCTTCAAGGGCTGGCTGATTCGGTTTCGCGGCGTGGCCAGCAAATACCTCGTGCATTATTCCGGCTGGCAGCGCGTGCTCGATGATGGACAGTTGCGTACGCCAACGCGCTTGCTGCTTGCTGCTGCAGAGTCCGGCTGATCGAAAGCTGCCCAACTAACGCGAACAGCGCCTTATTAAACGGCAGTTAGGTGGGCGAAGCGAACCGGCGGGCTCCGTGCTATCCTTCGCCGTGTGAAACGCCTCCTCCTTATCCTGCTGATGTTGATCCTGCCGGTCCAGTACGCCTGGTCCGCGGCGGCTGTGTATTGTCAGCACGAACAGAATGCGCCGGTTCACTTCGGGCACCACGCCCACCAGCACGATGCCAAGCCGGGCGAGCCCGACGGTCACGGCAAGGTCAAGGTAAAAGGCGCCGACGCCGATTGCGAGTACTGCCATCTGTTCTCGCATGCGTCCTTCGTGCCCTTCGCTAGCCGTCCTGCCGTGCCTGCCGCGCGCGCCCAGGTCGCGTCGCTTGCGCTCACCTACACCTCGCACATCCCGCACCGGCCGCCCCGGCCCAACTGGTCGCTCGTCGCCTGACGCGACGAGACCCGTTGTCCACCTGATCTGACCGTACTTCACTGAAGGCGCACTGCGTCGTCTCGTCGAATTCCTTTCCGTTTTACTGGAGAATTCGATGTTTCGAACCTGTATTCCCTGGGCCTTGCTGGCCCTGGCGTGGCCTGTCCACGCCCAAAGCAGCCTTGCGCCTGAGCCGCTGACGCTGGCAGCCGCGCTGTCCCTTACGGCGCAAGCCAATCCGCAACTGGCGAGCGCGCGCCACGAGCGCCAAGCCATCGAGGGCGCCGTGCTGCAAGCCGGCGCCCGGCCCAATCCCGTCCTCGACATGGGGTTCGAGGACACCCGGCGCGATACGCGCGAAACCACGTTAACACTGAGCGCGCCGCTGGAGCTGGGCGGCAAGCGCCAACGCCGCATCGACGCCGCCACACGCGGCCTGGATGCGGCCAGCGCCGACCTGCAGGCGCGCCACGCCGAGATCACGGCCGGCGTCACCATCGCCTTTACCGAGCTACTGGCCGCGCAGGCGCGCGTGCAGCTGGCGAAAGAGGCGCAGGACGTGGCCGCGCGCGTGAGCACGACTGTCGCCCGGCGCGTCCAGGCCGGCAAGGTGTCGCCGGTGGAAGAAACCCGCGCGCGCGTGGCCGAAGCGAATGTGCGGCTCGATACGCTCAAGGCGAACGCCGAACTGGCCGCAGCGCGCCAGACCCTGGCCGCATTTTGGGGCGAGACCCGGCCCCGGTTCGACGCCGCCGCTGGCAGCCTCGAGGTGCTGCCCGCCTTGCCCGACTGGGATACGCTGGTAGCGAAGCTGGCGCAGTCACCCGCTTTGGTGCGTGCGCGCGCCGAAATCGACCGGCGCCAGGCGCTGCTGCGCCTCGAGCAAAGCCGCCGGCTGCCTGACGTCACGTTTACCGTCGGCATGAAGCGCTCGGCCGAACTGGGTCGTAACCAGGCCGTATTCGGCGTCTCGGTGCCGTTGCCGCTGTTCGACCGGAATGCCGGCAACGTGCTGGAAGCGCTGCGCCGCACCGACCAGGCTGAGGATGGCTTGCTGGCCACCAGCACCGACACCCACAAGCAACTGGCGCAGGCCTGGCAGGCGCTGCAGACCGCGCGCGCCGAGGCGCAGGCCTTGTCTGGCGAGATCCTGCCGGGCGCGCAAAGCGCCTGGGAAGCCGCCGTCAAAGGTTTTGATTTCGGCAAATTCGCCTATGTCGACGTGCTCGACGCGCAGCGCACCCTGATCGCCGCGAAAGTGGCCTGGCTGGTCGCGCTGGCCGACGCCCACCGCGCCGCCGCCCATCTCGAGCGCCTGGCCGGCGCCCCCAATTGATGCAGACCCGACCATGAACATTCAACAAACCCCCAAACAAAAAATCGCCATCGGCGCCATCGTGGCCGCCGGCCTGATCCTGGCGTTGCTCATTGTCTTTTTGAAACCGGCCAGCGAGTCCACCGAAGCGGCGCCCGCCGCCGCCCACGCAGAGGAAGCAGGCCACGACGGCACCGTGAAGCTGACCGAGGCGCAGATCAAGACGTCGGCCATCGCCATCCTGACGGCGGCGCCGGCCACCATCCACAGTGCCATCACGCTGCCCGGTGAAATCCGCTTCAATGCCGACCGCACGGCCCAGGTGGTGCCGCTGCTGGGCGGCACCGTGCAGGCGGTGCAGGCCGACATCGGCCAGCAGGTCAGGCGCGGCCAGGTGCTGGCGCTGATTGCCAGCGTCGACTTGTCCGATCAGCGCAGCGCCGCGCTGATGGCGCAGCGGCGCCTGGCGCTGGCGCGCACCACGTACGCGCGCGAAAAACAGCTGTGGGAAGAAAAAATCTCGGCCGAGCAGGATTACCTGCAGGCGCGCCAGGCCATGCAGGAAGCCGAGATCGGCGTCAATAACGCGCAGCAAAAGCTCGCTGCGCTGGGGGCAGGTGGAGCAAGCGCGGGTAGCCTGAACAGCTACGCCGTGCGCGCGCCGTTCGATGGCGTCATCGTCGAAAAACATATCGCGCTGGGCCAGTCGGTGAAAAACGACAACGTGCTGTTCATGGTCTCCGATCTGAGCACCGTGTGGGCCGACGTGGCCGTGCCGGCCGGCGACCTGGCGCAAGTGCGGGTGGGCGAGAATGTAACGGTCAGGGCGGGCGCGAAGAAAGCAGGCGTGGCCGGGAAAGTGGCCTACGTCGGCGCGCTGCTGGGCAACCAGACCCGCACCGCGGTGGCGCGCATCGTGCTGGCCAATGGGCAGGGTGCGTGGCGGCCGGGGATGTTTGTCGACGTCGATCTCGAGGTGTCGTCCGGCGAGCGCGCCGTGCCGGTGGCGGTCGCCGCCAGCGCCATCCAGACCATCGAAGACAAACCGGCCGTATTCGTGCGGGTGGCCGGCGGCTTCGCCGCGCGCGCCGTCACGCTGGGGCGCGCCGACAAGAATCAGGTCGAAGTGCGCACGGGCCTGGCGGCCGGCGACGCGTATGCCGCCGCCAACAGTTTTGTCATTAAAGCCGAGCTGGGTAAAGCCAGCGAAGGCGGTCACTGATGCGAGGCGCCTGACATGTTCGATTCCATCATTCGCTTTGCCATTGCCCAGCGCGCGCTGGTACTGCTGGTCGTCCTCGGCCTGGCGGCGCTGGGCATCTACAACTACCAGAAGCTGCCCATCGACGCGGTGCCCGACATCACCAACGTCCAGGTGCAGGTAAACAGCGCCGCGCCGGGCTTTTCGCCGCTCGAAGCCGAGCAGCGCGTTACCTTTCCCATTGAAACCGCGATGGCCGGCCTGCCGCGCCTGGATCAGACCCGCTCGGTCTCGCGCTACGGTCTGTCGCAGGTGACGGTGACGTTCAAGGACGGCACCGACATCTATTTTGCGCGCCAGCTGGTCAATGAGCGCCTGCAGGCCGCGGCTGCAAGCTTGCCGCCCGGCGTGACGCCCGCGCTGGGGCCGATTTCCACCGGCCTTGGTGAAATCTACCTGTGGACGGTGGAAGCGCAGGAGGGCGCCAAAAAGCCGGACGGCACACCCTGGACGCCGACCGACCTGCGCGAGATCCAGGACTGGATCATCAAGCCGCAGCTGCGCATCGTCCCCGGCGTCACCGAGATCAACACCATCGGCGGCTATGCCAAGGAGTACCAGGTGGCGCCGGACCCTGCGCGCCTGGCGGCCTACGGCTACACCTTGACCAACGTCGTCGACGCACTCGATCGCAACAACGGCACGCTGGGCGCCGGCTATATCGAGAAGCAGGGCGAACAACTGCTGGTGCGAACGCCGGGGCAGGTCGGCACGCCGGCCGACATCGGCAACATCCTGATGGGCGCGGTGGACGGCGTGCCGGTGCGGATCCGCGACGTGGCGGCAGTTGGCGTCGGGCGCGAACTGCGCACCGGTGCGGCCACCGAGAATGGGCGCGAGGTGGTGCTCGGCACCGTGTTCATGCTGATCGGCGAAAACAGCCGCGCCGTGGCGCAGGCGGTCGACCGCAAGATGGTCGACATCAACCGTTCTCTGCCGGCCGGCGTGCACGCCGTTACGGTGTACGACCGCACGGTCCTGGTCGATAAGGCCATCGCCACCGTCAAGAAAAACCTGCTCGAAGGCGCGCTGCTGGTCATCGCCGTGCTGTTCCTGTTCCTCGGGAATATCCGCGCGGCGCTGATCACGGCGATGGTCATTCCGCTGTCGATGCTGTTCACCTTCACGGGCATGGTCAGCTATAAAGTCAGCGCCAACCTGCTCAGCCTGGGCGCGCTCGACTTCGGCATCATCATCGACGGCGCCGTGGTCATCGTGGAAAACTGCGTGCGTCGCCTGGCCCACGCCCAGCAGCAGCTGGGGCGCCCGCTGACGCGCAAGGAGCGCTTTCACGAGGTGTTCATTGCCTCCGGCGAGGCGCGCCGTCCGCTGATCTTTGGCCAGCTGATCATCATGGTGGTGTACCTGCCAATCTTCGCGCTCACCGGCGTGGAAGGGCGCATGTTCCATCCGATGGCCATCACCGTGGTCATCGCGCTGGTGGCCGCGATGCTGTTGTCGATCACCTTCATCCCGGCCGCCGTCGCCCTGTTCATCGGCGACTCGGTGGCCGAAAAGGAGAGCCGTTTGATGCTGGGCGCGAAACGCCTGTACGCGCCGCTGCTCACCCGCGTGATGGCCAACGGCGCGGTGGTGCTGACGTTTGCGGCGGTGGCGGTGGTGTTGTCCGGTTTGCTGGCCACGCGCCTGGGCAGCGAGTTCGCGCCCAATCTCAACGAGGGGGATTTTGCTTTTAACGCGCTGCGGATTCCCGGCACCAGCCTGTCGCAGTCGGTTGCGATGGAGCAGACGCTGGAACGCGAGCTGATGGCGAAGCACCCCGAAATCGCGCGCGTGTTTGCCCGCACCGGCACGGCGGAAGTGGCGTCGGATCCGATGCCGCCGAATATGTCGGACGGCTACATCATGCTCAAACCCGTGGCGCAGTGGCCGCGTCCTGCCAAGACCCGCGACCAACTGCTGGCCGCGATCCAGGCGACCGCGGACACGCTGCCCGGTAATGCGTATGAATTTTCGCAGCCGATTCAGCTGCGTTTCAACGAACTCATTTCTGGCGTGCGCAGCGACGTGGCCGTGAAAGTGTTCGGCGACGATATGGCGGTGCTGACCAAGAACGCCACGCAGATTGCCGCGCTGCTGCAGAAGGTGGCGGGCGCGACCGACGTCAAGGTCGAGCAGGCGGCAGGTCTGGCCATGCTGACGGTGCAGGTCGACCGCGCCAAAGCCGCGCGCTACGGCCTGAACACGGGCGAGGTGCAGGACACGCTGGCCACCGCCATCGGCGGGCGCGGCGCCGGCACGCTGTTCGAAGGCGACCGCCGCTTCGACATCGTGGTGCGCTTGCCAGAGGCGGCCAGAAATGACCTCGACGCGATGCAGCGCCTGCCAGTCGCGCTGCCGCGCAGCGGCAACCCCGACGCCGCCTTGCGCTTCATCCCGCTCGGCGAGATCGCCACGCTGACGCTGGCGCCCGGTCCGAACCAGGTCAGCCGCGAAAACGGCAAGCGCCGCGTGGTGGTCAGCGCGAATGTGCGCGGGCGCGACATCGGTTCCTTCGTCGGCGCGGCGCAGGCGGCGGTGAAGGCGTCGGTGACGCTGCCGGCAGGGTACTGGATCACCTGGGGTGGCCAGTTCGAGCAGCTGCAGTCGGCGCTCAAACGCTTGCAGATCGTGGTGCCGGGGGCGTTGCTGCTGGTGCTGGTGCTGTTGTTCGCCATGTTCGGTAATCTGCGCGACGGCCTGATCGTGTTCTCCGGCATTCCGCTGGCACTCACCGGCGGCATCCTGGCGCTGTGGCTGCGCGACATTCCGCTGTCGATTTCGGCGGCGGTGGGCTTTATCGCGCTGTCCGGCGTGGCGGTGTTGAATGGCCTGGTGATGCTGTCCTTCATCCGCAGCCTGCGCGAAGGCGGCGCCGGCCTGGAACAGGCGATCACCGAAGGCGCGCTGACGCGGCTGCGGCCAGTCCTGATGACGGCGCTGGTGGCCTCGCTCGGCTTCGTGCCGATGGCGCTGGCCAGCGGCACCGGCGCCGAAGTGCAGCGCCCACTGGCAACGGTGGTCATCGGCGGCATCATCTCGTCGACCGCGCTGACCCTGCTGGTGCTGCCGCTGCTGTACCGGCTGGCTTACCGCCGCCGCGACACGCAGGGGGATGCTGGGCACACACCGGTGGTCGCCTCAAGGCATTGAGCGGTCATTGAAAACCGCATCATGCGCGCCAGCGTGGCGCTGATGCTGGCCCCATTGCCGGTATGTTTTGGTCACGGCGTGCAGGACGCCGTGACGGGCATCCATGCGGCGCGCCACGCGAAAAACGTACTGAACGGCCTCGGCCTGCCGCTGCCGTATCATGCATGTCAAAGCGACCACAGCCTGACCGGCGCCATGGTCGGCAATTTCGCGCAATGGTTCGCGGCGCAGCTCGACGCGCCGGTCCGTCCACCACAACAATCAAGAAAGCGACACGATGCAAACCGATACCACCACCCTCCGCACGTCTGACGACGCAGGCAAACTGCTCCTGCGCGCCGTCCTGGCCGCCATGTTGCTGTTTCATGGCATCGGCAAAATGAGCCACGGGATCGGCTTCGTGGCCGACCTGCTGGCCAAGGCGGGCTTGCCGGCGGTGTTCGGCTACGGCGTCTACATCGGCGAAGTCATCGCGCCGCTGTTCATCCTGTTCGGCCTGTTCACCCGCGGCGCGGCGCTGGTCATCGCCATCAACATGATCGTCGCCGTCCTGCTGGCCCACACCAGCATGTTCTTCACGCTGAACGACACCGGCGGCTGGGCGCTGGAACTGCAGGGCATGTACTTCTTCGCTGCGCTGGCCATCGCCTTGCTGGGAGCCGGCCGGTTCAGCGTCGGCGGTGTGAACGGACGCTTCAACTAACTTCTCCTGACCGACAAGGCTTTTTTCCTGATGGAACCGTAAGGCCGTCTTCGCAACTGCTGTGATAACGTCGTTGCCACATGCTCGCAAACGATGCCGGCCATACTCAAAGGGAAAAAATGAACCGTTTCGAAGGAAAAACTGTCTTGATTACCGGCGCCGCGTCCGGTATGGGCCTGGCGGCCACCCGCCGCTTCCTCGATGAAGGCGCGCGTGTCGTCATGCTCGATATCGACGAAGCGAGCCTCAAGCAAGTCGCGGCCGCATTTCCCCAGGACCGCGTGCTGCTTCAGGTCGGCGACACCGCCGACAAGGCCAGCGCCGCCAGCGCCGTGAAGGCAGCGGTCGCGCGTTTCGGCGCGATCGATGTCCTGATCAACAACGCCGGCATTGCCATCCAGGGCGACATCATGCACACCAGCGAAGAAGACTTCGCCCGCGTCATGGCAGTCAATGTCACCGGCTACTTTTACATGGCGAAAGCCGCGCTGCCCGAGCTGGTGAAAACCCGCGGTGCGATCGTCATGACGTCGTCCGTGTCGGGCCTGGGCGGTGACTGGGAAATGTTCGCGTACAACACGTCGAAGGGCGCGGTCAGCAATATGGTGCGCGCGATGGCGCTCGATGCTGCCAAGGATGGCGTACGGGTGAACGCGGTCAACCCCAGCCTGACCAAAACCGGGATGACGACGGAGATGCTGAAGGATCCCGAACGGGTCGCCCAATTCAACGACCGCATGCCGCTGGGCGGGCCCGAGGACCCGGACGGCATTGCCGCTGCCATGGCCTTTCTGGCCAGCGACGATGCCCGCCTCATCACTGGCGTCAACCTGCCGGTCGACGCCGGACTGCGCGCCTCCAACGGCCAGCCGCGCCGGCATTCAAGATCGTGAGCGCCGCTGATGCGCATGTAGCATCTTAATTATTTTGCATCATTTCCCCGCTCTGTTAGCTCGCCCACACTGTACGGGCGATGTGGCGTGCAGACTCGTGGTCCTCCCTCCAGACCATGCAAAGGAATACGCCATGAAAGCAATTGTTTATAACGGTCCCTATGACGTGCAAGTCAAGAACGTGCCCGACGCAACGATCGAAAAGCCAACCGACGTGCTGGTGCGCGTTACCACCACCAATATCTGCGGCTCGGATCTGCATATGTACGAAGGCCGCACCAGTTTCGAAACCGGCAGCATCTTCGGCCACGAAAATATGGGGGAAGTGATCGAAGTCGGCAAGGCGGTCGAGCGCGTCAAGGTGGGGGATATGGTGTGCCTGCCATTTAATATCGGTTGCGGCTTTTGCGAAAATTGCGAGCGCGGCTTGTCCGGCTATTGCCTGACCGCCAATCCAGGTACCGCTGGCGCCGCCTACGGTTTTGCCGGCATGGGCCCGTACAGCGGCGGCCAGGCCGAACTGCTGCGGGTGCCGTTCGGCGACTACAATTGCCTGGTGCTGCCGGAAGACGCGAAGGAAAAAGAGAACGACTACGTCATGCTGTCGGACATACTGCCGACCGGTTACCACGCGACCGAACTGGCCGGCGTGCTGCCGGGCGAATCGGTGGTCATTTACGGTGCCGGGCCGGTTGGCCTGATGGCCGCGATGTCGTCGTTCATCAAGGGCGCGAGCCAGGTGTTCGTGGTCGATACGCACAAGGATCGCCTGGCCTTGGCCGAGAAACTGGGCGCCATCGCGATCGACGATACCGGTGACGCCGGCGTCCAGAAAGTGCTCGATCTGACCGATGGCAAGGGCGCCGATCGCGGCTGCGAATGCGTCGGTTACCAGTGCTGCAACAAGCACGGCGCCGAAGTGCCGCATCTGACGATGAACAATCTGGTGCAGACGGTCAAGGCCACCGGTTCCATCGGCGTGGTCGGCGTGTTCCTGCCGCAGGATCCCGGTGCGAAGGACGACCTGGCCAAAGAAGGCAAGCTGGCGTTCGACTTCGGCAAGTTCTGGTTCAAGGGCCAGAAAATCGCCACCGGGCAGGCCAATGTGAAACACTACAACCGCAACCTGGCCCGCCTGATCCAGGCCGGCAAAGCCAAGCCGTCGCAGATCATTTCGCATGAACTGGCGCTGGCCGACGCACCGCGCGCTTACGAAAATTTTGACAAGCGCGCTGACGGCTGGACCAAGGTCATCCTGAAACCAGGCATGTAAGTTTTATCAGCGGACGGTGCACCCGCACCGTCCTGCCGTGACCTGCATCTTGTTTACCAGGTATAACCGGCTTTCAGATACAGGAAGCGCCCGTTGAAGCCGTTCGGCGCCCACACGCTGTACGGCTGGGTGCCGTTAACGTTCAGGTTGGCGAGCGTCGTCACCTGGCCCGGATAGCGGTTGGTGACATTGTCGATGCCGGCGCTCAGGCGCCACTGGCGCGCGATGCGCACGCTGGCGGCCAGGTCGAGCACCCACTGCGGCTGGTAGGTCTGGTCGAGCGCGGCATCGTTCTGCGGCACGGTGAACTTGCCGTAGCGGGTGACGACCGCATGGCCGTTCCAGGCGCCTTGTGTGTAGTCGCCCGTCAAGCTCAGCTTGTCCTTGGGCGAGCCGACAGTCAGTCGGCTGACCGTCTGGCGGTCAACCAGCAGCAACTTCTGCGCCGCCAGCACGGCCGGGGTGGCCGCCGTATGCAGCACTTCGTTGTCGTTGTGGTTGTAGGCCAGCGTCAGGTCGGCGCGCGCGCCTTGCTCCAGGTTGAGGCGGTAGGTGCTGACGATGTCCACACCCTTGGTGCGGGTGTCGACGGCGTTGGTGAAATAGCGCGCGGCGCCGACATACACGCCTTGCACGGCCAGCGCGCTGGCCAGCGCCGGGGCATTGGCCAGCTGCAGGTTCGACGAGAACACGACGCGGTCGTCGATGTCGATGCGGTACAGGTCGACCGAGGTGGTCCAGTTGCGCGTGGGCTGCCACTGGGCGCCGACCGACAGGTTGCGCGCCCGTTCCGCTTTCAGAGGCTGCGCGCCGAGCGCCCTGGCCGCGGCGCTGCCGACCGGGAAGGTACCTGTTTCGACCGGCGTGCTGGTGCCGTTCACCAGCAGGGTATTGGTGGTCGTGATGGTGTAGAAGGTCTGAGCCAGCGACGGCGCGCGGAACCCGTTCGACGCCGTACCGCGCAGCGCGAAGCTCGGGGTGAAGGCATAGCGTGCCGAGGCCTTGGCCGAGTTGGCATTGCCGAAATCGCTGTAATGCTCATGGCGCACGGCCAGTGCACCCGACAACTGTTTGGTGATGTCGCCTTCCAGATTCAGGTACAGCGACTGGTTGTTGCGGCTGTTCTTGCCGGCGTTCTCCGGACGGAAGCCCGAATAGCCCTGGGCACCGCTGCCGACATACGAATTCGCTTCGCCGGCGCCGATTTCGTAGGCTTCGTGGCGCGCTTCAAGGCCCACGGCCACGGTCAGCGGCCCGCTCATGAATGACACCGGAATCTCGCGCGCGACATCCAGGTTGGCCAGTTCCTGCGTCGAACTCAGCTCGCCGGCGTAGAAACTGCGCGGGCTGGCCGCGCCCAGGCTGTAATTGACGGAATTGTCGACGTCCAGCGAGAAGCGGTTGCGCCCGTAGTTCAGGCTGGCGTCCCAGCGCCAGCCGGCCAGTTCGCCGCGCAAGCCCGTCACCACCGAGGTGTCGACCGATTTGCTGTTTTCCAGCGGGCTGAAGCCCTCCGGATACAGGCTGGTGCGCAGCGTGGTGCGCGTGGCGTCGGTGTAAGCGGTGCGGAAGTTCGCCGCTGACGACGTCTTGCGCTCGCCGTAATTGGCGAAGGCGTACCAGTCGATGGCGTCGTTGATGCGGTACTGGCTGTTGACGAACAGCGTGCGCGGACGGCTGTCCGGGTCGCCGTAGCGCTGGGTGATGGTGCCCTGGCGCGTCCCGGCCGCCGGACGCGGGTCGGCAAACGAACGGTTGGTGAAATCGCGGTTGGCGGCCTCGATCGCCACGCGTACCCAGCCATCTTCACCGAGCTTGAAGCCGGTCGAGCCGCGCACGGTGCTCTGCGCACCGTCGCCCTTGTCGTACTGGCCGTACACCACTTCGGCTTCGCCGCCGTCGGCGCCTTTTTTCAGGATGATGTTGATCACGCCGGCAATCGCGTCCGAGCCGTATTGCGCCGCGGCGCCATCGCGCAGCACTTCGATGTGGTCGATCGCGGCCAGCGGAATGGCGTTCAGGTCGACCGGGGCCGAACCGCGGCCGAGCGTGCCGTTGACATTCACCACGGCCGAGCTGTGGCGGCGCTTGCCGTTGACCAGCACCAGTGTCTGGTCGGGCGACAGGCCGCGCAGTTGCGCCGGGCGTACCGCGTCGCTGGCATCGGCGCCGCTCGGGCGCGCAAAATTCATCGACGGCAGCAGGCGCGCGAGCACCGTGGCCAGTTCACCCGAACCGGTGCCGAGCAAGTCCTTGCTGCCGATGACGTCGACCGGCGACGCGGAGTCAAGCGAGCGGCGGTTCAGCGAGCGGGTGCCGGTGACGACGACCGTTTGCAGGTCGGCTGCGCTGGCCGCAGTCTGTGGCGCGTTTTCCTGTGCGTGGGCAGTCAATGGCGCCAGCGTGGCGATCAGGCCGAGGACGAGCACGGCGCGGGCAGGGTTGGCGTGGGGGTGTTTGCAGCTCATGGTTCTCTCTATCTTCTGGAATGGGGCATGGCTGCACTTTGGCAGCCAACGGGCGGCAAGATTAGCAGCGCCCAGGTGGCCGCGCCAATACCGATTCCTTGTATGCTTATATTCCAGCGCGATAGAGGCGCCCGATCAAACAGATCCTGCCGGATCGGCTTGATCGGGGCAGGTCAAACTGGATCGAAGGCAGCCGGCCCGTCAGCGCCCGCTTATGTGGCGAGGAAGCGCACCAGCACCGCGATGATCAGGGCCGGCGCGACCACGATCATGATCACCGTAATGAGCACGTGGGCCAGCACGAACGCAGCGACGCCAATGGCTGCGGCCACGATCCATGCGCTTGCGCTGCCGAGGCCGGCGTCGGTGCCGACCATGAAGAACAGCAGCACCGCGGCGCTGGCAAGGATGGCTGCCGTGAGGCGGAAGGCAGCGCTGGTGCTGCCGTCGGTTTGCTCGCGGGCCCGGGTGTGGAAGGGATAGGTCATCTGCTGAGGCGGGCGGTTGCGACAGCGCTCAGTTTAGCCGATCGCAGGCGCAGAATAAAGGCGCACAACGAATCGCCTGCGCAATACAGGCGCCAGCAAAAGGCACAAAGCGGCAGTCGCCGCTTTCGCGCATAAAATGCGAAATCATAGCGTTTAATAAATGTTATCCTGATGCATCGATTCACGCCCTATGGAATCCCGATGCAAAAAAAGCGCCGCACGCTGGTAACCGCCATCGCACTCGCGCCTCTGGCTGCGTGTCAGTCCACACCGCCGTCCACGACGGCGCGAAAAGCGATGTATGGCACGATTGCAAAAATCAAAACGAAGCCTGGTCAACGCGACGCGCTGGCATCGATCCTGTTGCAGGCGACGCAGTCCATGCCCGGATGCCTGAGCTATGTGGTTGCTGTTGATCCCGCCGATACCGACGCCTTGTGGGTGACCGAGATAGGGGAAAGCGCAGCGAGTCATAAAGCGTCGCTTGACCTGCCAGCCATCAGGGCGGCGCTGCAGGCCGGCCGGCCGCTTATCTCGGGGTTCGGTGAGCGGTTCGAGACGCATCCGGTCGGTGGATTTGGAATGCGTTTACCGCAAGACCACTAAACTTCATTCAAGAAGTGTGGGACGGCTGGTTCGGGGCCCTACCGGCGGTATCGACAGCACTGGATTTTTAACTTGGCAATTTGCTATGCTGCGCCGAACAGCTGGTTTCGGCCAACAGCGGTCGTTGGGCACGTCGTCCTATTCCCCCTGTCTCACTCATATTGACTTAAGAACGCGACGGCTAGACGATGATTAAAATCAAGAAGCAAAATGGATTTTTCCCGGCAGCCGGCAGTAGTTTGCTCGGATGGACAGCGTGCTTCAGTGCACCACGCAGTTTTCTTTTGACTGCAGCGCTATTGTCCTGCTCCACAATCGCGTTTGCGGAAACTTCCCAGACCGACGGCGAGGCGCTTAGGCAGGAGTTGCGACAGCACTATCCTTCGTTTGCCTGGGTCGAACGTTATCGTCTGGCCTTTCCAGCAGAAGTACAAGGCAACAACGCTTTATGGCGGGCTCCGGTACCGCCAGCGCTCGGTTCCTACGCAGACATCATCACCGCTTTGGCGCCACTTCAAGATCAGCACGTTGCGATCGTCGATCTTAAAAGCGGCAAACAAGAAGCCCTTGGTATTCTGTTCAGAACAAGCAGCGACGGGGCGATGGTGGTCTGGCGTCACATCGATCCGGCGGTGACGGCTTTGCTGGATGGTGAACAGATCATCGATATCGACGGGCAGCCTGTTAAACGCTGGCTGGAGAACGCGGCCAATCAAACGTTTGGTGGCAACCGTCGCTCACGTTCAGCGGAGGCGGCATTAAAGCTTGCTGTTGCCACGCCGGCTGATCATGCTGCACTAAATTTGCACCGTGAGGTGCGCTTCGGCATACTTGGCAAAGACAGCAAGCTGCGGACAGTGACGTTGACGTATAAACCGATTACGCCGCACACGGGCGCCGCGCTTGCGCACGCCGTGGAACGGTCCGATTTACCTGACATTGTGCAGGCACACGGCTATCGAGTTGGGATCGTGCGTTTTGGGGCATTCGCTCCCCAATACGATAGCGTATTCAACGATGCGGCGGAGGCGGCAGCCCGGCAAGACACCAGTGAGGATGGTCCCATGTTGGCCGGCTATTGCGCAGTGGTTCGCGAGCGACTGGCACGCATTAATGACGTTGCAGCCCGATCAGATGTGCTGCTGATCGATTTGCGTGGCAACATGGGTGGCTTCGCACGCGAAGCCCGGCTGCTGGCGCGTGCTCTAACAGATCAAATGCTGCCGACGACGTACGACGTTTTTCCCGGCGGCCAGCCAGGCCGACTGAAACTGCTCAAACAGGTTGAAGATCCGTCTTGCGGTACGATTGCAACGCCGCGCCCACTTATTGTGTGGGCAGATGCGGGCACGCGTTCCAGCGGTGAATTCATGGCCACTTGGCTATGGGCGTCTGGCGCATTGACGGTAGGTGAACGAACAGTCGGTGCCGGTGGCGGCCGGGACGCTGGATCAACCGGCTTCACGCTGCCGCATTCTGCTATCAGCGTGAAATACAGTGGGAATTTTAGTGTCTTTGATAATGGCACACATCTGTCCGTCAATGAAATTCCCGAGTCAACGCTCATCGACCTCGTCGCACAGGAAAAATTTGCTGCAAGCCGAACTCGCCCGTTTGCCATTCAAGCTGTCGGACTGCAGCCTGATGTCACGCTCCCGACCACCGCAGCCGACCTGGCCGATGGTGGCGTTGAAGCCCTCCGCCGTGTGATGGGCCAATTGGTACGGCAAAAACTGATGCCCGCGCGCTAAGCACACTCAGCAGCATCATCCACTGGTGCGTCCAATTATGTTCCGAATCTTAGTCGCGAGTAAAAAATAGGGAAGTTACCGATAGTCCTGGAACAACTTCGATAACGAATCTGGATACCACTGCGGTAGCAACGTCCGCGATGGGTCGACTCCAGCCTGTCGAGGTCGTTGATGGTTTTATCCGGGCCGTCGCCTTATGCGCGCGCTGGCGCTGTGCTTTGGCGCTGCAACTGGCCGATGACGCTGGCAACCTTGGTGGTAATCATGTCGACCGCCGGGCCATTTGCGCCATGCGGCAGGATGACGTCGGCGTTGCGCTTGGTCGGCTCGATGAACTGCTTGTGCATCGGGCGCACCGTTTCCAGGTACTGGTCGACGATGCTCTCGAGCGTGCGGCCGCGTTCGGTGATATCGCGCTGCATGCGGCGAATAAAACGGATGTCCGACGCCGTATCGACGAAGATTTTCAGCGACATCATGTCGCGCAGGTCGGCGTCATACAAGGCGAACAGGCCCTCGATCACGATGACCGGCGCCGGCTTGACCGCGATGGTCTTGGTCGAACGGTTGTCGATCGTGAAGTCGTATTCGGGCATGGCGATGGTCTCGCCATTGCGCAATGCCTGCACGTGCTGCACCAGTAGCGGCCAGTCGAAGGCGTGCGGATGGTCGTAATTCTGCTGGCGCCGCACTTCCGGCGTCAGCTCGGACTGGTCGCGATAGTAATCGTCCTGCATCACGACCGACACCATGTCCGCGCCGAACGAAGCGAGCACTTGTTGCGATACGGTTGACTTGCCACTGCCGCTGCCGCCGGCCACACCAATAATAAAGGGAACGAAAGGGATCTTATTCATTCGCGCATGATACCGGAGCGGCGGCCCGGCTGCAGAGGCCGGGTGATCCTTATTGGCCGGCGACCACGTGAAACTTGATCAACACCTCGTCGGCGACCATGTCGGTGGCCTTCCATTGACCCTCGCCGATGTTGTACGTCAGGCGCTTGATCGGCAAGGTGCCGTCGAACATCTGCTTGCCGCCGCTGCTGCTGACGGTGAGTGGGAAGGCCACCGGCGTGGTCTTGCCCTTGATGGTGAGATTGCCGGTGACGGCCAGCTTGCCGGCGCCGGCGGCCTTGATGCTGGTCGACACAAACGTCGCTTTCGGGAACTGGGCGGAATTGAACCACTCTTTTTTGGCGACTTCTTTCGAATACTCCGGGTCGCCCAGGTCGAGGCTGGCCGTGTCGATTTCCACGGTGGCTTTCGACACATCCGGCTTGGCGGCGTCGTAGTCGATGACGGCGCTGAATTTTTTGAACTTGTCTTCGATCGGCACGTTCATCTGCTTGAACGTGGCCGACACGCTGCTCTTGGCGGCATCGATTTTCAGGACGGCGGCGTGGGCGGCCAGCGCCAGGCAGATGGTCGAGGCCAACAAGGTGGCGCGCAGTGCGTGTTGCGTGAATTTCATATCAACTCCATGGGTGAATAAACAGGATGGCCGTGCCGGCGCTGTTATTTAGTAAAAGGCAGCATCCGTTTCAGGACGTCGTCGCGGTCGATCAAGTGATGCTTCAGCGCGGCGCCGGCATGGGCGACGACGAGGGCCGCCATCGTCATGTCAAGCCAGTAATGCACCGCACGAAACAGCGGCTTCAGTTCAGGATTGGGCGCCATGAAGACCGGCATCGGCCACACCCCGAGGTAGACCACCGGCACGCCGGCCGACAGCGTGTACAGGTAGCCCGACACGGGCACCGCAAAAATCAGGACGTACAGCATCCAGTGCGTGGCATTGGCAGCATGGTTCTGCCAGACCGGCATGTGCGCAGGATGCGGCGGTGGCTGGTGGAAGATGCGCCACAGCACGCGCAGCACGGCCAGCGCAAACACGGTTACCCCGAGCCATTTATGCCACGAGAAATAGCGTAGCTTGGCCGGCGAGAAGCCGGGAATGCTGGTCATCACCAGACCCATGATGAAGGCACTGATGATGAGCAGGGCGCTGAGCCAGTGCAGTGACATGGCGGTCTTGGTATAGCGTTGCATTGGGTGCTCACTGGGTGGGTTGCGTTTAACTGAGACAACTTTAACAGTTCCCATTTTCTACTGCAATGCATCTAAATGGATACCATTTATCCGTCAGTGGAACAATCGGCCGGGCCTCATTCGCGTCAGTACAGCCAGGACGATTTTGCATCCTGGTCGCGATTTCTGCATCATTGCGCAGTTGTCAGGATGTAACTGCCGCGGAATCGCATAAAATGGCGGCCATGCAGGACGACGGTTCAGCGGCGTGGCATCTGCCCCTGTGCAAAATTTAACATCCATGTGCCCCCTGGGCGCTTTTTGATCGGAGTGTGCGTGAGTATTTTCAGAACCAAAAACCTTGATGCCATGATGTCTGCCAGTCGTACCCCTGGCGGCCTCAAAAAAGTCCTCGGACCGTTCGACCTGGTCCTGATGGGCATCGGCGCCATCGTGGGCACCGGTATTTTCGTGCTGACCGGGACCGGCGCCGTCACCGCCGGCCCGGCGCTGACACTGTCGTTCTGCATTGCCGCGCTGGCCTGCGCCTTCGCTGCCCTGTGTTATGCCGAATTCGCCTCCACCGTGCCGGTGGCCGGCTCGATCTACACCTACAGCTATGCCACGCTGGGCGAACTGGTGGCGTGGATGATCGGCTGGGATCTGCTGCTCGAATACGGCCTGGCGACGTCCACCGTGGCAGTGGGCTGGTCTGGCTACTTCCAGTCGCTGCTGTCTGGCCTCGGGGTCACGCTGCCAGCTGCGCTGTCCGCAGCGCCGGGCGCCATTCCGGGCGTCGCCAGTGTGTTCAACCTGCCGGCGTTTTTGATCATGCTGGTGTTGACCGGTCTTCTGTCGCTGGGCGTGCGCGAGTCGGCGCGCTGGACCAACATCATGGTCCTGATCAAAACCGGCGTCGTGCTGCTGTTTATTTTTGTCGGCGTCAAGCACGTCCAGCCGGTCAACTGGCAACCGTTCATGCCGTACGGGATGGGGGGCGTGATGAGCGCCGCCGCCCTGGTGTTCTTCGCCTTCATCGGCTTCGATGCCGTGACGTCGGCCGCCGAAGAAGTCAAGAATCCGGCGCGCGACCTGCCGATCGGGATCATCGGTTCGCTGGTGGTTTGCACGGTCCTGTACGTGGCGGTGGCCGCCATCATGACCGGCATCGTGCCCTATAAAAGCTTCCTCGGTGTGGACCACCCGGTGTCGCTGGCCTTGCAGTACGCGGGCGAAAACTGGGTGGCTGGCTTCGTCGACCTGGCTGCAATTCTGGGCATGAGCACCGTGATCCTGGTGATGGCCTACGGCCAGACCCGCATCCTGTACGCGATGTCGCGCGACGGCCTGCTGCCAGCCCGCCTGTCGACCGTGCACCCGAAGTTCGGCACGCCGTTTTTCGCCACCTGGCTGGTCGGCATCCTGTTCGGCCTGATCGCCGCGCTGGTGCCGCTGGGCGTGCTGGCCGAACTGGTCAACATCGGCACGCTGGCCGCGTTCAGCCTGGTGTCGGTGGCCGTGATCATCCTGCGCAAGACCCGCCCGGATCTGCCGCGCGCGTTCCGCTGCCCGGGCGTGCCGGTCATTCCGGGCCTGGCCATCGTGTTTTGCATCACGCTGATGTGCTTCCTCAGCTGGCATACCTGGGTGGCCTTCGTGGTCTGGCTGCTGATCGGCCTTGCCGTGTACTTTGGTTATGCGCGCAAGCGTTCGTTGCTGCACCCGGCGAACTGAGCATTTGTTGTAATTTCGACGCGCGCATATTGCGCTCATAGGGATGCATCCCGCATAGCTGAAATGCGCGTGTCGAAGCCGTAAACTGCCCTTAGAATCATCGGCATGATGATTTGACAGGGTTACCCAATGTTCGACAGCACCGTCCTCGAAGTGGCCCTCGGGCTGACCTTTTGTTTTTGCTCGGTCAGCCTGATCGTCAGCTCGGTCAACGAAGGCATCTCGTCCTTCCTCAAATTGCGCGGCAAGTATCTGCTGGGCGGTCTGAAAACCTTGCTGAACGACCCGACTGGCAGCGGCCTGGTGCTCGACCTGTACAACCACGCCCGCCTCAATCCCGGCGGCAGTGGCAGGGCGCCCGCGCTTGAGCAGTTGCATGGCTTGCCCTCGTATGTCGAGCCGCGCCAGTTTGCCGTGGCGCTGATCGAGGTGCTGCAGGCAGCAGCGGGCAATCCCGGTACGCCGGGCGATCTGCTGGCCGCCATCGAACACGTGCCGGAGGGGCAGTTGCGCGACGTCCTGCGCAATATGTACCGGCGCGCGGGTGCCGACGCCCAGCGCTTCGAGACGGAAGTCGCGTACTGGTTCGAGAACGCGATGGACCGCCTGTCCGGGAACTACAAGCGCACCATGCAGTGGTGCGCACTCCTTGTGGGTTTCGCTCTCGCTGTGCTGATGAATATCGATGCGCTGCACCTGTTCAAGGTGCTGTGGGAACATCCGGCGCTAATGCGCCAGATCGACACCACGCAACTGCTCGATGCGCACAGCGCCCTCAATAACCTGACCGCCACCAGCCTGCCGATCGGCTGGGAACGCCCGCCGTTCACCTATCAGGGCGGCGTGCTGGGCTCCAATTACCACTTCAGCGAATTTGCCCAGATGGCCGCCGGCTGGGCGATCACCGCCTCATCGACCCTGTTCGGCTCGCCGTTCTGGTTCGACATGCTGCAAAAAATCACCCACCTGCGCGGCACCGGCCCGAAGGCCGCGTAGACCATCCTTACCCAACCACAGGAGTAATTTCATGACTACGAATACGGTTAAAACCAGTGACGGCGTCGAGATCTTCTACAAGGATTGGGGGCACGGCACGCCGATCGTCTTTTCGCACGGCTGGCCGCTGTCCGCCGACGACTGGGACGCCCAGATGCTGTACTTCCTCGAGCGCGGCTACCGCGTCATCGCGCACGACCGGCGCGGCCACGGGCGTTCCAGTCAGGTCGGTTCAAGCCACGACATGGACCATTACGCCGACGACCTGCTGGCCGTGGTCGAACACCTCGACCTGGGCGGCGCCATCCACGTCGGCCACTCCACCGGTGGCGGCGAAGTGGTGCGCTACCTGGCGCGCCACGGCCAGGCGCGCGCGTCGAAAGCGGTATTGATCGCCGCGGTGCCGCCGCTGATGCTGCAAACGCCCGACAATCCGGGCGGCTTGCCGAAGGACGTGTTCGACGGCTTCCGGCAGCAGGTCGCCAGCAACCGTGCGCAGTTTTATCGCGATGTGCCGGCGGGACCGTTCTACGGCTACAACCGGCCCGGTGCCACGCCCAGCGAAGGCATCATCCAGAACTGGTGGCGCCAGGGCATGATGGGGGCGGCGCTCGCCCACTACGACGGCATCGCCGCGTTTTCGGAGACCGATTTCAGGCACGACCTCAAAAAAATCACGCTGCCGGTGCTGGTCCAGCATGGTGACGACGACCAGATCGTGCCGTATGCGAGCTCCGGCCCGCTGACCGCGGCCTTGCTGCCCAACGGTGTATTGAAGACCTATGCCGGCTTCCCGCACGGAATGCCGACGACGCACGCGGAGGTCATCAACGCCGACATCCTGGCGTTCATCGAAGCTTGTTAGCGTCCGTCACCAGTGAGGCGCCGAGTGCCCCTTGCAGGTTCTTGCGGGCCTGGTATTCGAACCGTGTCCGCAGGGCCGGGGTGGTGTAGAGGGCGGGACGGGCCAGGAAGTGCGCGAGCACGGCGCGCCGCTTGTCCTGGAACAGGTGCGGCGGCACCGCGCCATACTCGGCCCGTATCTGCGCTTCGTATTGCGCAAACCGGTGCGGGTTCGCGCCCAGAATCGCCAGGTCGATGTCGATCACCAGCGCCGCGTCGATTTCTCCGGGTGCGTCATGGCGCGCCGTGGCCATGACCAGTGCCTGCACCCGGTCGATCACAGCGCGCGCGGCGCCGGCTTCCCCAAGCGCCGCGCCAGCCCAGGCCGCGCTGCGCGCTTCATTGTCTTTTGCCGGCGGCTGGTAGACGGCGTCGTGGAACCACAGGGCGATGGCCACTTCACCAGGCCGTTCGGCCAGGTGCGCGAATTCGTCGCACAGCGCGAGGCATTCGGCCAGGTGCTGTAGCGTGTGGTAGTGGCGGGCGGGTTCGGCGTAACTGGCCAGGAGGCGGTCGCGCCACGTGTCGCTGTCCGCCAGGCCGAGGCGGTGCCAGGCGTCGGCCCATTGTCGTTCAAGCAGCATGCAGCATCCTCCGAATCGTTTCGCGAGCTTAGCACTTTGCCAAACAACGCGCCGGGCCGTGACCCGCCCCGGCGATTTCCTGTACGCTGGGCGCACTGAATCACCGAGGCCAACACCTATGCAAGCATTTGAACTAAGCAGCAGCCACCACGTCCCCGTCCTGCAGGCGACGATCGAACAGTACGTCGACCCGGTATCGGGCGCGCGCCACATCCACATGGCCAACGACGACGCCGAAATCGCTTTCCTGGTCGCCTTTCCCACCGTGCCCGACGCCAGCGATGGCCGCGCCCACATTCTCGAACACCTGGCGCTGGCCGGCTCCGAGCGCTTTCCCGTGCGCTCGCCGTTCTTCTCGATGCTGCGCCGCTCGACCGCGACGTTCATGAACGCCATGACCTACGCCGACCGCACTGCGTACCCGTTCGCCACCACCGACCGCCAGGATTTTTTCAACCTGCTCGACGTCTACCTGGACGCCAGCTTTTTCCCGCAGCTGAGCTACCTTGACTTCCTGCAGGAGGGCTGGCGCCACGTGTTCGACGGCGGCAAGCTGGCCTACCAGGGCGTCGTGTTCAATGAAATGAAGGGCGCCATTGCCGACCCGATGTACGCGCTGCACCACGGGATCATCGCGCCCCTGTTTGCCGGCACCACGTACGAAGTGGCATCGGGCGGCGATCCGCTCGCCATCCCCGAATTAAGTCACGCCATGCTGCGCGACTTCCACGCCAGTCACTACCACCCGTCGCAAGCGGTATTCATGAGCGCCGGCCGGATCGACGCGGCCAGCATCCAGGAACGCATCGCGTCCCAGGTGCTGGCGCGCCGCAGCGGCCAGGCGCCGCGCCGCACGCCGGCGCTGGCGGGCAGCTGGAGCGCCCCGCGCGAGCAGGACCTGCGCATCCCGTCGCAGCAGGCGAAAGACGACGAGCACGGCCTGCAGCTGGCCTGGCTGCTGGGCGAGATGACCGACACCATGGGTTACTACGAGGCGCACCTGCTGGCGGCGGGCCTGCTGAACGATTCGGCGGCGCCCCTGCGCGCGGCGATGGAGTCGAGCGGTTTCGGGCGGCCGTCGCGCCTGAACGGCCAGGACACGAATATGCGCCAGATGGTCTTCCACGCCGGCATGGAAGGACTCACGCTGGAACAGGTGGGCCCCGCGCACGACCTGATCCTGGCCGCGCTCGAACGCGCCGCCCTTGAGGGCGTGCCCGAGGCAACCTTGCGCGCCGCACTGCGCGACCTGCGCTACCAGCAGAGAAATACCGAGGGCGGCGGCACGCCGTTCATGCTGCGCCGCATGCTGCAGGCGTTGCCGCTGGCCTTGTACGGCGGTGACGTCATGCACGCCTTCGACAACGAGGCCGCGCTGGCCCAGCTCGACACCCGCATCAAAGACCCGGCCTTCTTCAAGACTCTGGTGCGTGCGCTGCTCGATAATCCAACCCGCCTGACCACCCGCGTCATGCCGGACGCCGACTACTTCACCGCGCGCGCTGCCACCGAGCAGCTGCGCCTGGCGAATCTGGAAGCGCAGTTGTCCGCTGCAGAGCGCGCCCGCATCGAAGCCGACAGCGCGGCGCTGGCCGCCCACCAGGCCCTGCCGGTCGACAAGACGCTGCTGCCGCGTATTCGTCCCGGCGACGTCAGCCCGCAACCGCGCCCGGTGCCCGCCGTGCCTTTGCTGCTGGACGGCGCGCTAAGCTTCGACGTGCCCACCAACGGCATCAGCTACGCGCGCCTGCTGGTCGACGTCTCGCACGTCGCGCCGGCAGACTGGCCGTGGCTGGACCTGTACGCGGACCTGTTGCCGGATTTGGGCGTGGGCGAACTGGACTACGCCGCCGCCGACGCCTGGCGCCAGGCGCTGGTGCCGTCGTTCCGCGTCGGCCTGGACCAGTCGCTGACGCAGGACGGTGGCCTGCGCCTCGAGCTGGTGTACTCCAGCAGCGCGCTGCGCGAAGAACACGCGGCCATTGCCGAGGTGCTGGCCACCAGTATCAAAGGCGCGCGCTTCGACGAGACCGCGCGCCTGGCCTTTTTGATCGAGCGCCTGGTGCAAAGCAAATTTACGGGCCTGGCGAAAGCCGGCCGCGATTACGCGCTGCTGGCCGCTGGCGCGCCGCTGTCGCCGCTGCGTCACTTCCAGAACGCGATCAGTGGTGTGCCATCGCTGCCGTTTTATGGCGCCCTGCAAACCCTGGCGCAGACGGCCGACGGCCTGGCGCAGATTGCCGCGCGCCTGGTCGCCATGCACGCGCTGGTGACCGGCCTGGAGCCGATCCGGCTGTGCGTGGGCGCCGGCGCCGACGCCGCCGCACTGGCGCGGATGTTGACACCAACGCCCGACGCACTGGTCGCAGCGCCACCGGCAGCGAGCAGCATGGGCAGCACTGCGCCGGTGAACCTGGCCTTGCACGCCACCAGCCAGGTCAACCACTGCGTGATCGCCTGGCGCGCGCCGCGCATCGGCCATCCGGATGCCGCGGCGCTGGCCGTGGCGGCCGAGTTCATGGGCGCCAACATGCTGCACCAGGCGCTGCGCGAGCAGGGCGGGGCGTACGGCGGCTTTGCCAGCTACAGTGGCGACGCCGGCATGTTCTCCATGAGTTCCTTCCGCGATCCGCGCCTGGCCGGCACCTACGCCGATTTCAACGCCGCGCTGGCCGCTGTGGAAAACGACGCGTTCAGCGCCGAGCAGCTGGAGGAAGCCATCATCAGCGTCATCAAGGGGCTGGACAAGCCCATGTCGCCGTACGTCAGCGCGGTGCGCGCCTGGCAGTTGCAGCGCAGCGGCATCGACGAGGCGGTGCGCCAGCAGTTCCGCACTGGCATCCTGACGTGCACGCTGGACCAGATACGGGCGGCAGTACGCACGTGGCTGGTGCCGGCGTCGGCCAGTCGCGTCGCGTTTGTTGGCGACAGCAGCGTCGACCTGGCGGGGCTGGCGCTGGTGGATTTGACGGCGTTGACGACGCCAGCGGCGTAGGCGCGGCTACCGGCCAAATCCGGAACGGGACTTCGATCTAATTGCCCGACGCGATTATTTTCCTGCGCTGTCGTTGCAGTGGCAGCATCATTTGGTTTGATGTTGCCCGCGCTGGGCGAACCTGTCACTGATCAGCGCCCCCTGAGCGCACGACTGCATATTCCTGAATGTCAAAGCGTTGTCATTTCAATGCAGGGCCAATCTGCGATCGCCATCATCGGTCCGGTCGACAGCGGTGTAATTGCTTCCAGATAACCTATCTTGAAGTTGGGTAATTGGTAGCTAGTAGATCATCCACTTGGTTGTGAAGGGTGCTGACATGGTGAAGACCATAAACGCGGCTCGGACTCTCTACCTGACTGAACACCATACACGGCTTGAACTTGAGGCATTTGAGAGGCAACTTACTCTGGTCAATGTATGGCGCACGAGGGTCCTGCAATCGAAGGATGCTTCGACAATATTAAGGCTAAAGGACTTGAAAAGTATGAGTTTTTTACCCTGATGTAATCAAAAAAATTTTAAAATTGACGCCACAAATTGGACGATGTGTTGGATAATGTTGCTGTTAGGCTAAGGTTGATCAATTATGCAGATTAACTGATGTAGGGGCAACGCCGGTACCATCAAACAGACTCTTCCCGCCAAGATGCAGAAACTGACATTACATTTCCGGGAGGAGACTATGAATTCCATTGTTTTTTCTTTTATAGGAGTTGGTTGTGAGAGAGGTTAGCGGAACTTTAAGCATGCTCGGATCTGGCAAGACCATTGGAAATCAAGTGGGGAAATCATTTGTTCATTTTAGCTCCATAGAAATTGGTAACGAAGTTCTCATAAAAGTCAGGACGGCGCAAGCATTAGGTGACTATATATCAAGAGGCTTGAACAGCCCCGAACCAGTTACTTTATATCTAGTTGGAAAACTGATTATTGCAGTTAAGCTGGGCAGCGGAAAATTGTATTATTGGAAGAGGAGCTATGCTTTGCCAATTTTTTGTTTGCTTACACTTCCTTTGTGGGGGGCTGGATTTGTCCTTGCTTTATTTTCAATTGGGGAATTGAAGCAAATTCTTTCATACCAACCTAGATTTGCCTCAATGGGTGGAGTGGCCCTAAAAAGTTAGCGGATTTTTCTTCATTCTGATTTTTACGAATACTTCAACAGGTGGAAAACGCACCACCTGAGTAGCATTAGGTTGCAATAAAAAATCGAAATAGATTCGACGTTAGTGTGAAGCTTGAACTGTTTCTGATAATCTTAAAAATTTCATTGCCTTCGGAGCAATAGTAAGAGCACATGATCCGACGAGTCGCTACAGGAGAATCGTAGTTGAGCATGGATTCGATCTCGTCCGCAACCGAAAACTATGCTTCGCCTTTGTATATCCAGACAGTCAAGCCATATGACGCGTGAAGATTACTCATCACATTGCCTTGTTCAAAAATTCTGCGCACCACTGGATCAGTCAAGGATTCCCACAAACCTCGCCTCGGGCATGCGTCACCTGACCTGGCACGCAGTTCGCCCACAGCATCGGTAGCGAGGACGTTCGATAAGCTGCGATTTCGCTGCACGCGAGCGAATTCGACCAAATCTGAAGGGTAGAACGTCGCATCGCGATAGCTGCTGTCATTGATGTCTAACAGAAAAGTGATGGCGGCGGCTTCCCAAGACCAATAGCCAATGAACGCGGCGTCGCGTTTATGGCTATCGTAAAAGGGCTCGCGGCGGCTGGCGTGATACCACTGTTCGAGATACCGGGCCATCATCGGTGCCTGATCTTTCCTGTCCGCGCGAAATATTTTGAGTGTCTTGAAATAAGGAAGATGCCGTGTGCATTCGTCCGGTGCAGCTGCTCGACCGGGGACGAACGGCTGGAACAGGCGTTCCAGCATGCCATCCATTCTTGGATTACGGTAGTCGAGCAGCGAGGCAAGGCGAGGAAGCAATGCTGTCCAACCAAGCAGGATGCCCAAGCATGTCATGCGATTTACCATTTCGAAGTCATCACCAAGTAACCCAAAGTGTGCAACCACAGCGCCCTGAGATTCGGAGCTTTCGTCGAATGCTCGATCGTATTTTGCGAATTCTTCCCAGTATCCTAGAACTGCCGGATAGAAGCTCCTCAGATCAGCTGTAACGATGCCGGCGGAATAGCTGAGCGTAAGCAGATCGGCGGCGTATCGCGCTCGTGCGCGGGTCATTCTCATGGCTGCTGCGGCGCTTTTTGTCGCCATCAATTCTGTATCTGTCATTCGTTGATCCGTGCCGAGAATCCTTGTTGCCAAGTCAGCAGCATCTGCAGCATAGGTTGCATAATCAAGGAGCAGCTCACGCTTACGTTCCTTAAAATCGGACAGATTTAGTGCTTTTAGCATTTCATTTCTCCAAGATGGCATCTGGAATAGACAAGATTATTTGCACTTCATGCACAGCACCTTTCGATTTTTGATGTTTGTCCAACTGACGGCCGGTAACTAACGAAATCCATCTATGATATGGGCATGGAATAAGATCGTCTTCAAAGTCTTTGATCAGCTGCGTCAGGAGTCTGCCTGCTTCCGTAAGACTTTTTTCTTTCCTTATGCATTGAGCAATCCAGGCATGACTCATTTGGGTTGCAAGTTTCGTTTCGGCGTTGGGCTTGTTCACTCCCCGGCGTACAGCATCTTCGTGAGCGGGAGTCGATCCAACAGGAACTCGTCTGTTCGCGTGTACATCCCTCCCTTCGCTCTGAAAGATATTCGGCTTGCCATTATTGGGGGTAGGATTGGCCGCCTCATCCGCCCGCAGCGCAGCAAGCAGCTTGAACGAATCGAAAAGGCTCGATTTCGTTTCGCCCACCACGAATGGCTTGGTCACGTGCGTTTTGTTCGACCACAGGTGATCGATGCCGTTATGCGGCAGGCTGTGTTCTTCGATCAGCTTTCCGCCATTGTTGGCCTTGCGGAAGTTGGCATGCTTCTTCCTGACCTGGTAATCGGTGATGTGTTCTGCCGGCACGCCGCTGCCCGACGGCCGCCCTTTAGGCGCGCCTTTCTTCTTGACGCTGTTCTTCGTGGCATTCGGCGTGACGCGGTTTGCCTTGATGTCACGGCTCTTGCTGGCCAGCAGCAGCCGCTGCGTGCGGGCGGCCTCAACCTCGCGCCGTGCCAGCGCAGCAGCCGATTTGCTGCTGGTCGCGGCCGCGGCGGCGGTCGTGCCCGGCAGTTCGTGGCCCATCATCTTCGCGTGCATGGTCTTGAGTTCGGCGAACGCGGCATCGATCATCTGCGGCCCGCGCCGTTGCAGCGCTTTCAGCTCGGCGACAACCTGCTTGACTGTCGTGCCGCCGGCAAGCGCCTGCATGACCCAGCTGTCGAGACCGTCGACGAAGGCCCGCGCTTTGCGTGTTCGCGTATTGGTAGTCGTCGCAGGAAAATCGTAGTCGAGCATGGATTCGATCTCGTCCGCAACCTTAAACTATGCATCGCCTTTGTATATCCAGACAGTCAAGCCATATGACGCGTGAAGATTACTCATTACATTGCCTTGTTCAAAAATTCTGCGCACCACTGGATCAGTCAAGGATTCCCACAAACCTCGCCTCGGGCATGCGTCACCTGACCTGGCACGCAGTTCTCCCGCCGCATCGGCTGCGAGGCCGTTCGACAAGCTGCTATTTCGCTGCGCGCGAGCGAATTCGACCAAATCTGCCGGGTAGAAAGTCGCATCGCGATAGCTGCTGTCATCTATGTCCAACAGAAAAGTGATGGCTGCGGCTTCCCATGACCAGTAACCCTTGAATGAGGTACCGCCCTTGTGACTATCGTAGTAGGGTTCGCGACGACTGGCGTAATACCATTCTTCAAGGTACCGTGCCATCATGGATGCTTGATCTTTTCGGTCGGCGCGAAATATCTTCAGCGTCTTGAAATAGGGAAGGTGCCGTGTGCATTCGTCGGGAGGCGTGGGGCGACCGGTTACAAACGGCCGAAACATGCGTTCCAGCATGCCATCCATTTTTGGGTTGCGATAGTCCAGCAACGACGCCAGGCGCGGCAAAAATTTAGTCCATCCAAGTAAGACGCCAAAGCAAGCGATACGATTTACCATTTCGAAATCACCGCCGAGCAAGCCGAAATGTGCTACTTCAGAACCTTGGTATTCCGGACTGTCGTCGAATGCTTTCGCATACTTTGCATATGCTTCCCAGTAGTTCAGAACATCTGGATAGAAAATTTTTAGTTCGGTTACCGGAATGCCTGCTGAATAGCTGAGGGTTAGAAAATCGGCAGCATACTCCGCTCGCGCATGCGTCATTCGCATGACTTCAGCTGCAGTTTTTTTGGACATCCATTCTTTATCTGTCATTCTTTCGCCAACACGGGCAATCCTTGCCGCCACGTCCGTTGACTCATTAGAATACAAAGCATAATCAAGGAGTTTTTCCCGCTTTAATTCTTTAAATTCTGTGGGGTCTAAGATTTTCAGCATTTTTAGCGATCCAAGATATTGTCGGGAAGGTTTAATATTATTTGCACTTCGTGCGCGGCACCTCCGGATTTTTTATGTATGTGCAGTTGGCGGCCGGTGACTAAAGAAATCCACCGTTGATAAGGACATGGGATTTCGCCCTGCCGGTAGTCCTTGATTAGCTGTTTGATGGATAAACCCGATTCGGTCAAACTGCGCTCATGATCTATGCATTTTAAAATCCATGCATGGCTCATCTGGGTCGCAAGTTTCGTTTCGTCGTTGGGCTTGTTCACTCCCCGGCGTACCGCATCATCATGAGAATGACTCGAACCAACCGAAACCCGTTTGTTTGCATGCGCATCCCGCCCATCACTCTCGAAAATATTGGGCTTTCCATTATTGGGGGTCGGATTGGCCGCCTCATCCGCCCGCAGCGCCGCGAACTGTTCCTGCATTTCCTTCGGCAGCGCAGCAAGCAGCTTGAACGAATCGAAAAGGCTCGATTTCGTTTCGCCCACCACGAATGGCTTGGTCACGTGCGTTTTGTTCGACCACAGGTGATCGAGGCCGTTATGCGGCAGGCTGTGTTCTTCGATCAGCTTTCCGCCATTGTTGGCCTCGCGGAAGTTGGCATGCTTCTTCCTGACCTGGTAATCGGTGATGTGTTCTGCCGGCACGCCGCTGCCCGACGGCCGCCCTTTGGGCGCGCCTTTCTTCTTGACGCTGTTCTTCGTGGCATTCGGCGTGACGCGGTTTGCCTTGATGTCACGGCTCTTGCTGGCCGGCAGCCGGCGCTGTGTGCGCGCTGCCTCCACCTCGCGCCGTGCCAGCGCAGCAGCCGATTTGCTGCTGGTCGCGGCCGCGGCGGCGGTCGTGCCCGGCAGTTCGTGGCCCATCATCTTCGCGTGCATGGTCTTGAGTTCGGCGAACGCGGCATCGATCATCTGCGGCCCGCGCCGTTGCAGCGCTTTCAGCTCGGCGACAAGCTGCTTGACGGTCGTGCCTCCGGCAAGCGCTTTCATGACCCAGCTGTCAAGACCCTCGATGAACGCCATCACCGTCTTCGTGAAAAGCCCCTTGCTTTCGGCTGCCAGCATGGTCCAGTCGACTTTGCGCATGAACTTTTCCACGTTGCCGCGCAGGGCAGGGGACACGGCTTCCAGCACCCGCCCAAAGTTGTGGCCCTGCTTCATGAGCTTGAAGCCCACCTTGAGCGCATCGCCCACTGCCGGCACGCAGCCGATCAGGGTGATGGCCAGTTCCACCCATCCGCCAATGGCGGCCGGCGATTTGGCAATCGCGATCAGGCCGAGCACAAGATCGCGTGCATCCATGGCCTGGCCGACGCCGGGCACCACGCCCAGGATGCCGGTGATGATGATGTGCGACGGCGACGATCCGGCGCCGGTGACCAGGTCGGACAGCCAGTGGCCGATGCCACTGTCGGCCTGGCGCAGGGCCCTGGCTGCGGGCGTCGCACTCGTCAGCGCTGTCATGATGGCTCCTGATCCTGGTCCTGGTCGTGGATGGCGCGATACGACTTCTCCTCCGTAAAGTCGCCCGCGCTTTCCTCGTTCGCGTAGCGGTAGTCGTCGTAGTGGAAATCGTAGTCGAGCACCGATTCTCCATCGGCCATGGCCTCGATCTCATCCGGGAAATAATTGTCCTGGTCGTGCGCATCTTCCTGCGCCAGGTAGGCGTCGATCAGCGCGCTGGCTTCGTCCTCATCGGCCGCCCTGGCGCCGAACAGCGCATTCGCTTCGCGCGGATGGCGCAGCGTGGCGTCGCGTTCGTCCTCGCCATAGGTGACGACGGCGCCTTTGGCCGGCATGCCGTCCAGGCGCGCGTAGCCTTTGGCATCAAGTTTTCCTTCGATGCTGGTGCCGTCGTCGAACAGCACCTTGTAGGGCGCGCCGACCATCGGTTGCAGGTCATCCCAGCGGTAGTTCAGTTCGACGAAATTGCTGCGATCGAGCGCGCTGGGCAGGTGTGGCAAGGTCGGGGTGCTGGTCCGCGGCCCGGCCAATTCCTTCACCGTGGCCTTGAAATCAATCTGCCCCGGGCAGGACAGCGTGATATTCCCGCCTTCGATTTTCAGTGCGCCACCCTGCGCCGTCATCAGCACATGCGTCTTGGCCGCAACCGACACCGACTGGTTGATGCTGGCCACAGTCACCGCCTTGTCTGCAGTCAGTCTCGTCGCCCCCGACTGGCTCTGGCTGCTGACCTTGCCGCTGGCTGCATGCATGGCGAGGCCATTCCTGTCCCCGCCTTTGCCGTAGGTGAACAAGCCGATCCCCGCTTTCACCGCATGCCCGCTGCTGCCCTGCGCCACCAGGTTGACCGTCTGCCCCGCACTCAAACTTGTTGTCGCCCCAGCAGCAAAGACGGCATTCACCGGCGTCGTCGCGACGATCCCGGCAGGACTCGACAACTGCAGCATCGGCTCGCTCCACGCCGCCACGGCGTTGTCGACGGCGTCGAGCACCCCGGCGCTGTGCTGCATCTGCGCAATCGCGGGCAGTTCGGCAGGCGCCGGTTCCGCGCCCCCATCCTTGTCTTTGATGCCCGCCTTGTGCTGCTGCGCCGTGCCTGCCAGCGTCTCCTGCAACTGGCGGCTGGTCTCCAACTGCGCATGCGCCGCGCGCGCGTCCATCTGCGCCTGCGCCTGACGTTCGCTCGCCAGCAGCAGGCCCCGCCCGGCGCGCACAGCCAGGCTATTTTCCGTCTTCAGTTCCGCACCAAGGCCCACCGTTTGCAGGCGCTGGTTGTCGCACTGGTGCCGTAAATAGCCCAGGTTCAGTTCATCGGTGCCCTGGTGTGCAACCGCGTGGCGCTGCAGCGAGATGCGGGCCTGGCCGGCCGTGTCGTCAAACACAAGCTGGCTGTACGCGCCGCTGCCCCACTGGCTCGTCGCCATGGCCTGACTCTTAAAACCGGACAGCACGGCCGCGTGGGCGTTGCCTTCGCGCGCACCGGGGAACCAGGCTGGGGCGTTGCCGGTGGCGGCGCCGGCGCCGTAGTGGCCCTTACTGTGCGGCGCGTCGGGCTTGCCGATACTGTTATACAAGGCACCGATGATGACCGGGCGGTCGATATTGCCCTCGACGAAATCGAGCAGCACTTCCTGGCCCACGCGCGGTACGCCAACCGCGCCCCAGTTCGAACCGGCAATCGGCGCCAGCGATGTCGCAACCCGCACCCAGGTGCCGGCGCTGTCGTTGGCGGGCGCGCCGCTGTGGTCATCCTGCACCGGGTGCGGCAGGCGGCTGTGGCTCTTCTGGTTGCCAATCTCGCGTTGCCAGTGCATCTGCACCGTCACGCGGTGGTCGCGGTCGGTGTGCACCACCGCGTCCTTCGGGCCGACCACGATTGCCGTTTGCTGGCCGCGTACCGTCGGTCGCGGCTGCAGCAAACCACCGGCCCGGTAGCGCACCGTGGCGGCAATCGCCTCGATGCGGTTGCGGTAAATGGGCGCCGCATCGACCGGCCCGAGGCATTCGGCGATCCGCGCCTGGACCTCGGCATCGAGGTTGTTGCGCATGGCATGCACCACCCGCGTGACGAGGAAGGTGTCGTCATGCCAGGGTGACCGTCAAGTGTAAAAGTGGTGCCGGGCGCGCACAGGCGCACCGTGCCGGCGCCCGTAAACGTGGTGCGGCGCGTGCCGATTGCGTCGAGCTGGCGTTCGGCGGCGCGCTGGCCCTGTTCCTGGTCAGGGTAGGCGTACTGGCCGGGCGCGTCGCGGCAGATCATCTCCGGTGTGGCCGGGTACAGGCTGGCGCCGACCTCGCGGCTGCTGTGCGTGCGGTAGTCCCAGCTGGTCAGTTGCACCGCGTTGGTCAGCAGGCGCGCGGTGCAGCGCCAGCGATCGATGCTGTCTTCGCGCATGACGGCTCCGGACTGCGTGAAGCGCACGGTTGGCTGCCGGTTCGGCTTGAAGGCGCCGTTGTGGTCGGCGATGACCAGCCGGTGCCGCTCGCGCGTGTGCTCGAACCAGTAGAACAGGCCCACCTCACTCATCAAGCGCTCGGCGAAGGCCCAGTCGCTCTCCTGGTACTGGGTGCTCAGGCTGCGCTGCGGATATGCATCGAGCAGGTCGTAGCGCCAGCTGGGTGTCAGCTTGCCTTGTGCGCGCCAGCCGTTGAACACGGCGTCGAGGATCTCGCGCACGGTTTTATATTGGAACACGCGGCTGTCGCGGTTGCGCGCCAGGAATGCCGTCCAGGGTTCCAGCGTGAGGGTGTAGCGCGCCAGGCCAGCGTTGGCGCCGGACTGCTCGACCATCGTCAGGTGGCCGTGGAAGGGGCGGCAGCTGTTGTCGCTTGTCAGCAGTTCCAGCAGCGCCGGCTGGCCGATCAAGTCGCGCAACGACAAGTGGGCGTCCAGCGACAAGGCGGTGATGGTGAAGCGAAAGCCGCTACCCAGACCCTCCTCCCCATGCACGCTTTCGGCCAGCAAGGTGTGGGCGCCCAGCGGCGTGGTCAGGCGCAGCAGGCGCGTGGATTGGGTGTAACTGGAGAACAGGGCGGACAGGGACATGGCATCGTTCCAATCGGCAAGAAAACTCGATTGGATGCCGACTATGACTTAACGCAATTGATTGCCGTCAAACACCGCCCGCTTGCGGGCGGGTTTGCGGCTGGCGCGCCACATGCGGCGCGCCTTGGCTGCTCAGCGGCCGCTCTCGGTCACCTGCTCCGCATGTGGCACTCGTGCTGCATCCTGCGTATGCGGCCTGGCTTTCCCGGCGATCAGTACATAAAACAGCGGGATCAGGTAGGTCGCCAGGAAGGTCGCGGCCAGCATGCCGCCGATGACGCCGATCCCCAGCGCGTTCTGGCTGGCCGCGCCGGCGCCGCTGGCGATCGCCAGCGGCAGCACGCCCAGCACGAAGGCCATCGACGTCATGATGATGGGGCGCAGCCGCAGCTTGGCCGATTCCATCGCCGCGTCGAAGGCGTTCATCCCGTGATGCAGCTGCAGTTCGCGCGCAAATTCCACGATCAGGATCGCATTCTTGGCCGACAGGCCAATGGTGGTCAGCAGGCCAACCTGGAAGAACACGTCGTTCTGCATGCCGAACGCCGTCGCCGCCGCCAGCGCGCCCAGCACGCCGACCGGGACCACCATGATCACCGAGACCGGCACGGTCCAGCTTTCGTACAGCGCCGCCAGACTGAGGAACACCACCAGGATCGACAGCGCGTACAGGAGCGGCGCTTGCGAACCGGCCTGCGACTCCTGCAGCGAAATGCCGCTCCATTCGTAGCCGAAGCCGGCCGGCAGCTGTTTCGCCAGGCGCTCCATGGTGGCCATCGCGTCACCGCTGCTGCGCCCGGCGGCAGGCTGGCCCAGGATCTCGGCCGCCTCGATGCCGTTATAACGCTGCATCGCCGGCGCACCCCACGACCACTCGGCGCTGGCAAAGGTCGAAAACGGCACCATCGTCCCCTTGTCGTTGCGCACGTACAGCAGCTTGATGTCGTCCGGGGTCATGCGGAAGGGGGCGTCGGCCTGGACGTACACGCGCTTGATGCGGTTGTCCATGTCGAAGAAGTTGTTGATGTATCTCGAACCCCAGGCAGTCGAAAAGGTCTGGTCGACGGCGGACAGGCTCACGCCCAGTGCGGCCGCTTTTTCGCGGTCGATATTGATTTTATAGGTGGGGTTGTCGACCTGGCCGGTGAAGCGCACGCGCGTCAGACCCGGCTCGTTGCGGGCCAGTTCCAGCAGCTGGTCGCGCGCACTGGCGAGTGCGGCGTGACCGAGGTTGCCACGGTCTTGCAGCTGGAACGAAAAGCCGGCGGCCGAACCGAGGCCGCGGATCGGCGGCGGCTCCACCGGCGTGATGGTCGCGCCCTGATAGTTGCCGTATCTGGCAGCGATGCGCGAGGACAGGGCGGTCACGCTCAGCTTGTCGTCCTTGCGTTCGTCCCAGCTCTTGAAACGCACGAACAGGCGGCCTTGGTTCTGGCCGCGGTTTGGCTGGCTCGCGCCATTCGTCATGAAGGTCGACTCGACCACCGCCGCCTCCTCCCTGAGCAGGTACTGGTTGATCTCTTCCAGGACGCGGCCGGTGGTTTCGAGCGTGCTGCCGGCGGGCGTCTGCACCTGCACGAACATATAGCCCTGGTCTTCCTTGGGCAGGAAGCCGCCGGGCAGGCGCAGGAACAGCAGGATCACCACGCCGATCAGCACCGCATACAGCGCCAGCCACAGGCCGCGCCGGCGCACGACGGCTTTTACGCCGCCCAGGTAATAGTCGCGCTGCTGGTCGAAGCCGCGGTTGAACCAGCCAAAAAAGCCTTTCTTTGCGTGATGGTCCGGGTCCGGGCGCTTGAGCAGCAGCGCGCACAGGGCCGGCGTCAGGGTCAGGGCCACGAATACCGACAGCAGCATCGACGACACCACGGTCAGCGAAAATTCGCGGTAGATCGCGCCCACGGTGCCGCTCGAAAACGCCACCGGCACGAACACGGCGGACAGCACCAGCGCCACACCGATCAGCGCGCTGCTGATCTGGCCCATGGCTTTTTGGGTTGCTTCACGCGGCCCCAGGCCATCTTCGTGCATCACGCGCTCGACGTTTTCCACCACCACGATGGCGTCGTCGACCAGCAGGCCAATGGCCAGCACCAGGCCGAACATCGACAACGTATTGATGGTAAAACCCAGTGCTGCCATGATGCCGAAGGTCCCGAGCAGCACCACCGGCACCGTGATCGACGGAATCAGGGTGGCGCGGATATTCTGCAGGAACAGGTACATCACCAGGAACACCAGCACGATGCCTTCGATGAGGGTTTTTACCACTTCATGAATCGACACCTCGACAAACGGCGTGACGTCGTTCGGATACACCACGCGCAGGCCGTGCGGGAAGTTGGCGGACAGTTGCACCAGCCGTGCGCGCACGGCGTCGGCCGTGGCCAGCGCGTTCGCGTTCGGGGCCAGCTGGATGCCCAGGCCGGACGCCGACTTGCCGCTGTAGCGCACGTCAACATTGTAATTTTCCGGACCCAGCGCCACCCGGGCGACGTCGCCGATCCGCACGCGTGAGCCGTCCGGCTGCACTTTCAGCAGGATGCGTCTGAACTGTTCGGGCGTGCGCAGCAGCGTCGCCTCACTGATGGTGGCCGACAGGGCGGTACCGGCCACCGCCGGCGCGCCGCCCAGCTGGCCGCTTGAAATCTGCACGTTTTGGGCGGTGATCGCCGCGTTCACGTCCAGCGGCGTGAGCGCAAAGCTGGTCAGCTTGACCGGGTCGAGCCAGATACGCATGGCGTACTGGGTGCCGAACAGGTTCATGCTGCCCACGCCCGGCAGGCGCGACAGGGGGTCCTGGATGTTCGAGGCCACGTAGTTGGCAATGTCGAACTTGGTCATGCTGTTATCAATCGAGACGAACGCCGCCACCATTAAAAAGTCGGCGGTCGACTTGGTCACGCGCAGGCCCGCTTGCTGGACCTCGGCGGGCAGGCGCGGCGTGGCGGCCTGCAGCTTGTTCTGCACCTGCACTTGCGCGATGTCCGGATCGGTGCCGGGCGCGAAGGTGAGGGTGGTGGTCGACTGGCCGGTGTCGTCGGTGGTCGAATTCATGTAGAGCAGGTTGTCGATCGCCGTCATCTGCTGTTCGATCACTTGCACCACGGTGTTTTGCATGGTCTCGGCGGAGGCGCCCGGGAAGGTGGCAGCCACCTGCACCGCTGGCGGCGAGACCGGCGGATATTGTTCGACCGGCAGCTTCATGACGGCCAGGATCCCGACCAGCATGATCAGGATCGAGATGACGATCGCGAAGATCGGGCGCTGGATGAAAAATCTAGGCATCTGGCGCTCCCTGCGCGGCCTTGGCGGCGACCGGCCTGACGACCACCCCCGGTTTCAGTTTCTGGGTGCCGCTCACCACGATGCGCTCGCCGTCTTTCAGGCCGCTGTCGACCATCCAGTGGGCGCCCACCAGACTGCCGGTCTTGATGGCGCGCTGCACCGTCTTGTTGTCCGCTCCCACCAACATGACGCTCGCTTCACCCTGCGCATTGCGCGTCACGGCGGGGGCCGGCACCAGCATCACATCCTGGCGCACGCCCTGGCTGAGTGAGGCGCGCACGAACATGCCAGGCAGCAGCAGGTGGTCCGGGTTCGGGAAGCGGGTACGCAGCGTCACCGAGCCGGTGGCCTGGTCGACGGTCACGTTGGACAGTTCCAGCTTGCCGGCGTGGGCGTAGGTGCTGCCGTCTTCCAGGGTCAAGCTGACCTTGGCCAGCGCCGCGCCGCCTGCCTTCAAACTGCCGGCGGCCAGTTCGCGCCGCAAGGCCAGCCCCTCGGCGCTCGACTGCTGCAGGTCGACGTACATCGGATCGATCTGCTGCACCGTCGTCAGCAGCGTGGCCGAACCGCTCTGGACATAGGCGCCCTTGGTCACCAGCGACACGCTGCTGCGCCCGCTGATCGGCGCGCTCACGCTGGTGTAGCCCAGGTTGATGCGTGCCGTTGTCGTGGCGGCCCTGGCGGCGGCGACGTCGGCCGCGCCCTGGAGTTGGGCCGCGACCGCGTTGTCATATTCCTGCTTGCTGACCGCGCTGGCCTTCACCAGGATCTTGTAGCGGTCCAGCTGGGCGCTGCTGCTGGCCAGGTTGGCCTGCGCCTTTTGCAGCGCCGCTTCGGCACTGGCCACGGCCGCGCGCGCCGGCGCCGGGTCGATCAGGTACAGGGCCTGGCCCTGGCGCACGTCGGCACCGTCGGTGAACAGGCGTTCCTGGACGATGCCGTCGACCCGGGCCCGCACTTCGGCCAGCAGGAACGGCGCGGTGCGACCCGGCAGTTCGACATTGAGCGGCACGGGACCATGCGCGACGGCCAGCACGGCCACTTCGGGTGGCGCGGCGGCCACCACGGGTTTCGGCTCTGGTTTGCAGGCAGACAAGGTGAGGGCGGCGCCGAAAGTCGTGGCGGCCAGCACGGTGCGGCATGGTTGTTTGGCAAGAAGCATGGGATATCCGGCAGGCGGTTGGCAGATTGACGCAGTATGCGATATATCTTTAATAATGCTGCGCATGCGATAATTTGTAAATTGCATGGAATGGATGGATTGATGCATGAATCGTATCGATGTCGGATTTGCCGAGTTGCAGGCGTTCGTGGCAGTTTCCGAGCGGCTCAGTTTTCGCGCCGCTGCGGCGGCGCTGGAGATTACCCAGCCGGCCCTCAGCCGTCGGGTCGACAAGCTCGAAGGCGTGCTGCAGGTGCGGCTGTTTGAGCGCACCAGCCGGCGCGTGGCGCTCAGCGAGGCCGGGCGCCAGTTCCAGGGCCATGCGCGCGCGGCGATCCGCGAGATGGAGATGGCGCTGGGCGGCATCTCGGCCGCCGCCGCCCAGCGCAGTGCGGTGGTCACGGTCGCCTGCGTGCCCTCGGTGGCGAACCACGTGTTGCCCGGTGCACTGGAGGCGTTTGCGCGCCGGTTTCCCAATGTGCGCCTGTGCGTGCTCGACGAAAGCGGCGCGCAGGTGGTGCAATCGGTGACCCTGGCGCAGGCCGATTTCGGCGTCAGCTTCGTCGGCGCGCAGGAAGCCGACCTCGATTTCAAGGCCATCTACACAGAGCAATATGTGCTGGCCGTGCGGCGCGATCACCCGCTGGCCGGGCGCAAGCAGGTGGCGTGGAGCGATTTGTCGGAGACGCGGCTCATTTCCCTGTCGTCGCGCAGCAGCAACCGCATCCTGTTCGACAACGCGCTGGCCAACCTGAAGCAGCGGCCTGCGGTATTCTGCGAAGTAAACCACGTGACGACGGCGCTGGCGATGGCGGCCGCGGGCGTGGGCGTGACGGCGGTGCCGGCGCTGGCGTATTCGGCGGTGCGCTATCCGACGCTGGCCGCGCTGGCACTGGTGGGCCCGTCGGTGCAGCGTACGCTGGGATTGCTGTCCCGCAAGGGCGTGACGCTGTCGGCACCTGCGCAGGCGCTGGTTGCTATCCTGGAAGATGCGGCGCAGCACGACTTCCGCTTCTGAACAAGACACGCTTCGTTACAAAAAAGGCGCCGTTGGCCACATTAACCTTGAAGATTCGTATGCATCCAGGTGTCGTTTATGCATTGCTGGCAGCCATGTTGTTCGGCGCCAGCACCCCGTTTGCCAAAACCCTGGTCGGCCAGATGCCGCCCGTGGCGCTGGCCGGTGTGCTGTATCTCGGCAGCGGTATCGGCCTGCTGGCTTGTTATGGCGCGCGCGCGCTGGTCCAGCGCAAGGCGCAAGGCCAGCCGATCCGGCTCACGCGCGCCGATGTGCCGTGGTTCGCCGGCGCCGTGGCGGCCGGCGGTATCGCCGGGCCCCTGCTGCTGATGGTGGGTTTGCTGAGCGTGTCGGCGTCGTCGGCGTCGCTGCTGCTGAACATGGAGGGCGTGCTGACCTCGCTGCTGGCGTGGTTTGTCTTCAAGGAGAATGTCGATCGGCGCATTGTGATCGGCATGCTGCTTATCGTTGCGGCCGGCGTGCTGCTGGCGTTCGAGCAGGCGCCGCTGGCCGGGTTGCCGTGGGGCGCGCTCGCCATCGTCGGCGCCTGCCTGTGCTGGGGCATCGACAACAACCTCACGCGCAAGGTGTCGGCCAGCGACCCCTTGCAGATCGCGGCGGCCAAGGGACTGGTGGCAGGCACGGTCAATTTGAGCATCGGCCTGGCGATGGGCGCGACGCTGCCGGCAGCGCCCACCGTTCTGCTGGCCGGCGTGGTCGGATTCTGCGGCTATGGCCTGTCCCTGGTGCTGTTCGTGCTGGCCCTGCGCCACCTCGGCACGGCGCGCACCGGCGCCTATTTTTCAGCCGCGCCGTTTGCTGGGGCCGCGCTGTCGCTCGTCCTGCTGGGCGAGGTGCCGGGGCCGCTGTTCTGGATCGCCGCCGCGCTGATGGGGGCGGGCATCTGGCTGCACCTGACGGAGTCGCACGGCCATCAACACACCCATGAAGCGCTGGCGCATGGTCATTCGCACCGCCACGACGCGCATCACCAGCATGCCCACGATTTTGACTGGGATGGCGTGGAGCCGCACGCGCATCCGCATCAACACGAGCCGTTGACCCATGTGCATGCCCATTACCCGGACATCCACCACCGGCACGGGCATTGACGTTTATTGGCGCGCCGCGCGCCGCTTGACCCAGTAGCACGCGCCCAGCACCGCCACCCACGCCGGCATCATCCACACGGCAATACGCGTTTCCGGCGTCAGATACATGATCACGACGATGCCCGCCATGAACGCCAGGCACAGGTAATTCGTGAACGGGTAGCCCAGGCTGCGGAAAGCCGTCATCTCACCGGCGCGCGATTTTGCTTGCCGGAACTTCAGGTGCGTGATCGTGATGCAGGCCCAGTTGATCATCAGCGCCGCCACCACCAGCATCATCAGCATGCCGAACGCTTCGCCCGGCATCACATAGTTCAGCACCACGCACAGCGCGGTGGCCGCCGCCGAGACGCCCAGCGCGTGCACCGGGATGCCGCGCCCGTTCACGTGCGCCAGCGCTTTCGGGGCATGGCCCTGCAGTGCCAGGCCCAGCAACATGCGGCTGTTGCTGTAGACGCAGCTGTTATACACCGACAGCGCGGCCGTCAGCACCACCGCATTCAGTGCCGAGGCGACCCAGCCATTGTCGAGCGCCTGGAAGATCAGCACGAACGGGCTGCCCCCTTGCTGCACCTGGCTCCACGGATACAGCGACAGCAGCACCGCCAGGGCACCCACGTAGAAAATCAGGATGCGGTAGACCACCTGGTTGGTGGCCTGCGGAATGGTGGTGGCGGGGTCTTTCGCTTCGGCCGCCGTGATGCCGACCAGTTCCAGGCCACCGAACGAGAACATGATGACCGCCATGGCCATCAGCATGCCCTTGATCCCGTACGGGAAAAAGCCGCCCAGCTGCCATAAATTGGTGATGCTCGCCTGCGGCCCGCCGCTGCCGCTGACCAGCAAATAAGCGCCGAAACCGATCATCCCGAGAATGGCGGCCACCTTGATGATGGCAAACCAGAATTCCATCTCGCCGAACAGTTTTACGTGCAGCAGGTTGACCGCGTTAATCAGCAAAAAGAAGCCCAGCGCCGACGCCCACATCGGCACGCCCGGCCACCAGTACTGGATGTAGATGCCCACCGCCGTCAGTTCGGCCATGCTGACCAGCACATATAAAATCCAGTAATTCCAGCCCGACGCGAAGCCGGCGAACGGACCCCAGTAGCGGTTGGCGAAGTGGGAGAAGGAACCTGCCACCGGCTGGTCGACCACCATTTCACTCAGCTGGCGCATGATGAAGAATGCCATGATGCCGGCGATCGCATAGCCGAGGATGACGGAGGGGCCAGCCAGTTTGATGGTCTGGGCCACGCCGAGAAAGAGGCCGGTGCCGACCGCGCCGCCGAGCGCGATCAGCTGGATGTGGCGGTTGCTCAAGCCGCGTTTCAGAGTGTGTTCGTGTGTCTGGTCGATCATCTGGTGCCGTTTCACGTTGAGGGTGGGACGCGATGGTAGCAAAGGTTGGCGTGGACTGCTCTAAAATAGCGCTCTGCCCACTTCACCACGGTCCCTCATGATCACCGAACAAGACTGCCTGGCCCGCGATGCGGCCGATCCGCTGGCCGCGCAGCGCGCCCGGTTTGCGCTGCCCGATGGCGTGATTTACCTCGACGGCAATTCGCTGGGCGCGCGCCCGAAGGCGGCGCTGCAGCGCGCGCAGGAGGTCCTCGTCGCCGAATGGGGCGATGGCCTGATCCGCAGCTGGAATACGGCCGGCTGGTACGATCTGCCGATTCGCCTTGGCAGCATGCTGGCGCCGCTCATCGGCGCCGAAGGCGACGAAGTGGCGGTCACCGATTCCACCTCGGTCAACCTGTTCAAGGTACTGGCCGCCGCCCTGAAAATGCAGGAGTCGCAGCCGCAGCGGCGCCTGATCGTCACCGAGCGCGACAATTTTCCAAGCGATATCTACATGGCCGAGGGCCTGCTGGGCTGGCTCGAGCGTGGCTACCAACTGCATCTGCTCGATACGTGGTCGGACCTGCCGGCGCTGCTGGCCGGCGACAGCGGCGCACAGGTGGCGGTGGTGATGCTCACCCACGTCAACTACCGTACCGGGCGCATGCTCGACATGCAAACCACCACGGCGCAGATCCACGCCGCCGGCGCGCTGGCGATCTGGGACCTGGCCCACTCGGCCGGCGCGGTCGAAGTCGACCTGAACGGCGCCAATGCCGACTTCGCGGTTGGCTGCACCTATAAATACCTCAATGGCGGCCCCGGCGCACCGGCCTTTATCTGGGTGCCGGCGCGCCACCACGCGCAATTCTCCCAGCCCTTGACCGGCTGGTGGACGCACCGCCAGCCGTTCGCAATGCAGCCGGCGTATGCCCCGGCCGCCGGCATCCGGCGCGCGCTGTGCGGCACCCAGCCGGTGCTGTCGCTGGCGCTGGTCGAATGCGGCCTGGCCATGTTCGGCGAGGTGTCGATGGCGGCGCTGCGCGCCAAATCGCTGGCGCTATCGAGCCTGTTCATCGAGCTGCTGGCGCAGCATTGCGCCCGCCACCCGCTCGAACTGATCACGCCGCGTGCGCATGCCGAGCGCGGTAGCCAGGTCACGGTCATGCATCCGCACGGCTATGCGGTCATGCAGGCACTCATCGCGCGCGGCGTGATCGGCGACTACCGCGAGCCGGACGGCATGCGCTTCGGCTTCACGCCGCTCTACACCAGCTACCAGGACGTGTGGCAAGCGGTGATGGTATTGAAAGATATCCTCGATAACCAAGCGTACGACGTGCACGCCGAACGCAGCGCCGTGACCTGAGGAACACATCATGGAATGTCCTTTTTCTGCCGATCCGGCACCCGCCGGCTACCACGGCGCCCAGCTCGATTTTTCGAACGACATGAGTTATGGCGACTACCTGTCTCTCGACCAGATCCTGACGGCCCAGCATCCGCGCTCGCCCGACCACAATGAATTGCTGTTCATCGTCCAGCACCAGACCAGCGAACTGTGGATGAAGCTGATGCTGCACGAGCTGCATGGCGCGCGCGCCAGCATCGCGGCCGGCAGCTTGCCGCCGGCGATGAAAATGCTGGCGCGCGTGGCGGCCATCATGAACCAGCTGGTGCACGCCTGGGACGTGCTGGCCACGATGACACCGCCCGAATACACGGCAATTCGCCCCTACCTGGGCGCCTCGTCCGGCTTCCAGTCGCACCAGTACCGGGAAATTGAATTTCTGCTCGGGAACAAGAACGCCACCCACCTGCAAGTGCACCGCCACAAGGCCGACGCGCTCGGCGCGCTCACCGCTGCGCTCGGCACGCCATCGATCTACGACGAAGCCGTGATGGCAATGGCGCGCGCCGGCCTGCCGGTGGACGCGGCGCGCCTGGCCATGGACTGGGGCCAGCCGATGCGCTCCGAGCCGTCGGTGAAAGCGGCCTGGATGACGGTCTACCGCGACACCGGCCAGTACTGGGCGCTATACGAGCTGGCCGAGAAACTGGTCGACCTCGAAACCGCGTTCCGGCTGTGGCGCTTCCGCCACGTGACAACGGTCGAGCGCGTGATCGGTTTTAAAAAAGGCACTGGCGGCACCGAGGGCGTGGCGTATCTACGCCAGATGCTCGACGTGGTGCTGTTTCCGGAATTGTTCGAGCTGCGCACGGAACTTTAAGCTGGCGCAGCGAAGCGCATGGGTTGCTGCTGTCGTATTTACGCATCGATTGGGGTCACGGTACACGATTTTTACCCACGCCGCTTGCAACCCACCCCGCATATCCTAAGCTTATCTAGTTGACATTTGTCAAAGACGGACTCAACTACATATGCTTAGGAGGAAGTGCCATGCCTGCGCCGTTCAAACAGATCACAAGGGAGCAATTCGCCCAGTTATTGTCGACGTTTCCCTTCAAACGCAAAATCAACGCGGTGCACATGCACCACACCTGGCGACCCAACCACGCCCAGTACCGCGGGCATGACACCATCGTCGGCATGTGGCGCTTCCATACTGAAACGAACGGCTGGTCGGATATCGCCCAGCACATCACCATCGCGCCCGACGGCAGCATCTGGCTGGGACGCGACTGGAACCGCGCACCGGCCAGCGCGGCGGGCCATAACGGCAATGCGCAGGCCGGCCCGTTCATGTTCGAAATGATCGGCGACTTCGATGAAGGCCGCGACCTGTTCGGCGGGCCCCAGCGCGAAACCGTGGTGGACGTGATCGCCCGCGTCCAGCAGCGGTTCGGCCTGCCGCCGGGAACCCTGCAATTCCATAACATGATGTCCACCAAGAGTTGCCCGGGCACCAGCATCGATTTCCAGGACGTGCTGCAAGACGTGTCGCAGCGCCATCAGGAGCTGATGAGCAGTGCGCGCGCCGTCCCGCGTGGCGACGGCCCGTTTCCGGCCGACCAGGTCGAGCTGCACCGCGTGGTGAAGGAAGCGATCGCCAGTTTGCAGGAAGGCGCCGGCCTCGCGCCCGACCCGTTCGACGCCGAGCCATGCGCGCATGGGCCCAGCTATGCCGAGGCCGCCGGCCGGGCCAATGCGCGCGGCGGCATACCGGCGTCGAGCCGCGGCAACAAATTCAGCGCGTTCGAGCTCGATGCCATGCGCCCGCACATCGTCAATTTGCGCAAGGGCCAGTTTTCCAGCAGCGGCGACTGGACCACCTCGGAGGGCGACGTCGACGCCATCTTCGACCAGCACCTGCCGGCCGCGTTGAAAGCGGCACGGGACCGCGAGCGGCCGTTGCGCCTGATGTTTTACGCGCATGGCGGACTCAACGATGAAGCGTCCGCGCTGGCTGGGGCGCACGCGCGCATCGACTGGTGGCAGAGCAACGATATCTATCCGATTTACTTCATCTGGGAGACCGGGCTGGGCGAAACGCTGGGGCAGATGCTGGAAGGCTGGCGCCAGCGCCGCGGCGCGGGCCGGAATGTCTTTTCCGACCATGTCAGCGATCCGCTGATCGAAGCGTTTGCGCACCGCACCCTGGGCGTGAACCTGTGGGACACGATGAAAACCAGCGCCGAGCGCGCGTCCGCGTCCAACGGCGGCGCCTTGTATGTGGCCGAGAAACTGGCGGCCTTTATCGACCAGCACAAGGGGGAGGTCGAAGTCCACGCAGCCGGCCACAGCGCCGGCGCGATTTTCCACACCCACTTCGTGCCGTGTGCGCTGGCGCGCGGCGTGCCCCGCTTCGACAGCCTGCACCTGCTGGCGCCGGCAGTGCGGGCCGACCTGTTCCGCAACAATCTGTTCACCCACATCGGCGCCGGCCAGGGCGTCGAGAACCTGACTGTGTACACCATGGCCGACAGTTTCGAGAAAGACGACAACTGCGCGCTGGTGTACCGTAAGTCGCTCCTGTACCTGATCTACAAGGGCCTCGAGTTCGAGGTTGATACGCCGATTCTCGGTCTCGAGCGTTGCCTGCGCAGCGACGCCGATCTGAAACGCCTGTTTGGCCTGGCCGGCGCGAAGCCGGTGGCCGACGTGGTCTGGTCGGACAACCAGCAAGAGCGCGGGCGCAGCGCCAGCCGCGCGCGCACGCATGGCGGTTTTGATGACGATTCCGCCACCATGGGCAGCATCGTGCGGCGGGTATTGGGCAAGCAGGATGCCGACCCGATCATCGAACTGCCGCGCGACGGCCGTGCCGCCCGCAGCGCCGACCTGTGGCAGGCGCCGGTCGATGAATGGGATGACGTTGGCAGCGATGGCTGGCAGCAGCCAGTGAGCGAGCCGGCGTGGGCGCAGACCACTTCCGGCTGGGACACCGCCTACAGCGCGCCCAAGCCGCAGCCCTGGAGCGGGCCCGGCGCGCGCCGCCGCGCCCTGTGTGTCGGCATCGACGATTACCCCACCAGCCCGCTGGGCGGCTGCGTCAACGATGCCAACGACTGGGGCACTGCGCTGGTCAACCTCGGCTTCGAGCACCGCATGCTCCTCAACGGCGCCGCGACCAGGGCGGCGATCATGCGCGAACTGAAAGCGCTGGTGGACGGCAGCCGCGCGGGCGACGTGATCGTGTTCCAGTATGCCGGCCATGGCACCAGCGTGCCCGACCTGAACGGCGATGAAGCCGATGGCGACACGCCCGGTACCGACGAAGCCGTGTGCCCGGTCGACTGCGACAGCGGCGAGCTACTCATCGACGACGACATCGGCGCCATTTTTTCGCGCCTGCCCGACGGCGTCAACCTGACCTGCTTTTTCGATTGCTGCTATTCGGGCACGATCAGCCGGATGGCGTACGGCCAGGGAACGGCGACGCGGCCAGCCGGCGCGCGGGCCCGCTTTATCCAGCCCAGCCGTAAGCTGATCGAAGCGTTCACGGCCAAACGGCAGGCTGGCGCGGGCAGCAGGTCGGTGTCGCGCGCTGCCGGTGTGGCGATGCGCGAAGTGGTGTTTTCGGCGTGCCTGTCGAGCGAAGTTGCGCTGGAAAACCAGGGTCATGGCGATTTCACGCGCTATGCCTTGCAGGTGCTCAAGCAGGGCACTGCCGGCTTGTCCAACGCGGATTTTGCGGCACGCGTCACGCAAGCCTTCGGGCGCATACCGCGCCAGCACGCCAAGCTTTACAGTAGCGAGTCGAGCCAGACGCTGGCGCTGCTGCAGCCGCTGGGCGCGCCGCAGCCGATCTACGCCGACGCGGCTGCCGCGCACATGGCTTGACGGGAGGATGGCATGGCCGACCACACCACAATGACTGCGTCCACGCCGGCCCCCGTGGCCGCGCTGGCGCAGAGCCGCGACACCGGCGCAGCGGTCATGTCACACGCGCCACCGGCCACGCGGCCGGGACACGGGCAAGGCTACGCCATCGCGCCGAACCTGACGCGCACGGTGGCCAGCGCGCTGCCGCCGCAGCGCGGGCTGCCCTTGTACCGGCCGCTGCGCATCTTCACGCTCGACCCGACCGTCTCGGCGCGGGACGGCGGCGTCAGCACCGTCAACGTGGCGTACGAGGCCTTGCATCCGGGGCCGGACAGCCGCCTGTTCCACATCGATCCGCACGACCCCGTCAGCGGGGAAGACACCTTGCCGGCCGACCTCGATGCCCCGTATCCCTTGCTCAGCGGCGGCTACGATCCGGCCGCCTCCGATGCCCGCTTCCACAAGCAGATGCTGTACGCCGTCTGCAGCAATGTGTACGCGGCGTTCCGCGTGGCGCTGGGACGCGAGCTGACCTGGGGCTTCGAGCGTGACATCGATCCCGGCCGTCTGTGGCTGCAACCGCACGCCTTCCGCGGCATCAACGCGTATTACAACAAGGGCGCCGGCAGGCTGTGCTTTGGCTATGAACACGCGCCCGAACTGAACGACCGGGGCGTGCGCATGCTCCCGGGCGAATACGTGTTCACCTGCCTGGGACACGACATCATCGCCCACGAAATGACCCATGCCCTGCTGGACGGCTTGCGCAGCAGTTTCGATGTACCCAGCAGCGCGGATGTGCCGGCCTTCCACGAGGCGTTCGCCGACCTGATCGCGATCTTCCAGCGCCTCGGCTGCCCCCAGCTGGTGCGTAGCGCCATTGTCGGCACGCGCGGCGCGCCGGAGCAGAACCAGTTGCTGGTCACCCTGGCCCGCCAGGCCGGCTACGCGTCCGGTCACAACCAGGCGCTGCGCGCCGCTATCGACCTGGCCCAGCCGCGCCTGTACGACGACACGCTCGAAGCCCACGACCTCGGCGCGGTGCTGGTGGCAGCCGTGTTCGATGCCTTCCTGGTCGTGTTCCGGCGCAAGACGGCGCGCTACCTGCGCCTGGCCAGCGATGGCAGCGGCGTGCTGCGTGCCGGAGAACTGGCGCCCGACCTGGCCGATATGCTGGCCGAAGAGATCAGCGCACTGGCGAGCCAGTTCCAGGCCCTCATCATCCGTGCCATCGATTACTGCCCGCCGGTCGATATCCGTTTCGGCGAATTCCTGCGCGCCATGATCACGGCCGACATCGACCTGGTGCCGGACGATCCGTGGGGCTACCGCGAGGCGCTGGTCGACGCGTTCCTGCGCCGCGCGATTGTGCCGCGCGGGGTGCGCAGCCTGTCCGAACAATCGCTGTTGTGGGGCGCGCCGCAGCAGGCGCACGAAGCGCTGGTTCCGCTCAGTTTTGCGAAACTGCAGTTTGCCGGTGACCCGGGCTGCCCGGCCGACAGCACGGAGCTGCTGCGCCAGGCGCACGCGCTGGGGGCCTACGTGGCGCAGCCGCAGCTGGCCGAGGCATTCGGGCTGGTGCATGCCGGCATGCCCGGCCTGTCAGCCGGCGCGATCGGCCTGCCCACCGTGATGTCGATCCGCAGCGCGCGCCGCATCGGCCCGGCGCGCCAGATCGTGTTCGACCTGGTCGCCGAGGTGGTGCAGCGCTGCCAGTTGGCCGGGCCGGGCGGCGCCAGCTTTCCGGTCGACGGCGGCTGCACCGTGATCATCGGGCCGGATGGCGCGATCCGCTACATCATCTCCAAGTCGGTGCTGGGCGCGGGCCGGCTGGCGCGGCGCGCACAGTTCCTGGCCGGACCCGCAGGGCAGCGCTACTGGCAGGTTGAAGCGGGCGCCTGGCGGCCCAGGGATGCATTTTTCAGCATGCTGCATGCCGAGCACGGCGTGGCGAGCCGGCGCTGAGGGTCGGAAGATTTACTCGGCGGCCTGGAAGACATAGCCCGGATAGACCGGCTGCGGTGGCTTGCGGTGTGGCGGGGCGGCGGCTTCCGTCAGCCCGCCGTGCACACTGCTGTGCGCCTGCGCCAGCTCGCGCACAGCGTCGCTCGTGTCGAGCAGCGCCCAGTCGCGCTGCCACTCCAGCATCACCGACAGCGCCGTCACGGGGCGCGCGCCCGCCTGGATCATGCGCTGCATGGCGTTTTCGTGCGCCAGTGCGCTGATGTCGCCGCAGCAGTCTTCCACGATGTAGACCTCGTAGCCGTCTTCCAGTGCCTGGATGGCGGGCAGGGCGACGCACGTCTCGGTCCATAGCCCGGCCAGGATCAGCCTGGTGCGGCCCGCAGCCGCGCAGCGATGACGGGGAAACAGCCATGGAACCACATCCGCTACGACTTTCGCATGAGGGATATTTGCCGTTCGCGGTCGATACTGCGGCATGCGCGCCATCCTGGTTGCGCACTGCTGCCAGGAGCCTGTCCATGCACGATGTTTTCTCCGCTTCCAGCCAGGCCGAACCACCCTTGCGGCGGCGCGTGGCGCTGCCGCTGGCCGCGCCCGCGCGTCCAGGCATCGTGCTGCGCCCGGGTGCAGGCACTGGCGCCGCGCAGGCCGCCGCCGTGCAGGCCTGCGCGCGCGCCGAGATCGCTTGCCGCGCCGCGTGGCAGCGCGTGTGCGTGCTTGGTGCCGATGGCCTGCTGGCCCTGGCCCGGTACCCGGGTGACGGGGTGCCGGCCAGCGCGCCGCAAGCGACCCCTGACTATGGCGCCATCGCTGCCGAGGTCGAGTTCGTCCTGGCGCACGGCGTGCGACCTGGCAGCGCCCGCGCGCTGGTGCTGCTGGCCGCCGTTGCCAGTGCGCGCTTCGGCGCCGGCGCCAGCGCCCGCGCCGTGGCCGATGCGGCTGTCCTGCTCGCGATCGACGGCGCGGAGGCCGCGGCCGTCCGGCGCCTGCACGTCGCCCTGGTCATGGCGCGCCACGAGCCGTTCAGTGCGTGCCTGCACGTGCTCGGTCCTGCCGGCGCGGAGGACGCCCCTGCGGCCTTGCTGCGTGCCAGCCTGCGCTGTGCCGCCGGCGCTTCGCTGCCCGAAACGCTGCACACCCTGGAGCAGTCGATGGACGGCGCGGGCGACGCCGCCGCGTGCGCGGAAAACGGCGCGCGGCTGGCGCTGTTGCGGGCGCTGGTCTTGCCGCAGCAGGGCGACGCGATCCTGGCACCGGCGCGCTCGTTCGGCGCCTGGGTGCTGCAGTTGCAGCTGGCCTGGTTCGGCGGGCGGCGCAGCGATGCCTGCCGCGCGGCGCTGGCGGCCGCGCCCTTGGCCGACGCCCTGGCGGCGCCGTCCGTCCTGCTCGGCTATCACCTGTTCGCGACGCTGGCGCTGGCGTGGGAGGCCGCTCCCCGGCATGCCCATGCCTTGCGCTGGCACCGGGCGGAAATCGAAGCGGCAGCCGCGCTGTGTCCCGCCAATGCAGGCGCGATGGCGGCGCTGGCGGGCGCCGTGGCCAGCGCCGGCGCCGGGGACGTCGCCGGCGCCCTGCGCGGCTATGAAGCGGCGGCAGGCCTGGGCGAAGGCTACGGCCAGGCGTGGCTGGCGGCGCTGGCGTGGGAACTGGCGGCAAGCCTGTGCCAGCAATGCGGCTTCGGCGTGGCCATTCCCGCCTATCGCCGCCGCGCGCTGACGTCCTGGCACGCCTGTGGTGCGCACGGGCGGATCGCCCGGTTGTGTCACGGCTGGCAGGAGGGCGCCCCGGCCGCCAAGCTGGCCGATATCGCGCCCGGGCCGGCCTGGCCGGGCGCTGCGCAGCAGGACGAAGCGCGCCGCGTCGCACGTGCCGGCACCGTCGGCGAACTGGGCGTGGCCATCGCCCACGAAGTGAACCAGCCGCTGGCCGCCATCCTGATGCAGGCCGCGGCAGCGCGGCGCTGGCTGCGCCGGACGACGCCGGACCTGAACAAGGCGCTCGACGCGCTCGAGCAAATTGCCGTGTCGGGCCGCCGCGCCGGCGACATTGTACGCAGCGTGCAGGGACTGGCGCAGCGCCATGCCACCGACACCACCCGCTTCATGGTCGATGAAGCGCTCGACGAGGCGCTGCGCCTGCTCAGCCGCACGCTGCGCAAACATGGCGTCAGCGCCGAACTGTCACTGCAGCTGTCCGGCTGCGCCATCCATGCCAACCGCCCGCAGCTGCAGCAGGTCGTGATCAACCTGCTGTTCAACGCCGTCGACGCGCTGGCCACGGTGGAAGGGCGGGCGCGCCAGGTCATCCTTTCCTCGCGCCGGTTGGGACCGGGCACCTTCGAAATCTCGGTTGCCGACAACGGCCCCGGGGTGGCGCCGGCCGACCGTGAACGGATCTTCGGCGCGCTGTTCTCCACCAAGCAGAATGGCACCGGCGTGGGGCTGTCGATCAGTCGGGCGATTGCCGAAGCGCACGGCGGCCACATCGAATACCGTCCGCGCATGCCGCACGGCGCGCTGTTTTCGCTGGTGCTGCCGGCCGCCGGCGCCTGAAGCTGCGCGCACTGGCCCGTACTGGCCCGCACTGGCCCTATGGCAGGGGACGGGTCGACGACACGTCGTTAGCATGGGGGTGTGCCATAACCATGCCCAAGGCGGACCGCATGATGCCCTCCACGACGTACCCTTCCACCCAGCAGATCCCCTTCGAAGCGATCGAGGTGCGCCGCATACGCTTGACGCAGGCGGCCGGCGCGAGTGCCGTGGTCAGCGAGTTTCGTACCGCCGACCGTGTGCCCGAGCGCTGGGCCGGGCGCGGCCACCAAAGTGCCGCGCATCGGGTGTTCAGCTTTGAAATTACGTTCGTCGACGGCACCACCTTTTGTGGCTGCTACGAATTCTGGCACGCCGCGCGGCGCCGGCCGTCGTTGACACGGTTCGTGCGCGGACAATTGAGCGCATGCGGCATGGACCTGTCGCGCTACGCCATCGACGTCAACTAGCCCTCTTACTTTTCAGGAACGTTCATGACCCCCACCATTCCCACCACCCGACCCGCGAGCGCGACCGCAGCCGGCCTCGTTTCGCGACTGTGCCTGTTGCTGCTGTGTTCCGCTTACCTGCAGGGCGGCATCGACAAGGTGCGCGATTTGCCCGGCGCCGTCGCCGAGATGCAGCACTTCGGCCTCGCGCCGGCGCTGCCGTTCGCGCTGCTGACGATCGCCGGGGAGATTGGCGCGTCCATCCTGGTGGTCGCCGGCATCAAGCGCTGGCTCGGTGCCGCCTATCTCGGCTTGTTCACGCTGATGGCGACCATGCTGGCCAACCGCTTCTGGGAACTGGCGGGCGCGGCGCGCATCGCGCTGGAAAACGGTTTCTTCGAGCACCTGGGTCTCGCCGGCGCGTTCTTCCTGGTGGCGTGGGTCGATTACCACGCCCCGGCGCTCAGGCGGCCCACCTGACGATACGGCGCGCCGTCAGCCGGCCGGCGCCCATCACCAATGGGAACCCAGCGGCGGCGACCAGGGAGATGAGGGATCGCGCACATTTTATCAATCACTTACTGCACGCTTGCCCTTTTCTATGCAAGATTCAGCTTAGAAGCGGTGCTGGATACCGGCGGTCAGGCCGCGCTGTTTGTCGGCGCCGCCGGCTTCGTCGCGTGACATGCTGACCAGCTTGCCGTTCCTGGCCTTGGCGTAGGAGACCGCCGAGTACAGGTCGGTCCGTTTCGACAGCGCGTATTTCAGGCGCGCGACATACAAGGTCGGATCGGCGTCGGTGTTGGCGGCGACGTTTTTCACGTCCAGGTGATACACCACGCCGGTCAACGTGATGGCGGGCGTGGTCTGGTAGTTCACACCGGCCCAGTACAGGGTGCCTTTCACGTCCGCCGCGCCAGCAGCGGCCGGGTCGAGTTTGTAGTCGCGCGCGACGGCCTGGATTTTCAGCGGGCCGTTGGCGTAGATCGCGCCCAGGTGGACAGCGGTGGTCTTGTCGCGGTTGCGGATGGCGGCCACGGTGGTGCCATTGATTTTTTCAAACGTGGCCAGCAGCGTCACCGGGCCGAACTCATAGGTGGCGGCGCTCGACAGCTTGGCCGCGTCGGACGTGTTGCCGGCCACTTCGCCGACGCCATAGGAAACGCCGTACTTGAAGGCGCCGACGCCGCCGCTGTATTTGATGGTGTTGTCGAAGGCCGTGGCCATGCCCATTTTATTCGACAAGGAACCGTTCGACGCCACGGCCCACGAGTAGTACTGCGCATAGGCCATTGGATCGAACGACACGACGAAGTCATACACGGTGGTGAAGGTGCGGCCAATCACGACCCGGCCGAAGTTGCCTTCCAGGCCGACGTTCGCCTGGCGCTTGAACATCGGCGTATCCTGGGTGCCGGTGTCGAGTAAAAACCCGGATTCCAGCTGAAACACGGCTTTCAAGCCATTGCCCAGGTCTTCGTTGCCGCGCAAGCCCCAGCGCGACGTGTTCATGCCGCTCGAGCTGATGCGGTTGACTGTGCCGCGGGTGGCGGTGGCGCCAGTGCCACTGGGGACGTTCGATGTGTTTTCATAAAAGGCGTCGATCAAGCCGTAGAAGGTCACGTTCGATTGCGCGTTGGCCGCGCCAGCCATGGTCAGGGTGGCGCAGGCGGCCAGCGCGAAGAGGGTCTTTTTCATTTGATGAATATCCTGAGTGATAGTTTCTGGTGATGGACCAGATGAACTGCGTGAATCAGCGTGCCGCTATGAAGCCACGGGCTTTCAATGGTTTGTTTGAAACGATGACCTGGTTACACCACGCCACCGTCGGTGCGAAGATATTGCCGCCCAGGCAGGCCTGGAACGGCGCCATGGGCTTGCACTGCTTGATTTTCACGGCGTCTTAAAACGTCTCCCACTCCTCCTTGTCGGTGGCGATGGACGGCGCCTTGCGGGTGGCCGCGGCAGGGCTTGCGGCAGGTGCTTTGCGCAAGGCGATGGCGGGCCTGGCACGCGCCGCCGGGGCCAGTTTGGCCGCGCGCGCCGGTTGCTGCGCGCGCGTCGATCCGTCGATCCGGAATACGCTGACCACCTCGGCCAGGCCGGCGGCTTGTTGCTGCAGCGATTCCGCGGCGGCCGACGCTTGCTCCACCAGCGCGGCGTTTTGCTGGGTCACGTTGTCCATCGCAATGATGGCCTGGTTGACTTGCTCGATGCCGCCGGTCTGTTCCTGGCTGGCAGAGCTGATCTCGCCCATGATGTCGGTGACGCGGCGGATACTGTCGACGATCTCCTTCATCGTGCTGCCGGCCTCGCCGACCAGCTTGGTGCCGGCGTCGACGCTGCCGACCGAGTCGTCGATCAGGGTCTTGATTTCCTTGGCGGCGGCGGCCGAGCGCTGCGCCAGGTTGCGCACCTCGGAAGCGACGACGGCAAAACCGCGACCCTGTTCGCCGGCGCGGGCCGCTTCCACGGCGGCATTCAGGGCCAGGATGTTGGTCTGAAAGGCAATGCCATCAATCACCGTGATGATGTCGGCGATCTTGCGTGAGGAATGGTTGATCTCGCCCATGGTCTGCACCACTTGCTCGACCACGTTGCCGCCGCGCGAGGCGACATCGGAAGCGGTCACCGCCAGCTGGTTGGCCTGGCGCGCATTGTCGGCGTTTTGCTTGACGGTGCCGGTCAGCTCTTCCATCGAGGAGGCGGTCTCTTCCAGCGAACTGGCCTGGTGTTCGGTGCGCGCGGACAGGTCGTGGTTACCGGCGGCGATCTGGCTTGACGCGGTGGCGATCGAGTCGGTGCCGCCGCGCACCTGGCTGACCAGGTTCGAAAGACTGCCGTTCATGTCCTGCAAGGTTTGCAGCAACTGGCCGATTTCGTCGTCCGAATCGACCACGATGCGGCCGGTCAGATCACCGTCGGCGACCAGACGTGCGGCCGCGATGGCGCGCTTGAGCGGGCCGGTGATGCCGTTCGTGAGGGCCCAGGCGCACAGCGCGCCGAGCAGCAGCCCCAGACCGGCCAGGCCGATGAGCAGGCTCCGGCTCGATGCGGCCGTGGCGTCGATGGCGGTGGCGATGCCATCCATGTGGTGTTGTTGTAGCGTGACCAGTTCGGCCAGTTTCTGCTGGTAAGCCACGGACGCTGGCAGATAGGCGGACTGGAACAGTTTGGCGGCCTCGTCGGCTTGGCCGCTGGTTTTCATCTTGATGATATCGGCGCGCGCGGCCTGGAACAGTTTGCGCTGCGCCATGATGGCTTGATAGAGTTGTTTTTCGTCGTCGGAGACCAACAGCGGCACCAGTTTTTCCTGCAGGGCGTTGGTGCCTTTGGTGACGTTGCGCGACTCTTCAGCGAAAAATTCGATGAGTGACGGGTCGCTGCTTTTCGCGATCGCGGTAGTGCGGCGGATCGCGGCGATCACCGCGCCATACCATTCGGTGACCATGCGTTCCTTGGCCAGCGGTTGCTGCATCATTTCCCGGGTCGATTGGGCCACGTCCTGCAAACGGCCAATGGCGATGGTCGTGCTCAGACCCGAAATCAGCAATATCATGCCGAAGCCCAGTGCGAGCCGGGTTCCGATGCGAATATCCTTGAATTTTTTCATTTCCTTGCCTTTGGCGGAATTAGTAATGTTGGTTAATTGTCTGCAAAGTGACATATTTGTTTTGTAATTCCGCAGGGCAATGGATCTTCGCATAAATAAAGTACGATCATCAGAATCAATAAAATTGATTAATTTTCTGTTGTTTTTTGATTTAATTGATTTTTTTGCCAGAATCCAGCTGATCGATCGCCAGAATGGGTGGGTGCCATCACCACTCTCAGGGCGGACCGCAGGATGCCCTCGACGCCCCACCCCTCCACCCGGCAGATCTGCGTCAAAGCGACCGAAGGGCCCCGCATCCGCCTGACGCAGGCAGCCTGCCGCAGCGCCGCGTGCGAATTACATACACGTGCAAAAAAACCATCACGTTTTGTTTTCTCGGCATCACATATACCGTATAAACTAATGATGTTTTGTAAATATCGATTGTTGATGATTGTGAAGGCGCATCCCTCCCTCCAGTGGAACGCACCATGCATGTTTGCCCCAGTCGTAGCGTATTGCTGTTTGCACTTTGCATGGCCGCGTCGCTGGCCGGCGCAGGGGCGGGCGCGTCGCCCGTGTTCGACGCCGCGCGCGCGCGCCTGCAGGATGCGGAGACCGTCAAAGCCCTGAGCGACGAGGGGCGCGTGCTGTATCAGCGCGACCGCATCAAGCTCGCCGGCTATCAGTATTGCGGGCAGGCGGTGGCGCTGGCCGAGCGCGGCGAGTTTCGCCTGAGCATACAGGCGGCCAGCAAAGCATTGATCATTGGGCAACGCGAAGGCAACGACAATCTGGTCGCCTCGGCCAAGCGCGACCTGGCCATCTCGTACAGTTATGCCGGCGACCTCGACCATGCCGACCAGTACGCGCGCGACGCCCTGGCCAGCGGCGGTGTCGGCACGCCCGCGATTGCAGGCCCGGCCCTGAAAACCCTGGGCGACGTGGCCGCGCGTCGCGGCCGGCCGGCCGACGCAATTGCCCACTACCTGCAGGCGGCAAGCGCCGCCAGCGCAAAATTTCGCCCATTGGTCGACATTGCGCTGGCCAACGCCTATGTGCAGGACGGCCAGCTGGCGCAGGCGCGCACCCTGTATGCCCGACTGGGCGCGCCGGATGCCGTCATGGCAATGCCGTTCAAGCGCGGCCTGGCCCGCTTGCGCCTGGCCGAAGGCGATTACCCGGGCGCGCTGGCCTTGTTCACCGAGGTGGTCGACAGCGCCGCCGGCTCGGACCTGTCCTACCACCGCCTGTGGGGCCAGGCCGGCCGCGGCGAGGTGCTGGCGCGTATCGGCGACCGGGCCGGCGCGCGCCTGGCCTATCGCGATGCCGTGCGCACCTCGGAAACCATTCGCAGCCGCTTTCGCAGCGAAGAATTCAAAGCGGGCCTGTTCGGCGACGTGCAGCAGGTGTTCGACCGGGCCATCGCCCTGTCGATGGCAGAAGGCGACAGCGCCGGCGCCTTCGCACTGAGCGAGCAAAGCCGCGCGCGCGCGCTGCTCGACCTGGTGCGCGAGCGCGTCGCCATGCCCGCAGGCGCCGCGCGCACGTCCCCTTTGAGCGCGGCGCAGGTGCGCGCGGCGCTGCGCGAGGGCGAAGCCATCGTCGCCTTCCACACGCTCGATGACGCACTCATTGCCTGGGTGGTGCGCCCGTCCGGCATCGATGGCTACCGTATCGCGCGCACGCGCAAGGAGGTGGCGCAGGACGTTGATGCACTGCGCCAGGCCATCCTCGAGCGCCGTCCCGCCGCGCGCGCACTGGGGGCGCGCCTGTACGCCACCTTGCTCGCGCCGCTGGCGCTGGTGCCCGGCGAAACCCTGCTTCTTGTGCCGCACGAGGCGCTGCACTATTTGCCATTCCAGGCCCTGCGCACCGACGCCGGTTACCTGGTGCAGCTGCATCCACTGGCCTTTGCGCCATCGGCCGGCCTGGCGCTCGAGCTGGCGCGGCGCAGCGCCGGGCGCCATGTCCCGCTGGCGGCCTTCGGCAACCCGGGCCTGGACGCGCGCATGGCGCTGCCGGGCGCCGAGCGCGAGGTGCAGCGCATCGTCGCGCTGTTCACCGGCGCCACCGTGTTCACGCAGGCGGCAGCCACGCCGTCGCAGTTTCGCGCCAGCGTGCAATCGGCCGGCATCCTGCACGTGGCCGCCCACGCCGAAGTCGACCTGGTCGATCCGCTGCAGTCGCGCATCCTGCTCGCGCCCGAGGGCGACGATCCGGGCTTGCTGGCCGCGCGCGACATCCATGGCCTGGCGATGGACCAGGTCGCGCTGGTCACCCTGTCGGCCTGCGAGAGCGGGCTGGGACGCATCGCCAGGGGCGACGAGGTGCTCGGTTTTACGCGCGCCTTCCTCAGCGCGGGCGTGGCCAGCCTGCTGGTGTCGCTGTGGCCGGTGGAAGACGATTCGACCGCGCTCCTGATGACCACCCTGTACGGCGAACTGGCGCGCGGCGCGCCGTCGGCGCAGGCCATGCAGAGCGCGCAACTGGCAGTGCTGGCGCAGGCCGGTTACGCCGAACCATATTTCTGGGCCGCGTTCAACCTGGTCGGCGACTGGCGCATGCAGCTGGCGGGCGGGGGCGCCCCATGATGCGACGGCTGGCCTGCTTGCTGCCGTTGCTGGTGCTGACGGCGTACGCCGCTGCCCAGGTCCCCGCCAGCCCCACCTTTTCGCTGACGGCCATCGCGTTTGCCGGGAACACCGTGTTCTCCGACGCCACGCTGCAGGCGCAGGTCGCCGACAAACTCGGCCAGCGCGTCACCTTTGCCGACCTGACCGCGCTGGCGGCGCGCGTCACGGCGCTGTACCACGACGCCGGCTACATCCTGACCGACACCGTGGTGCCAGGGCAGGAAATCGAGGGCGGCAAGGTGACCCTGTCGGTGCTGGAAGGGCGGCTGGGGCGGGTGCGGGTCGAGCGCGTGACCGATGTGCCGGTGCCCGAGCCCCTGGTGGTCGCCATCCTGGCCCAGCTGCAGCCCGGCCAGCCCATGACGCAGCAGCAGCTCGAGCGTGCCTTGCTGATGCTGTCCGATACACCCGGCATGGCGACCCAGGCGGCGCTGGAAGCGGGCGACGCACCCGGCGCGTTCGACCTCGTGGTTGACCTCAAGGCGGCCCCCCGCACCAGCTTTTCGCTCGACCTGGACAACCAGGGATCGCCCAGTACGGGCAAAAACCGCGTCGGCCTGCTCGGGCGCATCAACAGCCCGTTCGGGCGCGGCGACAATCTCGACCTGCGCCTGCTCAGTTCGTTTGGCAAGGGCCTGGCGTTCGGGCGCATCGCCTACGAGCTGCCGCTGGGCCGCAGCGGCCTGCGCGGGATTGTCGCTGCGGGCCACATCCAGTACCAGCTGGGACAGGATTTTGCGGCGCTCGATGCGCACGGCAGCGCCGACGTGCTCGAGCTGGGCCTCAGCTACCCCTTGATTCGCTCGCGCCGCGAGAACCTGTTCGGCAAGGCCACGGTTGAACACAAGTTGCTGGACGACCGTCTCGACGCCTTCGACCAGGTGTCCAGGAAACGCCTGGACAGCCTCGATCTCGGACTGGTCTACGAGCGGCGCGACGACTGGCAGGACGGCGGCTATGTCAGTGCCGGTCTGGATGTCATCAAAGGCCACCTGGCGCTGCGTTCGGAGCCGGATCGCCTGCTCGACCAGGGACCGGGACGCGGCACGGCGGGCGGCTTCGTGCGCGCCACCTTCCAGCTGGCGCGCCTGCAGGCGCTCGGCCACGGCTTGTCTGGCTATGTTGCACTGGCCGGCCAGTGGGCCAACAGCAACCTCGACAGTGCCGACAAGATCGCCGGCGGCGGCCCGCGCGCCGTGCGCGCCTACTCGTCGGCCAGCGGCATCGGTGACGAAGCGGCCATCGTCAACGCGGAACTGCGCTGGGCCGCCAGTGCCAGCACCACCGTCAGTGCGTTTTACGACCTCGGGCGTGTGCGCCTGAGCCATGCACCCGCACCCGGCGTCGATAACCATCTCACGCTGAGCGGCGTCGGCGTCGGCCTGTACCAGGGCATTGCAGCGAGCATGGCGCTGCGCGCCAGCGCGGCGTGGCCGACACGCCACAGCGGCCCCGCCATCGATGCCAGCGGCGCCCGCCTGTACGCCCAGATCGTCAAGACGTTCTAAGGAGACCCGCATGCGCATCCTCTCGCCCCGCACCACCATGGCCGCTGCGCTGGCGTGCGGCCTGTCCGGCGTGGCGGCCGGCGCGCCCACCTTGTCCGGCGTGGTGGCCGGCTCGGCCCAGATCACGCAGCCGAACAGCACCACCACGCTGGTTGCGCAGGGCACCGGCAAGGCCATTTTGGCATGGCGCGATTTTTCAATCGCGGCCGGCGAAACCGTGCGCTTTCAGCAGCCGGACGCCAACAGCGTGGCGCTGAACCGTGTCACCGGCAGCGACCCGAGTGCCATCCTGGGCAGCCTGAGCGCCAACGGCAAGGTGTTCCTGGTCAATCCGAACGGCATCCTGTTCGGCGCCCAGGCCCGCGTCGACGTCGGCAGCCTGGTGGCCTCGACGATGGACATCGCCGACCAAGATTTCCTGGCCGGCCGCTACCAGTTTGCCGGCACCAGCGGCGCCGCGCTGCGGGTCGATGGCGCGCAACTGCGCGCGGGCGAGCGCGGCACCATTGCGCTGCTAGGCGCCAGCGTAAGCAATAACGGCACGCTGACGGCGCGCCTGGGCACGGTCGCTCTGGCGGCGGGCGAGGGCGTCACGCTCGACTTCAACGGCGATGGCCTGACCCGCATCGTGGTGCAGCCGGCGCGCCTGCAGGCGCTGGTGGCAAATGGTGGCGCCGTGTATGCCGACGGCGGCCAGGTCGTCATGACGGCGGCCAGCATGCAGGCGCTGGCCGCGTCGGTTGCCCAGCATGGCACGCTGCAGGCCAATGCACTGGTCGAGCGCAACGGCAAGCTGGTGCTCGATGCCGGCGCCACCGGTCGCGTCGACCTGACCGGGACGCTGGCGGCCACGGGCGCACATGGCGGCACCGTGAGCGTGCGCGGGCAGGCCCTGTCCCTGGCCGCGACTGCCGCCATCGATGTGCGCGGCGATAGCGGCGGCGGGACCGTCCTGATCGACGCTGCCGGCGCGCTCGACCTGCACGGCAAGGTCCGCGCCGATGCGCTCAGCGGCAGCGGCGGGGCCGTCGAGACGAACGGCGCCGTGGTCGATGCATCCGGCTTTTCCGTCAGCGCGGCGTCCGGCGCCGGGCCGGCCGGCAGCTGGACCCTGACGGCGCCGGCCATCGCGCTCGACGCGCCGCTTGCGGCCAGCATCGGGCGCACGCTCGATGCCGCGACCAACGCCGTCGTGCAGGCGCGCGTCGAGGGTGCGGGCGATATCGTGGTCGACGCGGCGGTCCTGAAGGCGACGCCTGGCGCGGCCGCGTTGCGCCTCGACGCCGGCGCGAACATTGTCATGGCCCCGAACGCGCGCATCGCCGCGACCGGCAGCGGGGCCAGGATCGATGTCGACCTGAACGCTGGCGCGATCGTGCTCGAGCCCGGGGCCTCGATCGCCAGCGGCGGCGGCAGCATTGGCTTGTCTGGAGGCAGCGACAAGCTGCCCGGCTACGCTACCAGCAACGCTTTGCATGAGAACGGCATCCTGCTCGACGGCGCCACGCTCGATGCGCGCAACTGCCAGTGCGATACGCGTCCGGCCGGCGCCATCACCCTGCGCGGCGCCGGCGCGGCGGCCGGTGTCGCGCTGGTTAACGGCAGCCGTATCGCCGGCGCCGGCAATGTCGCCATCACCGGCGTGGCCGAAGGGTTCAGCGGGCGGGGGCTGGTGATGCATGGCGCCACGCTGTCCACGATTGGCGCCGGGACACTCACGCTGCTGGGCCGCGCCGCCAGCGGCCGCGGCGTGGATCTGGCCGACGTCCAGCTTGGCAGCGTGGATGGCGCGCTCACCATTGCCGGCGAATCGGCCGGCCGGCCGGCCGGCGTCGCGCTCGACGGCGTGCAGATCGGCGGCGCGACGATGCGCGGGACGGTGGCCATCAGCGCGCTGAACCATGCGGTGGTGTTGAGCGACACGCCGGTCCAGCCGATGCTGGCCGCTGGCGCCGGCCATCCCAGCGCCATCCGCACCACTGGCGTCATCCACTTCCGGCCCGGCGGGGTGGATGCCTCTGGCGCACCGACCAGCGCCCTGGATGTGCCGATCGGCGTGGGGACGGCGCAATTGCCGTTTCAGCTGGATTTGGCGGCGTTCGGCATCCAGCCCGGGTCGACCGTCGTGATCGGCAGCAGCGCCCAACGCGGCACGCTCCAGTACAACGCTGCGGCGCTGTTCGATGGCAACCTGACGTTGCAAAGCGGTGGCGGCATCACGTTCACGGCCCCGCTGTCCGCCACCGGCCTGGTGACGCTATCGTCTGGCGGCCTGGTCGACAGCCAGGATGTCGCGCTGAGCGCAGGCAGCCTGCTGTTGCACGGCAGCGGCCCGGGGGGGCAGTTTCAACTGACCAACGCCGGCAACCGTATCGGCACGCTCGCGCTGACCACCATGCACGGCGAGGTCGACGTGCTCGACAGCACCGCGCTGGTGCTTGGTCCCCTGCAGGGCCGCGGCTTCAACGAGATCACCGGGGCCGCGACGACCATCGATGCGGCCACCAGCGTGGCCGGGGGAAATGTGCTGGTGCGCTCGGCCGGCCGGCTGATATTGGCGCAGGACGTCGCCAGCCTGGACGGCGACATCACCCTGGTGGCCGGCACCGCGTTCGACAACCGCGCCAACGGCAGCTTGCTGGTCGGCGCCGGCCGCCGCTGGCAGGTCTACGCCGATACCTGGTCTGAAGAAGTGCGCGGCGCGCTGGCGCCAACCCAGCCCAATTTTTACCACTGCGGCTATGGCGCCGCCTGCGGCACGGCCCGCGCCGGCAACGGCTTTATCTATCGCCAGCAGCCGGCCGTGACCATCACCGGTGCCACGCTGGCGCGCGTGTACGGCGACGCCAACCCCGCGTTCACCTACGGCGTGACGGGCCTGGTCAACGGCGACAGCGCGGCCGATGTGCTGGCCGGCGCCTTCGGCAGCGCCGCCACGGCGGCATCGAACGTGGGCCGCTACGCGGTCACCGGCAGTTTTACCTCACCGGCGGGTTATGCCGTCACGGTGCGCGACGGCGCGCTGACGGTGACGCCGGCTGCGCTCCTGATCGCCATCGATGACCAGCACAAGGTGTACGGCGGCGCCGATCCACGCCTGTCCGCGACCTACACCGGACTGAAACTGGCCGACACCGGCGCCGTGGCCAGCGGCCTGCGACTGGCTGCGCCCACCGGCGCGGCCGCCCGCGCCGGCAGCCACGCCATCACCGGCAGCGGCGCCACGGCGTCCAATTATGCGATCACCTACCAGGCCGGCACGCTGACGGTGGCGCCGGCCCTGCTCACGTACAGCGCGGATCCGGTCACGGCCTGGGTCGGGACGCCGGTGGGCAGCTTCAGCGGCAGCGTGACCGGTTTCGTATACGGCGAATCGCTGGCCAGCGCGACCACCGGTGCGCTCGCGTTCAAGGGGCCGACCGGGCGCGTCGCGCGTGCCGGTACCTACCCGCTGGAGGGCAGCGGCCTGGCAGCGGCGAACTATGTGTTTAGGCAGGCGCCGGGCAACCTGAACGCCCTGGTCGTGCAAGCTGCGCCGTCTTATGTGGCGCCTGCCATCGGCCGCGATGTGACGTTCAGTAGCAGCGATTTGTACGATAAAAATATCGGCGAGATGCGGGTGTGCGTCGGCGCCGGTGCACTGGCGGCGGCCGGCGTCGGCGCCGTGAACGACGCGCTCGGCGTGGAATGGTCGCGCGTGCGCCTCAGCCCCAACCTGAGCAACTGTTTCATCCTGGGGCAGCGCAATGGCTGCAACGATTTTTAAAGCAACAAGGCTTGCTATTTCTTCCATCCGATTGCCGAGGTCATTATGAAAATCAAGACGCTGTTTTCCCTCTGTTTTGTTGCCGCATCCATTCCCGCGTTGGCGCAGGAGGCGCCGCTCCTGGCCGAAGGCAAAGTGACCCAGGATAGCCTGATCGACGCATTGACGCCGGCCCCGGCGCCGCTGCGCACGCGCTCGATCCGGGTGCTGCGCGATAGCGCGCCAGCGGCGCCGGCCAGGCGCGCCAGTGCGTCGCTGTTGATCACGTTCGAGACCAACTCGGCCGAGCTCACCGCGCAAGCGAAACGGGCGCTCGACGTGGTGGGCGGGGCGCTCGGGTCCGACAAGCTGGCCAGTTTCCGTTTCGGGATCGAAGGCTATGCCGACCCGCGCGGTCAATCGGCGCGCAACCTGAAACTGTCGCAGATGCGGGCCGAGTCGGTGCGCGACTACCTGGTCGCGGCCCACCACATCGACCGCGCACGCCTCGAACCGGTCGGCAAGGGCGACGTCGACGTTCTCAATAAATCGGACCTGAGCGCGCCGGAGAACCGCCGCGTCACGCTGGTGAACCTGTCGCAATAGCCGGCTAGTTCACTTCTTCGATGGCGAAGCGGCTGGCGCCGTAAGCCGCGGAACAGGGCGCCGTGCAGGTGGGTGTGCCGGCAAACAGCGGCGTGGCGCCGCGGTAGGCGCGCTGCAGTGCGCCGGCGCGCGCGACGGGGAACTCGGCAAACAAGTCGCCCTGCACCAGGCCGGCACTGTCGAAACTGCGCGGTGCGTCGGAGACGATGGCAACGAATTGGTCGACGCCGGCCGGTCCTTCCACACCCATGCGCCATCCAGTGCGCGGCAGTGTCACGGTTTGGCCGGCCTTGATGCGGTTGTCCTTGTCGACGGCATTCGGGAACAGAAGGTAGAAATTGTTACGGTCGCTGCCCACCATCTGCACGTACAGGTAGCCGTCACGGCTGGCGTGGACGGCGAACTGGAAGCGATCCTTGCCGATGCGGACCTGCGATTGTTGCGCGGTGACGATGATGGCACGGTCGGGCTGCGCGCCGTTGGCGACCTGCTCAAGCGCCGTCAGGGGATCGAAGGGTGCCGGTACGGCCTGCGCCGGCGCCGGCACCGGAACCGGCAGCGCGGCCCGCGGCGGCGCGCCGCCGGCCAGCCAGACGGCCAGGCCCGCGCCCGCCAGCAG